>NZ_SMKF01000049.1 GCF_004348325.1 Micromonospora sp. KC213 | reverse complement strand
GAGGGTCGGGCGGGGTCAGCCGACCGCGCCCTCCATCTGCAGCTCGATCAGGCGGTTGAGTTCCAGGGCGTACTCCATCGGGAGTTCCTTGGCGATCGGCTCGATGAAGCCACGCACGATCATCGCCATCGCCTCGTCCTCGCTCAGGCCCCGGCTCATCAGGTAGAAGAGCTGGTCCTCGCTGACTTTGGAGACGGTCGCCTCGTGCCCCATCGACACGTCGTCCTCGCGGATGTCGACGTACGGGTAGGTGTCCGAGCGGGAGATGGTGTCGACCAGCAGCGCGTCGCACTTGACCGTGCTCCGGCTGTGGTGCGAGCCCTCCAGCACCTGCACCAGACCCCGGTACGAGGTGCGGCCACCGCCCCGGGCGATCGACTTGGAGACGATGGTGCTGCTGGTGTGCGGCGCGGCGTGCACCATCTTGGCGCCGGCGTCCTGGTGCTGGCCCTCGCCGGCCATGGCCACCGAGAGCACCTCGCCCTTGGCGTGCTCGCCGGTCATGTAGACCGCCGGGTACTTCATGGTGACCTTGGAGCCGATGTTGCCGTCGATCCACTCCATGGTGGCGCCCTCGTGGCACACGGCGCGCTTGGTGACCAGGTTGTAGACGTTGTTCGACCAGTTCTGGATGGTCGTGTACCGGCAACGGGCGTTCTTCTTGACGATGATCTCCACCACGGCGCTGTGCAGCGAGTCCGAGGAGTAGATAGGAGCGGTGCAGCCCTCGACGTAGTGCACGTACGCGCCCTCGTCGACGATGATCAGCGTCCGCTCGAACTGGCCCATGTTCTCGGTGTTGATCCGGAAGTATGCCTGCAGCGGGATCTCCACGTGCACGCCCTTCGGCACGTAGATGAACGACCCGCCGGACCAGACCGAGGTGTTCAGCGCGGCGAACTTGTTGTCACCGACCGGGATCACCGTGCCGAAGTACTCCTTGAACAGGTCCTCGTGCTCCTTGAGGGCGGTGTCGGTGTCGAGGAAGACGACCCCCTGCTCCTCCAGGTCCTCACGGATCTTGTGGTAGACCACCTCGGACTCGTACTGGGCCGCCACACCGGCGATCAGCCGTTGCTTCTCCGCCTCCGGGATGCCCAGCCTGTCGTAGGTGTTCTTGATGTCCTCCGGCAGGTCCTCCCAGCTGGTGGCCTGCTTCTCGGTGGACCGCACGAAGTACTTGATGTTGTCGAAGTCGATCCCGGTGAGGTCGGCGCCCCACGCCGGCATCGGCTTGCGACCGAACAGGCGCAGGCCCTTCAGGCGCAGGTCGAGCATCCAGGCCGGCTCGTTCTTCTTGGCCGAGATGTCCCGCACCACCGCCTCGCTGAGGCCGCGCTGGGCGACCGCCCCGGCGGCGTCGGGGTCGGCCCAGCCGTACTCGTAGCGACCGAGGGCGGCGAGCTGCTCTTCCTGGGTCAGGGGCTGGACGATCTGCTCGGTCATCTATCTGTCCTCACAGTGGTGACGGTGTTACCGGACTGAACGCGCGGCTGGGCCGGAATGTGCGTGGTGCACACCCCGTCGCCGTGGGCGATGGTGGCCAGGCGCTGCACGTGGGTGCCGACCAGTCGGGAGATGACCCCGGTCTCGGCCTCGCACAGCTGGGGAAACTCGGCGGCCACGTGCGCCACCGGGCAGTGGTGCTGGCAGAGCTGGCCGCCGGAGGCGATCGTGGACGCGCTGGCAGCGTAACCCTCGGCGGTGAGCGCGGTGGCGAGTGCCTCCGCCCGCGCGAGCGGGTCGTCCCCGGCGTCCTCCATGGCGGCCCGGCAGCGCGCCTCCAGCGCCGCGACCTGCTCGGCGGCGAACGCCGCCACCGCCGTGGAACCGCCGTTGCGGGCGATCCAGCGCAGCGCCCCGGTGGCCAGGTTGTCGTAGTGGTGCGTGCCGCACCGGCCCCGGGCGGCATCGGTCAGCAGGAACACCTTGGCCGGGCGGCCCCGCCCGCGGCTGCCCCGGACGACCTGTTCCCGGGCGATCACGTCACCGTCGGCGAGCATGGCGTCCAGGTGCCGACGGATCGCGGCCGGGCTCAGCCCGAGCGCCGAGCCGAGCTGGGCGGCGGTGGTCGCCCCCCGCTCCAGCAGCAGCTGGGTGACCCGGTCACGGGTGGGCAGATCGGCGGACGGCGGCACACCGGTGACCGTCCCGGTCACCGGCGGGTGCCCGGAGAGCGCCGCCGCGTTTTTCACAACGGCAACGTTACGTAATTCGCTCCGGGCCTGCAAACCGGACCCCCGGTGATCCCCGACACCGCGATGGCGGAGTCACCCGATCGGCGTCCACTACGATGCGTAGGATTCGAGGCGTGAAGGCTCCCGTCCGGTTCCCGGTCTCCGACACCCTGCTGAGTCGCCTCGCGTACGCCTCGATCGTGGCGAACGTGGCCATCGTCGTGACCGGCGGGGCGGTCCGGCTCACCGACTCGGGCCTGGGCTGCCCGACCTGGCCGCGGTGCACCGACGAGTCGTACACCGCCACCCCCGAGATGGGCGTGCACGGGGTGATCGAGTTCGGCAACCGGCTGCTCGCCTTCGCCGTCGGGGCCATCGCGCTCGCCGTGGTGCTGGCGGTGCTGGCGCACCGGCCGCGCCGGCGCCGGCTGCTGCCGTTGGCGGTGGCCGTGCTGCTCGGCATCCCCGCGCAGGCGGTCATCGGCGGGATCACCGTGCTGACCAACCTCAACCCGTGGGTGGTCGGGCTGCACTTCCTCGCCTCCATGGTGGTGATCGCCGCCGCGTACGCGCTGTGGCGGCGCACCACCGACCCGGACGGGCCGGTGGTGCCCGTGGTGCCCGGCCCGCTGCGCACCCTGGCCGGGCTCACCACGGCGGTCAGCGCCTCGGTGTTGGTGGTGGGCACCTGGGTGACCGGTAGCGGCCCGCACGCCGGCGACCACGGGGCCGCCCGCAACGGGTTGGACCCGGAGCAGATCTCCCAGGTGCACGCCGATGCCGTGTTCCTGCTGATCGGCCTCTCCGTGGCGCTGGTGTTCGCCTTCCGGGCGGTCGGCGCCGCCGGGGCGGCCCGGGCGGCCCTCGTGCTGGTCGGTGTCGAACTGGGCCAGGGTGTGATCGGCTTCGTGCAGTACCTCACCGACCTGCCGGCGCTCCTGGTGGGCGCGCACATGCTCGGCTCCTGCCTGGTGTTGCTGGCCACCCTGTCGGTGCTCTGGTCGACCCGGGAACGCCGCCCGGTCGAGCCCGCCCCGCAGCCCGCGCCGACCGCCGGTCGCGTCCCCGCCGCCGTCTGAGCCGGCCGGGGCCCCGGGATGCGGTAACCGCAAGGCGCGGCGTCCGGGCCTGTCCCCGGCGGCAACGAACCGGACATCCGGCTCGTCGACGGCGCGAGATGGCGCAGGTGGCGAGTGTCCGGGAGGGCTCAGCCCCGGCGGACCAGGTGGATCACGATCGCCTCGGCGAGGCGGTCGGCAGCGCCGTTGGCGTACCCGAGGAACAGCGACGGCTCGGTCAACTCCAGCTCCACCAGGACCGGCCTGCCGTCCGCACCCGGGATCAGGTCCACCCGGGCGTAGAGCAGCCGGTCCGCGCCCCCGGGCACGGCGGCCAGGACCTGCTGCCCGACGGCCAACTGCTCCGGCGTGGCGGTGCGGGCGTCGATCACCTCCGGCCGGTAGAGCCCCTCGACGCCGTGGTCCGGACCGTCCAGCATCGGGCCCTTGCGGATCGCGTGGCTGTAGGCCAGGCCCGTTGGACCGGCCAGGAAGAGCAGCGCCGTCTCCCCCGCCGTGTCCACCGCGTCGAGGTACGGCTGGACCATGGTGACCCGCCCGGCCGCGGAGAGTCGACGCACGTGCGCGGCGGCCAACTCCCGGTGCTCCGGATCGGCCGGGTCGTAGCGGCCGGTGTCCTGGCTGCCCGCGCTGACCGCCGGTTTGATCACGTACTGGCCGGGGCCGTCCGGCGGGGTCCAGTCCGCGCCCGGCTCGACCCAGCAGGTCGGCACGGTGGGAACGCCGGCGGCGGCCAGTTCGCCCAGATACCGCTTGTCGGTGTTCCAGCGCACCAGGTCGGCCGGGTTGAGCAGGTGCGGCACACTCTCCGCCCAGGCCACGAACTCGTCGCGGCGCGGTGCGTAGTCCCACGGGGAACGGAGCACGACCAGGTCGTAGGCGGCCCAGTCGACGTCGGGATCGTCCCAGACGGCCGGCTCCACCGCGATGCCCCGTTCGGCGAGCGGGGCGAGCACGAGCCGGTCGTCGGACTCGAGGTCGGCGAACCGGTCGCAGGTGACGAGAGCGACCCGGAGTTCCCCCCGGGCCGCGTTGTGGTGGGTCAAGGTCTGGGTCACCGCGCCATCGTGCGCCGGGACATCGACCGCCAGAGATCGTTGCTCGGACGCATCTGGTCCATGAGTTCGCGTTCCCAGGCGTTCTCGACGGCGACTCCCGCCTTGGCGCACGCCTGCCGCGCGACGACGGTGTCGTCGGCGAACTGGTCGGCCCACTCGCCGTCGGAGCCGACGAGGACGATCCGGGCCCCACGCTTGCCGACGTACTCGATGACCGCCTTCGCGCCGCCGTGTCCGGCGGCGAACGACCTGATGCCGGCGACCAGGCCGTTGGGGGCCTGCTCCGCGCTCTGCTCCGTCGCCAGCGTTGTATCGGAACCATCTGCCATGACGCGCAGCCTAAGCAGAGACGCACCCGTGGGGGCGAGAACGATGAACCTTTTGTGATACCAATTACGAACGGGTTTACGGAAAACCGCAGGTGATTCGCCCCGACGTGTCGGAAACAGAAGGCGAAAAGGGACGGCCAGGAAAACCCCTATCTGTCGGATTTTCCACCCTACGCGCGAGGCGCGTCAGGCGGTGGCGCGCCGGTGGCAGCAGAGCAGAAAGCGCCGACCGCGCTGCGGGGCGCGCGTCAGGCCAGCGGGCCGGTCACGCCGGACCGACGCCCCCGGCGCGCGCCGGACCAGCCGCCCGACTGCGTCGGACAGCGCGTCGAGCCGCGTCAGACGAGCGCGTCGAGCGCGACGGCCGCGAACAGGATGGTCAGGTAGGTGGTCGACCAGTGGAACAGCCGCATCGGCTTGACCGCCTCGCCGCGGACCACCCGCCGGCACAGCCGGTGCGCCTCGATGAGGAAGATGGCCCCCACCACCAGGGCCGGCACGCCGTAGACCAGGCTCATGCCCAGCGGCCACAGCAGCAGCGAGGCGAGCACCGTCAGCCAGGCGAAGACCAGGATCTCCGCGTTGACCCGGCGGGCCGAGGCGACCACCGGCAGCATCGGGATCCCCGCCCGGGCGTAGTCGTCCTTGTACTTCATGGCCAGCGGGTAGAAGTGCGGCATCTGCCAGAAGAAGACCACCGCGAACAGCGCCCACGCCTGCGGCGCCAGGGAGCCGGTGACCGCCGCCCAGCCGATCAGCACCGGGGCCGCCCCGCACGCCCCACCCCAGAACGTGTTCGCGGTGGTGGTGCGCTTGAGCCAGAGCGTGTAGACGAGGTCGTAGTAGACGATCGCGGCCAGCGTCAACGCGGCGGCCAGCAGGTTGGTCAACGCCGCCATCAACACCGTCGACACCACCGCCAGCACCAGCCCGAAGACCAGCGCGTTGCGCGGCGAGACCGTGTGCGCGGGCAGCGGACGACGCTTGGTGCGCCGCATCAGCTGGTCGATGTCCCGGTCGATGTAACAGTTCAGGACGCTGGCCGCACCGGCGGCGAGCGAACCACCCACCAGCACCACCGTCACCAGCCAGAGCGAGGGCATCCCACCCTCGGCGAGCATCATCGCCGGCACCGTCGTCACCAACAGCAGCTCGACGATCCGCGGCTTGGTCAACGCGACGTAGGCGGAGACCACGGCCCGGACGTCCCGACGCGGTGTCGCCGGCTCCTCGGTCACCGTGCGCACCGGCGGCTGCCCGGCAGGGTTGCTGACGGGGCGCTCGGTGATCATGCTCACGGATTGCCACCTTCCGGCTTCGGCAGGGGGGACGGGGCGGCCGGACCCGTCCGGGTCCACACACCGCCCCACAGACTACGCGGCGTCGTTTTGGCTGCCCGGGCGACCCGTCAACGGTGCGAGCCGTCACACCTTCGGTGGATCACCTCGCACCCCACCCTGAACGATCATCTGGTCAGGCACGTACCCAGCTACGTGCAGAGATCCCCGGGCGGACGTTTACGGCCGCTCGATAGGGTCACCAGTGAGGGTTCCGCCCATCTGCCGAGGAGCACAAACGATCGTGGCTGCCAACCGACCCGAGCACCCCGCACTCAACTGGTCCGACCTCGACCGTCGGGCCGTCGACACCGTCCGCGTGCTGGCCATGGACGCCGTGGAGAGATCCGGTAACGGCCACCCGGGCACCGCCATGAGCCTCGCGCCCGCGGCGTACCTGCTCTTCAACCGGGTGATGCGGCACAACCCGGCCGACCCGAACTGGCCGGGCCGCGACCGGTTCGTCCTCTCCGCCGGCCACTCCAGCCTCACCCTCTACATCCAGCTGTTCCTCTCCGGCTACCCGCTGAGCCTGGACGACCTGAAGTCGCTGCGGCAGTGGGGCTCGCTCACCCCGGGCCACCCGGAGCACGGGCACACCCCGGGCGTGGAGACCACCACCGGCCCGCTGGGCCAGGGCCTCGGCAACGCGGTCGGGATGGCGATGGCGGCCCGCCGCGAGCGTGGCCTGTTCGACCCGGAGGCCGAGCCGGGCGCCTCGGTCTTCGACCACGACATCTGGTGCATCGCCTCCGACGGCGACATCGAGGAGGGCATCAGCCACGAGGCCAGCGCGCTCGCCGGACACCAGCAGCTGGGCAACCTCTGCCTGATCTACGACGACAACGAGATCTCCATCGAGGACGACACCCGGATCGCCAAGAGCGAAGACGTCGCGGCCCGCTACCAGGCGTACGGCTGGCACGTGCAGACGGTCGACTGGCGGGCCGGCGACGCCGACCAGGGCGACTACCACGAGGACGTCGAGGCGCTGTACCGGGCGCTGCTGGCCGCCAAGGCGGAGACCGGCCGCCCGTCCTTCATCGCGCTGCGCACCATCATCGGCTGGCCCGCGCCGAACAAGCAGAACACCGGCAAGATCCACGGCTCGGCGCTCGGCGCCGACGAGGTGGCCGCCACCAAGCGGATCCTCGGCTTCGACCCGCAGCGCACCTTCGAGGTCGACGAGGAGGTGCTCGGCCACGCCCGGCAGGTGATGAGCCGGGGCGAGGCCGCCCAGCAGCAGTGGCGGCAGACCTTCGACGCCTGGGCGGACGCGAACCCGGAGCGCCGCGCGCTCTACGACCGGATCGCCGGCCGGGTGCTCCCCGAGGGCTGGACCCAGGCCCTGCCGACCTTCCCCGCCGACGCCAAGGGCATCGCCACCCGGGCCGCCTCGGGCAAGGTGCTGGAGGCCCTCGCCCCGGTGCTGCCGGAGCTCTGGGGTGGCTCGGCCGACCTGGCCGAGAGCAACAACACCACCATGAAGGGCGAGCCGTCGTTCATCCCGGCCGTCCACGCCACCAAGGACTTCCCCGGCCACGAGTACGGCCGCACGCTGCACTTCGGCATCCGCGAGCACGCCATGGGCGCGATCCTCAACGGCATCGCCCTGCACGGCGGCACCCGCCCGTACGGCGGCACCTTCCTGGTGTTCAGCGACTACATGCGCCCCTCGGTGCGGCTCGCCGCGCTGATGAAGCTGCCGGTGGTCTACGTCTGGACGCACGACTCGATCGGTCTCGGCGAGGACGGCCCCACCCACCAGCCGGTGGAGCACCTGACCGCGCTGCGCGCCATCCCCGGCCTGGACGTGGTCCGGCCGGCCGACGCCAACGAGACCGCCTGGGCGTGGCGGCGGGCGCTGGAGCACACCGACCGGCCGACCGCGCTGGCGCTGAGCCGGCAGGCGCTGCCGACGCTGGACCGCGAGCAGTTGGCCGGCGCGGAGGGCGTGGCCCGGGGTGGCTACGTGCTCGCCGAGGCGTCCACCGGCAAGCCGCAGGTGATCATCGTCGGTACCGGTTCCGAGGTGCAGCTCTGCCTCACCGCCCGGGAGCGGCTGGAAGCCGACGGCACCCCGACCCGGGTGGTGTCGATGCCCTGCCAGGAGTGGTTCTTCGAGCAGGACGAGGCGTACCGGGAGTCGGTCCTGCCGCGCGGGGTAAAGGCTCGGGTGAGCGTGGAGGCGGGCATCGCCATGTCCTGGCGCGGCATCGTCGGTGACTGCGGCGAGAGCGTCAGCCTGGAGCACTACGGCGCGAGCGCCCCGCACTCGGTGCTCTTCGAGCAGTTCGGGTTCACCCCCGACCGGATCGTGGCCGCCGCGCACGCGGCGCTGACCCGGGTGGGCGACATCACCGGTTTCACGACCGGCAACTGAGGGGAGCGTGAACGGTATGACGACGGACAGGCTGAGCGAACTCACCGCCGCAGGCGTGGCGGTCTGGCTCGATGACCTCTCCCGGGTGCGGCTGAGCTCCGGCGGGCTGGACCAGCTGCGCCGGGAGAAGCACGTGGCCGGGGTGACCACCAACCCGACCATCTTCGCCAAGGCGCTGGCTGACGCCGACGAGTACGACCGGCAACTGCGGGAGCTGGCCACCCGGGGCGTGGACGTCGAGGAGGCCGTCCGCATGCTCACCACGTACGACGTGCGCTGGGCCTGCGACGTGATGCGCCCCTCGTACGACACGAGCAGTGGCGTCGACGGCCGGGTCTCCATCGAGGTCGACCCCCGGCTGGCCCACGAGACGGAGAAGACCGTCGCCGAGGCCAAGGCGCTGTGGTGGCTGGTGGACCGGCCGAACCTGTTCATCAAGATCCCGGCGACCGAGGCCGGTCTGCCGGCGATCACCGCGACCCTGGCCGAGGGGATCAGCGTCAACGTCACGCTGATCTTCGGCCTGGAGCGCTACTCGCAGGTGATGGACGCCTTCCTCGCCGGCCTGGAGCAGGCGAAGGCGAACGGCCACGACCTGTCGAAGATCGGCTCGGTGGCCTCCTTCTTCGTCTCCCGGGTCGACTCCGAGGTCGACAAACGACTGGAGAAGATCGGCTCGGACGAGGCCAAGGCGCTGCGCGGCAAGGCCGCCGTCGCCAACGCCCAGCTCGCCTACGAGCGCTACGGCGAGGTCTTCTCCTCCGCCCGGTGGCAGGCCCTCGCCGACGCGGGCGCGCACCCGCAGCGGCCGCTGTGGGCGTCCACCTCGACCAAGAACCCGGACTACCGAGACGTCATCTACGTCGAGGAGCTGATCGCCCCCGGCACGGTCAACACCATGCCCGAGTCGGTGATCCACGCCTACGCCGACCACGGCGAGACCCGGGGCGACACCATCACCGGGTCGTACGACGCGGCGCGGCGGGTCTTCACCGACCTGGAGTCGGTCGGGGTGGACATCACCGACGTGATCGCCACCCTGGAGCGCGAGGGCGTGGAGAAGTTCGAGGCCAGCTGGCAGGAGCTGCTCGACGGGGTGCGGAAGTCCCTGTCCGAGGCGGCGCAGGGTACGGGTCGGCCGGGCGCGGCCGCGAAGGGCAACGCGCGGGCCGCCGCCCAGGCCGGCGGCAACGCGTGACGATGGCGTCCGACGCGCCGCGGGGCGAGGGCCGCGCGGCGCGGGACGCCACCGCCGACCCGGGACGGACGGCGACATGACTGACCTGATGGCCGGCCCGGCGGTGGCGACCGCCGGGTTCGCCGTGCACGGCGCGGACGGTGTGGCCGGCAGCGCGGCGGTCCGCGCGGAGCTGGTCGCGCGCGGCCTTCCGGCGCGGCTGGCCCACCCGGACCGGGCAGCGCTGACCGAGCCGAATCCGGCGACGCTGACCGGGCCAGGGCCGGAGACATCGTCCGGGCCGGTCCCCGCGGACGCCCACCGCAACCGCCGGGAGCTGGTCGCCCAGCTCGCCGAACTGGTCGCCGAGCTGGGCGACCTGGACCACGTGGTGCTCGTCGGCCCGGCCGGCACGACGCTGTCCGCCGAGGCCATGGCCCGCACCCTGGGCCGGCCGTTGACCGTGCTCGACGGCACCGACCCCGGGCGGGTGCGCGCGGCGCTGGCCGACCGCCTGGACCGGACCGTGGTCGTGCTGGCCGATCCGGACGGCGACTCGGTGACGGTCGACGCGCTGGGCCGGGCGTACTGGCGGGCGTTCCTGAGCACCGGAATGATCAAGGCTGAGGCGGCCCGGCGTTTCGTGGTGGTGACCGCCCCCGGCTCGCCGCTGGCGGCCACCGCCGACGAGTCGGGCGTACTGGTGCTGCCGGTGGGCCCGCGCCCGGACGCCCGGTACCCGGCGCTGACCGCGCTGGATCTGGTCCCGGCCGCGCTGGCCGGGGTCGAGGTGGCGGCGGTCCTGGACGACGCCGAGGCGTTCGCGGCGGCCCTGGCCCACGACGAGGACGATCCCGCCCTGGCGCTGGGGGCGGCGCTGGCCGCGGCGGCCCGCGGCGGGCGCGGCACGGTCGCACTGGTCCCCGACGGCACCGGCCTGGTCGGCCTCGGTGACTGGATCGCCCGGCTGCTCGCCCGGGCCGGTATCCGGCCGATACCGGTGGAGTCCCCGGACGCGCCCGACGTGGGCGGGCCGGGCGTGCTGACCGTCAGCTACGGCGGCGCGCTGACCGCCGGGGCGGTACCCGGTGGTGGGTGCCCCGCCGACCTGGCGGTCACCGGCCCGCTCGGCGCGCACTTCCTGGCCTGGGAGTACGCGACGGCGCTGGCCACGGCGGCGCGCGGCGGCGACCCGCCCCAGGCCGGCGGCACGCCGAACCTCGGCCACGCCCTGGCCGCCGGAGAGCCGACGCCCTCGTTCACCGAGGGCGCCATCGAGGTGTACGCCCCACCGGGCGCCCCCGCCGATTTGCGCGGCGCGCTGCGCCACCTGGCGGGCCAGGTGGGCGACGGCGGCGCGCTGGCGGTGGCCGCGTACCTGGACCCGGTGGCCGACGCCGACGCGGCCCGGCTGCGGCCGGCGCTGGCACGGGCAACCGGGCGGCCGGTGACCTTCGGCTGGGGCCGGCTGCCGCATTCCACCGAATGGTACGACCCGAGCGGCTCGCCGGCGGACGGCTATCTTCAGGTCACCGGTGCGGTGGACGCTGATCTGCCAGTGCCGGACCGCCCGTACTCCCTGGGACGGTTGCAGGCGGCGCAGGTCGCCGGTGACCGGAAGGCGCTGACCGACCTGGGTCGGCCGGTGCTGCGGCTGCACCTGACCGACCGACCGGCCGGCCTGGCACAGCTACGGGATGCGATCGGCACGATGACGGACGCAACGATGGACAACTTGGACCAGACCGAGCGAGGAGGCGGCGTGAACCCGCTGCGCGACGCGCAGGACCGACGACTCCCCCGGATCCCGGAGCCCTGCGCTCTGGTGATCTTCGGGGTGACCGGTGACCTGGCGCGGAAGAAGTTGCTGCCGGCGGTCTACGACCTGGCCAACCGGGGTCTGCTGCCCCCCGGATTCGTGGTCCTCGGCTTCGCCCGGCGGGACTGGGGCGACGGCGACTTCGAGTCGCTGGCCCACGAGGCGGCCAAGCAGCACGCCCGCACCCCGTGGCGGGAGGAGGTATGGTCCCGGCTGGCCGGCAACATCAAGTTCGTCGGCGGCTCGTTCGACGACGACGCCGCGTTCGACCGGCTCGCCCGCACCCTGGACGACCTGCGCGACAGCCACGGCATCCACGGCAATGCCGCCTTCTACTTCTCCATCCCCCCGGCGGCCTTTCCCGTGGTGCTCAAGCAGCTGGCCCGCACCGGCATGGCGGACAACGAGAAGTGCGGCGGCTGGCGCCGGGTGGTGGTGGAGAAGCCGTTCGGGAACGACCTGCCCTCGGCCAAGGAACTCAACGACCTGGTCGACGACGTCTTCACCCGCCAGGACGTGTTCCGGATCGACCACTACCTGGGCAAGGAGACGGTCCAGAACATCCTCGCCCTGAGGTTCGCCAACAACCTCTTCGAGCCGTTGTGGAACTCCAAGTACGTCGACTCGGTGCAGATCACCATGGCCGAGGACGTCGGCATCGGCACCCGGGCCGGCTTCTACGACTCGGTCGGCACCGCCCGTGACGTGCTGCAGAACCACCTGCTCCAACTGCTCGCCCTGGTGGCGATGGAGGAGCCGACCAGCTTCGACGCCGACGAGATCCGGGCCGAGAAGCTGAAGGTGCTCAAGGCGATCACCCTGCCGAAGGACATCGCCCACGGCACCGTACGCGGCCAGTACCTGCCCGGCTGGGTGGGCGGCCAGCGGGCGGTCGGCTACCTGGACGAGGACGGCGTGCCGGCGGACTCCACCACCGAGACGTACGTCGCCGTCGAGTTGGGCATCCAGAACCGCCGCTGGGCGGGGGTGCCGTTCTACATCCGGGCCGGCAAACGGCTGCCGCGCCGGGTCACCGAGGTGGCCGTCATCTTCAAGAAGGCACCCCACCTGCCCTTCAACGCCGCCGACATGGAGTCGCTCGGCCCCAACCAGCTGGTCATCCGGGTGCAGCCGGACGAGGGCGTGGTGCTGAAGTTCGGCTCGAAGGTGCCGGGCACCACGATGGAGGTCCGCGACATCGCGATGGACTTCCAGTACGGCGAGGCGTTCACCGAGTCCAGCCCGGAGGCGTACGAGCGGCTGGTGCTGGACGTGCTGATCGGTGACCGGACGCTGTTCCCGGACGCCGCCGAGGTGGAGCAGAGCTGGGCGGTGGTGGATCCGCTGGAGCACGCCTGGGAGGGCACGAAGCCGGAGCCGTACCGGGCCGGCGAGTGGGGGCCGCGGGCGGCCGACGAGATGCTGGCCCGCGAGGGCCGCGCCTGGCGGCGGGCGTGAGCGGGCGCCGCCGTCCGGTGGCAAGGGCAGAGCGCCCGGTGGCCGGGGCGAGTCGCCGCCGTCGCCGGACGGCCGTGGAGAGTCGAAGCGAGCAGACCGGGAGGCTCCAGTGATCGGCCTGTGGGACACCACCGGCAACGAGGTGGTCAAGGCGCTGGCCGCGGAGCGGCGCAGCGCGGGCGGGGTGGCCAGCGGAATGGCGCTGACCCTGATCGTGGTGGTGGACGAGAAGCGGGTCCGGGAGGCGGAGGCGGCGGCCACCATCGCCGCCGCGGCCCACCCGTGCCGGCTGCTGGTCGTCGTCCGCTCGGACATCGAACGGGAACGCAACCGGCTGGACGCGGAGATCGTCGTCGGCGGCCGGCTCGGCCCCTGCGAGGCCGTGGTCACCCGGATGTACGGGCGGCTGGCCCTGCACGCCGAGTCGGTGGTGATGCCGCTGCTGGTGCCGGACGTCCCGGTGGTCACCTGGTGGCACGGCGAGCCGCCGGAGGAGATCGCCACCGACTTCCTCGGCGTGGTCGCCGACCGGCGGATCACCGACGCCGCGCAGGCCGCCGACCCGATCGAGGCGCTGCGGCAGCGGGCCCGGGACTACGCCCCGGGCGACACCGACCTGGCGTGGACCCGGATCACCCCGTGGCGGACCCTGGTCGCCGGGGCGTTCGACACCACCGAGGCCCAGGTCACCGAGGCGACGGTGGTCGCGCCGCGCACCGACCCGACGGCGGCGCTGATGCGCGGCTGGCTGGCCGCGCGGCTCGGCATCGACCCCCGCTGGGAGCACACCGACGCCCACCCCCGGATGCGTCAGGTGCAGCTGCGCTGCGCCAACGGCGACGAGCTGACCCTCACCCGCGACGACAGCCTGGCGACGTTCCGGCGTACCGGCCAGGACGACCGGATACTGCCGCTGGTGCGTCGCCCCCTCGGTGACGAACTGGCCGAGGAGCTGCGCCGGCTCGACGCCGACCAGGTGTACGCCGAGGCGCTGGGCGCCGCGGCCGGACTGACCGGGCTGGAGCAGCGCCCCGCCCAGCGGGTGCACGTGTGGAAGGATCCGGCCACGGCGCGACGCGCCGAGGCCGGGGTGACCGCACACGCGGGCACCAGCGCGAACCACTGACGGCCGTCCGTGTCGGCGACGGGTCGTCGCCGACACGGACCGGGCGGGTGCGGCCCACCGGCAACGGGGTTCACCGGCCCCGGCACGACGACAGGGCCGCGTGGACGTGGTCCGGAAACGAAGGCAGACATGAGTGAGGCGAGTGTCGCCGTCCACGCCGACGCCGACCTGCTGGCGCAGGCGGTGGCGGCCCGACTGGTGGTGAAGCTGCTCGACGCGCAGGCGGAGCGGGGTCAGGCCGCGGTGGTGCTGACCGGCGGCCGGATCGCCGCGGCCGTGTACCGGGCGGTGGCGGCGCTGCCGGCCCGGGACGCGGTCGACTGGTCCCGGGTGGACGTCTGGTGGGGCGACGAGCGTTTCCTGCCCGCCGGTGACCCGGAGCGCAACGAGACGCAGGCCCGGGCGGCGCTGCTGGACGTGGTGCCACTGGACCCGGCCCGGGTGCATCCGATGCCGGCCTCCGACGGCCCCGACGGGCCGGACCCGGAGGCGGCGGCGGCCACGTACGCGCAGGAACTGGCGCGGGCGGCTCGTCCCGGCCACGCCGCGCTCCCCCACTTCGACGTGCTGATGCTGGGCGTCGGCGAGGACGGGCACGTGGCCTCGGTCTTCCCCGAGCATCCGGTGCACCACGACACCCGGCCGGTCAGCGCCGTGCGGGGCAGCCCGAAACCGCCGCCCGTGCGGACCACCCTCACCCTGCCGACGATCAACACCGCCGAGGAGGTCTGGTTGGTGGCCAGCGGCGGGGACAAGGCCCGGGCGGTCGGCATGGCGCTGGCCGGGGCCGGGCCACGGCAGTTGCCGGCGGCGGGTGTGCGGGGGGTGGCGCGTACCCTCTGGTTGCTGGACCGGGCGGCCGCGGCCGGAGTGCCGCCGCGCTCGCGTAGCCTGCGCTGATCGACGTGTCCGGGAGCCCCCGACCCGCCACCGGGTCGGGGGCTCCGCTGTCGCTGCCCGGCAGGTGCGGCGGTCGGGCCGGGGCGGGTCAGCCGCGACCGCGGCGCTGACGCAGGGCGGCCAGGGCCTCGGCCAGGATCGCCTCCCCCTCGGCGTCGCTGCGCCGCTCCTTCACGTACGCCAGGTGGGTCTTGTAGGGCTCCGGACGGACCCGGCCCGGCGGGTTGTCCGCGTCCCGGCCTGCCGGCAGACCGCAGCGCGGGCAGTCCCAGACCGACGGGGTTTCGGCCTCCACCGCCACCTTGATCTCGGTGGCGTGCCCGTTGCGGCACCAGTAGGTCACCGGACGGCGCGGCGCCAGCTCGTAGCGCTCGGCGGGGCGCTCGGGGGCCGACCCGACCCGCGCACCCCGGATGATGTTGACACTGGGCACAGCAATTCGCTCCTGTCGTCGGAGGGGACCACCGCCCGGAGGGTGGCGGCGGCGACGCGGTGCACAAACACAACTGCGCGCGGTCCGTGACGGACCGCGCGCAGATTGTACGCCGAGACTCCGACGGGATCAGGCCCCGTTGGTGAGCGCGAGCTTGAGCCAGAGGCCCAGCCCGATGATGCAGGCGAACCAGATGACGCTCACCAGGACGGTGTAGCGGTCCAGGTTCTTCTCCGCCACCGACGAGCCGGCCAGGCTGGAGCTGACACCGCCGCCGAACATGCTGGACAGGCCGCCGCCCTTACCGCGGTGCAGCAGGATCAGCATGGTGAGCAGCACGCTCGTGATGACCAGCAACACGATCAACGTGTATGCGAACCAGATCGGCATGGCTGGGGTCAGTCCTCTCGTTACGATCCTCGCCCGGACAGGTCGGGCACGACGGCACCGGCCGGTGGACGGGCGGAGTCAAGGATAGCGAGCGATCAGCGCGCAGTGTGCTCCGGGAACCGGCAGATCTTCGCGAACTCCTCGGCGTCCAGGCTGGCGCCGCCCACCAGGGCCCCGTCCACGTCCGGCTGGGCCATGATCGCGGCCACGTTCGAGGACTTGACCGACCCGCCGTACAGGACCCGGACCTGGTCCGCGGTGGCCTGGTCGTAGGTCTCGACCAGGCGCTTGCGGACCTCGCCGCACACCTCCTGGGCGTCGTCCGGGGTCGCCGTCTTGCCCGTGCCGATCGCCCAGACCGGCTCGTACGCCACGACGACCTTGGTGACCTGCTCGGGGGTGAGCCCCTTCAGGGCGGCGTCGAGCTGGTCGCAGCAGTGCGGCACGTGCTTGAGCTGCTCCCGGATCTCCAGCCCCTCGCCGATGCACAGGATCGGGGTGAGCCCGTTCGCCAGCGCGGCGGCCACCTTGGCGTTGACCAGGGCGTCGTCCTCGTGGTGGTACTGCCGCCGCTCGGAGTGGCCGACCGCCACGTAGGTGCAGCCCAGCTTCGCCAGCATCGGGCCGGAGATGTCCCCGGTGTAGGCCCCCGACTGGTACGGCGACAGATCCTGTGCGCCGTAGCCGATCAGCAGCTTGTCGCCGTCCACCGCGGTCTGCACGGTGCGCAGGGCGGTGAAGGGCGGCAGGACGACGCACTCGACGTCGGTGAGCTGCTTCTCGGTGAGGCTCGCGGCCAGTTTCTGCACCAGCAGGTTGGCCTCGAGGTGGTTGAGGTTCATCTTCCAGTTGCCGGCCATCAGTGGCCGGCGGCTCACGCTCGCCATCAGTTCTCCAGGGCCGCGATGCCGGGGAGGGTCTTGCCCTCCAGGTACTCCAGGGAGGCGCCGCCTCCGGTGGAGATGTGCCCGAAGGCGGAATCGTCCAGCCCCAAGGCACGGACCGCGGCGGCGGAGTCACCGCCGCCGACCACGCTGAACGCGTCGGCCTTGGTGATCGCCTCGGCGACCCCTCGGGTGCCGGCCGCGAACGCGGCCATCTCGAACACGCCCATCGGCCCGTTCCAGAAGACCGTCTTCGCCTGGGAGATCACGGCGGCGAAACCGGCCACCGTCCGGGGCCCGACGTCCAGCCCGAGCCGGTGGCTCGGGATGCCGTCGGCGGGGACCGTGTCGTGCGCGGCGTCCGGGGCGAAGGCGTCCGCGGCCACCACGTCGACCGGGAGCATGATCTTGCCCGGGGCCCGCTCCAGGAGGTTGCGGCAGGTCTGCACCATCTCCTCCTCCA
The DNA here is from genome assembly GCF_004348325.1 of Micromonospora sp. KC213. GTDB lineage: Bacteria > Actinomycetota > Actinomycetes > Mycobacteriales > Micromonosporaceae > Micromonospora. Next base: position 16,944 of record NZ_SMKF01000049.1, on the reverse strand, counting down.
GCAGCGAGGTGCCCACCTCGTGGCCCTGGGCCTTGAGGAAGGTGAAGCACATCCCGCCGCCGATGAGCAGCCGGTCGACCTTCGGCAACAGCGCCTCGATCACCGCCAGCTTGTCGGAGACCTTCGACCCACCGAGCACCACCACGTACGGGCGCTCCGGCTCGCCGGTCAGCTTGCCGAGCACCTGCACCTCGCGCAGCACCAGACGGCCGGCCACGTGCGGCAGCCGGGCCGGCACGTCGAAGACGCTGGCGTGCTTGCGGTGCACGGCGCCGAAGGCATCGTCGACGTACGCCTCGCCGAAGGCGGCTAGCTGGTCGGCGAACGCCCCCCGCTCGGCGGCGTCCTTGCTGGTCTCGCCCGGGTTGAAGCGCAGGTTCTCCAGCAGGGCGACCTGGCCGTCGGCCAGGCCCGCCACGGTGGCGCGGGCCGAGTCACCGACGGTGTCGGTGGCGAAGTGCACCGGCGCGCCGAGCAGCTCACCGAGCCGCCCGGCGACCGGGCGGAGGCTGAACTGCGGGTCCGGGGCGCCCTTCGGGCGGCCCAGGTGCGAGCAGACGACCACCTTCGCGCCGGCCTGGACCAGCGCGCCCAGGGTCGGCAGGACGGCCCGGATCCGGCCGTCGTCAGTGATCTCACCGGTCTGCTTGTCGAGGGGGACGTTCAGGTCGGCGCGCACCAGCACGCGCCGACCCGACACCCCCTCGGCGAGCAGGTCGTCGAGGTTGCGGATGCTCACCGAGCCAGCCTCCCGTTCGTGACTGCGGGGTTCGCACTCACAGGGACTGACCCACCAGCTTGACCAGGTCGACCAGGCGGTTCGAGTAGCCCCACTCGTTGTCGTACCAGCCGACGACCTTGACCTGGTTGCCGATCACCTTGGTCAGCGGCGCGTCGAAGATGCAGGACGCCGGGTCGGTGACGATGTCGGCGGAGACGATCGGGTCCTCGTTGTAGACCAGGATGCCCTTGAGCGGGCCGTCGGCGGCGGCCTTGATCGCGGCGTTGACCTCGTCCACCGTGGTCTCGCGGTTGAGGTTCACCGTCAGGTCCGTGGTCGAGCCGGTCGGGATCGGCACCCGCAGCGCGTAGCCGTCCAGCTTGCCCTTCAGCTCCGGCAGCACCAGGCCGATCGCCTTGGCCGCGCCGGTCGAGGTCGGCACGATGTTCAGCGCGGCGGCCCGGGCCCGACGCAGATCCTTGTGCGGCGCGTCCTGCAGGTTCTGGTCCTGGGTGTACGCGTGGATGGTGGTCATCAGACCGTGCTGGATGCCGAACGTGTCGTGCAGCACCTTGGCCATCGGGGCCAGGCAGTTGGTGGTGCAGGAGGCGTTGGAGATGATGGTGTGCTTCGCCGGGTCGTACTGGTCGTGGTTGACGCCCATCACGACCGTGACGTCCTCGTTCTTCGCCGGGGCGGAGATGATGACCTTCTTGGCCCCGCCGTCGACGTGCGCCTTCGCCTTCGTGCCGTCGGTGAAGAAACCGGTGGACTCGATGACGACGTCCGCGCCGACCTCGCCCCACGGCAGCTTCGCCGGGTCCTTCTCGGCGTACGCCTTGATGGTCTTGCCGCCGACGGTGATCTCGTCGGCGGTGGCCTTCACCTCGTGCGGGAGGCGGCCCAGGATGCTGTCGTACTTGAGCAGGTGGGCGAGCGTCGCGTTGTCGGTCAGGTCGTTCACCGCCACGACCTCGATGTCGGCGCCGGACGCCAGCACCGCCCGGAAGAAGTTACGGCCGATGCGGCCGAAGCCGTTGATGCCAACCCGGATGGTCACAGGTCCCATCTCCTCGCGTGTTGTCCGCCGGCGTCAGACGCGGGCCGGCGGAGGTGTTTTCGCCGACCGTTGGAGCCGGCCGTTGACGATTCATCTCGGCCACCCCGCCGCGGTCGTGAGGATCTGACCGCCGGAGGCGGTGCAGCACGGCGAGGAGTGCCTGTGCCGGCCCCCTTGCCGTACGCAGCGACCTTATCCGAGCGTGCGCCGCCGCGCTGCGGCGGGTGGGATCCCGCCTCGCCCGCGCCGGCCCACCGTCCTATCAGACCACGAGCATGTCCGGCGTGACGGCCGCTTCGGTATCCGGGATGCCCAGGTCGCGGGCGCGCTTGTCGGCCAGCGCCAGCAGCCGGCGGATCCGCCCGGCGATGGCGTCCTTGGTCAGCGGCGGGTCGGCCAACGCACCCAGTTCCTCCAGGGATGCCTGCCGGTGTTCCAGGCGCAGCCGCCCGGCCGAGGTCAGGTGGTGGGGGGCGTCGTCGGCGAGGATCTCCAGCGCCCTGGTGACCCGGGCGGCGGCGGCCACCGCCGCCCGCGCCGAGCGGCGCAGGTTGGCGTCGTCGAAGTTGGCCAGCCGGTTGGCGGTGGCCCGCACCTCGCGGCGGACCCGCCGCTCCTCCCACGCCAGCACGCTGGAGTGCGCGCCGATCCGGGTGAGCAGCGCGGCGATCGCGTCGCCGTCCTTGACCACCACCCGGTCGACCCCACGCACCTCGCGGTTCTTGGCGGTGATGCCGATCCGCCGGGCCGCGCCGACCAGGGCCAACGCCGACTCCGGCCCGGGGCAGGTGATCTCCAGTGCGCTGGAGCGGCCGGGTTCGGTCAGCGAGCCGTGCGCCATGAACGCCCCCCGCCACGCGGACACCGCGCAGCAGACGTTGGCCGCCACCACGTGCGGCGGCAGGCCACGCACCGGGCGACCGCGCACGTCGAGCAGCCCGGTCTGCCGGGCCAGGGACTCACCGTCCTTGACCACGCGGACGATGAAGTGGCTGCCCTTGCGCAGCCCACCCGAGGCCAGCACGTGGATCTCGCTGGGGTACCCGTACACCTCGGCGATCTCCCGACGCAGCCGTCGGGCCACCGCCCCGGTGTCCAGCTCGGCCTCCACCACCACCCGACCGGAGACGATGTGCAGCCCGCCGGCGAACCGGAGCAGCGCGGCCATCTCCGCCCGCCGGCAGCAGGGCTTGGGCACGTCGACCCGGCTCAGTTCGTCCTTGACCGCAGCCGTCATCGCCATTGTGCGCCCCTCCACGGACCGGTACCGGCGTGTCGCCGGTGATTACGTACGTGCTTAACGATCGGCGCCCAGGACAGGCACCAACGCGGCGCCCAGGGCGACCGGATCATGACGGGGGGAGCCGCCGGTGACGGCCACGGGGGCGAGAACCAGCCGGGCACCCAGCGATTCTGCCGCACGGCCGACCGGTTCGGGGTCACCCACCGCCTTCGAATCGGCCAGCACGTAGTCGACGGTGAGCGGCGGAAGGTACCAGTGCAGGGCGGCCAGGTGGTCGGCGACGGAGAGCCCGAGGGTCTCCTTCTCGTTCGCCAGGTTGAGCGTGACCAGCCGTCGCGCCGGGCTGGCCACGATCGCGTCGGCCAGCCCCGGCACCAGCAGGTGCGGCAGCACGCTGGTGTACCAACTGCCCGGCCCGAAGATCAACCAGTCGGCGGCGCCGACCGCCGTCACGGCCTCGGCGCAGGCGGCCGGAGCGTCCGGGGTGAGCCGCAGCGACTCCACCCGTCCGGTGGTCACCGCGACCTGGTGCTGGCCGCGCACGGTGCACACCTCGTCGGGCCGCTCCGGGTCGACGCCGCGGACCCGGGCCTCGATGCCGACCGGCTGCGGCGACATCGGCAGCACCCGGCCGACCGTGCCGAGCATCGCGCCGGCGTGCTCCAACGCCGCCACCGGGTCGCCGAGCTGCTCCATCAGGCCGCAGAGGACCAGGTTGCCCACCGCGTGCCCGGCCAGGCCGTCGCCGCTGTCGCCGGTGAACCGGTGCTGGAACAGCCCGGCGCTGCGCCGGGTGGCCGGGTGGTCACCGGCCAGCGCGACGAGGGCCTGCCGCAGGTCGCCCGGGGGCAGGCCGCCGCGCTCGGCGCGCAACCGGCCGCTGGAGCCGCCGTCGTCGCCGACGGTCACCACCGCGGTGATGTCCAGGTCCAGCTCGCCGGCGGCGTGTCGCAGCGCCCGCAACGAGGCGGACAGTCCGTGCCCCCCGCCGAAGGCGACCACCTTCGTCGCGGTCATTCCCGCCCCAGGTCCCGGTGCTGCGCGTTGGCGGCCAGGTTGGCGCGGCGCAGCCGACCGGCGAGCTCCTCGGCGATGGCGACGCTGCGGTGCTTGCCGCCGGTGCAGCCGACCGCCACGGTCAGGTAGCGCTTGCCCTCCCGCTCGAACCCGGCCGTGGTCGCGCCGACCAGGTCGGCGTAGGCGGAGACGAACGCGTCGGCGCCCTCCTGGCTGAGCACGTACGCGCTGACCGACTCCTCCCGGCCGGTGTGCTCGCGCAGCTCCGGCACCCAGTACGGGTTGGGCAGGAACCGGGCGTCGAGGACGAATTCGGCGTCCGGGGGCAGGCCGTACTTGAAACCGAAGGAGAGCACGGTGACCCGCAGCCGGCGGGCGTCCTCGCCACCGAAGAGTTCCTCGATGCGCCGACGGAGCTGGTTGACGTTGAGCTGGCTGGTGTCGATGATCACATCGGCCTGGTCGCGGGCCTCCTCCAACAGCCCACGCTCCACGGCGATACCGTCGGCCAGCCGCCCCTCCCCCTGCAACGGGTGCGACCGCCGGACGCTCTCGAACCGGCGGATCAGCACCTCGTCGTCGGCGTCGACGAAGACCACCCGGGGTGAGTAGCCGCGCTCCTTCAACTCCCGGATCGCGCCTGCCAGATCCGTGGAGAAGGCCCGGGACCGCACGTCCAGCACCATCGCGGTACGCCGGGCGGCGCCGCCGGCCTTGACCGCCAGCTCGGCCATGTCGAGCAGCAGCGCTTGGGGCAGGTTGTCCACCACGTAGTAGCCGACGTTCTCCAACGCCCGGGCCACCGTGCTGCGGCCACCGCCGGACAGCCCGGTCACCACCACCAACGAGGTGTCCGTCTCCGTCATCGCCGTGCCGTTCGGGGCGTACCCGTCGGCCGTCCGCGCCTCGCTCACTTACCACTCCCGAGTCCCTGACGCCGGTCCGGTCCGCCCGGCCGCGCATGGTCGATCAGCGACTCTATCCCGCCGGGCCGGTCGGTCCGCCCACCCACACCGACGCCCCGCGGATCGCGGGTCCGCCCGTCCGGTGTCGAGTCACGGCCCGGCGGGCAGAGCGCAGCGCCGCGCCGGTCGCAATCCCGACAGATCGATTCGTTGCTCACGATCTGCGACCGGGGCCATTCTTTGCGTGGTCGACGCAGGTGACGGCCTGCACAACCGGAGGGCGCCATGCACGATCTGGCCGAGAAGAACAAATACGTCGGCTTCCTGTTCATGAAGATCAGTCCGGAGTACTTCGCCCTCGGCGAGGAGGGCATCCGAGAGGTCTCCCACGAGCACGCCCGCGACCTGGCCCGCTTCGCCAAGCAGCTCACCCACGTGGTCTGCACCGGCGTGAACGGCAGGTACGACCAGGTCACCATGGTGGAGGCGGACACCCTGGAGGAGATCAACGCGGCAGCCACGGCGTTCCGGATGGGCGGCAAGGCCCGCTACATCGAGATCGTCGACATCGTGGTGGGGATGAAGGCGCCGCCGCGAGCGCTGGCCAACCGACCGACCGGGGCCTGATCAGCCCTTCGGGACGCGGCCGGGCCGCACCCGGTCGCGTCCCTCCGCCGGCTACGGCGGTGTGGATCGTGGCCGCCGTCAGCGGCGCTTCTGTAGCGCCTTGACCCGGTCGCGGCCGAGCACACCGAGGTAGTCCCACGGCTCGTCGAGGCAGGAGTCGACCTCGGCCGCCTCGATGATCTCGGCCAGCCGGGCGGCCAGCTCGTCCGGGTCCGGCTGCACCTGCTCGCAGAGCTGGACGTGAACCGCCCGGAGCGCGCCGCCGATCTCGGCCGGTTCCTCCTCGTACGTCTCCCATGCCTCGTACAGGTGACCGGAGATGCCATCCCAGGCGCGGGCGGCCCGCTCGACCAGCAGCAGCGTCACCTCGGTCGGCGGCCGTTGGGCGAGCACCTCGATCTCCTCGACGATCGCCCGCCCGGCCTTCTCCACGTCGTGCAGATCCCAGCGGTCGCCGCTGGTCGCCTCGTGGGCCAGGCTGTCGATCGTGCGACCGATGTCGCCCAACTCGGCGGCGGTGAGGGGGGCGAGCTGGCCGGCGTGCGCCCGCAACGCGGTCTCCAGCACGCGATCCGTGGCCGCCCACTCGGCGACCAGCAACGCCAGTCGCCGGGCGGGCAGGCTCCGCGCGAGGTCGGCCAGTTGAGCCACCCTGGGGTCGATCGCCAGGGATGACGGCGGGGTGGCCGCCGAGGACCAGGCGAAGCCGTCCGCCAGGGCAGCGAGGGTGAGGGCCACCGCGTGCGCGCACAGCTCCCCGCCGGCTGGGCAGTCGCACTCGGCATGGAAGCCGTCCGCCGTGATCCCCACCCAGACCTCGTACGGCGACTGCCCGGCCTCCCGGATCACGCCGGACGCTCCCCCGCCCGCCGGCATGATCGCCTCCGGCTGACCGGCTTCCCGTAGTTTGTCCGCCGCTGCACAGGCCCCGGCTCCAGCCGCGTCCCGGAGGGCGTCGATATCGATGCTCACCGCCATCCGGTCATCTAACCGGGCGTCGGTGATGCCGGCGGAACCAGGGTGGCAACGGACTCGCCGAGGCGTCAGCCTCGCGGGCCGCGTCGCCACCAGCCACCGAAGTCCCGTCGCATCGACGCCCTCGCCGGCAACCTTCCCGGCCACGGACGCCGAAGCCGACCTGACCGCCTCGCGACCGCCGACCACCGTGGCCGGCGCGGCACCAGTTTGCCGCATGGGGCCTCCCTTGGACGGCTTCCCGGTCATGCGACGTGGCGGATGCGGCGGACGGCGAGGTAGAGCAGTAGGGCGGCGACGGCGAGGAAGATGCCGGTCTCAATGCCCTGGAACAGCCAGTACCGGGTTCCGGGCTGGTAGAGCTGCCAGTTGTAGGCCCCCGAGGTGATGCCGAGGTCGGCGCCGCACGCGGCGCCGGGACCGGTGGCGTCGGGCGCGCAGGCGATCTGCGCGTTGGCCGTGACCATCTTGCCGGAGGCGTCGCGGATGCCGTAGGACAGGATCCAGTCGCCGGCGGCGGGGTTGGTCTGCTCGGTGGCGTCCTTGACCGGGAAGGTCAGGACGCGGGCGGGCAGGTAGTGCGGCCGGGCGAGTGTCGTCAGGGCGATGCGTAACCCGAGAAACCCGACGAGCGTGGCGGACATCGCCGGCAGCACCTTGGGCCAGACGGTGCCGGCGAAGATGCCGAGCGCGACCGCGAAGATCGTGTAGCCGATCGGGGCCGTGCCCTGCATGTCGAAGAAGAAGATGTTGAAGCGGCCGTGCTGCCCGGCCTGGCTCATCGGGGTCAGCCACCACGACACGCCCAGTCCGTAGACCACCGAGGCGACGAGCGCGACGGCACCGGCGACCCCGAACTTGACCAGTGCCCAGTGTCCCCGGCTGACGCCCTGGGTCCAGACCATGCGGTGGGTGCCCTGCTCGATCTCGCGGGCGACCAGCGGCGCACCCCAGAACAGCCCGACCAGCAGCGGCAGGACGAGGAAGAGCACCCCGATCAGGGTCATCACGCCGTACTGGCCGTTGAACTGGATGGACGCCTTGCCGCAGGTGTCGGCGTCGGCCGGGATCATCGAGGCGGTACCCAGCGCGCGGACGCAGTCGTCCAGGCCCAGGTCGGCGAAGGTGTGCCGCATGGCCAGACCGGTGGGGACCATGAACACGGCGAGGAGCGCGAGGCCGATCGCGGTGAACAGTGCCTGCTTGCGGTGCTGCCGCCAGGCGAGCCAGATCATGCGGGCACCTCCCACGCGGCGTGCGACCGGGAGTCGCCGTCGCCGAGGTAGGCGAGGATGAGGTCTTCCAGAGTCACGTCGTACGCCTTCCATGCCGGATCCCGCAGCGCAGCGTTCGTGCGGACCAGCAGCGTGGACTGCCGATCGGTGTGCTCGGCCCGCACCACATGCGCGACCCCGGCGGGCAACGGGCCGCCGTTTCGGGGGCCGACCAGCTGCCGGTGCGCGGCGAGCAGGGCGCTGACGTCGCCAACGAGCTTCACCTGAGAGGCGTGCAGCACGATGAGGTAGTCGCAGGTGCGTTCGAGATCCGCCAGGATGTGCGAGGACAGCAGCACCGTGGTGCCCGTCTCGGCGACCACGGCCATCAGCGCCTGGAGGAACTCGCGCCGGGCCAGCGGGTCGATGCTGGCGACCGGCTCGTCGAGCAGCAGCAGCCGTGGGCGCTTGGCCATCGCCAGGGCGAGGGCGACCTGGGCCCGCTGACCGCCGGACAGCTTGCCGACCGGCTTGTCGCGCGGGATGCCGATCTGCGCCAGCCGGCGGTGCGCCAGCGCGGTGTCGAAGCGCCGGTTCAGCCTGGCGCCCATGGTGAACAGCTCGTCCGCCGTGAAGTCCCGGTACAGCGGCGTGTCCTGCGCCACGAAACCGACCTCGGACAGGACGGCGATGTCGTCGTACGGCCTGCGGCCGAAGATCCGTACGGTGCCGGCGTCCGGCCGCAGCAGGCCGACCGCCAGGTGCAACAGGGTGCTCTTGCCCGCTCCGTTGGGGCCGACCAGCGCGGCCACCCTCCCGGCCGGAACGCGCAGCGAGCATTCCCGCAGCGCCCAGGCTCTGCCATATCTCTTTCCGAGCTGGTCAGTTTCGAGAACGATGTCCATCCGTAGCCTTTCCGTCCTGCTGACGCGGTTTGCAGGTTTCGGTTCTACGCGGACGCCGGTGTCAGGACGGTGCCGCCGGGTGACACCGTTCTGACACCCGGGCCGTGGCATGGTGGGGATCATGCGCGTGCTGGTGGTCGAGGATTTCGAGGTGCTGGCCCGTACGGTGGGTGTCGGGTTGCGCCGTGAGGGCATGGCGGTCGACGTGGTTCTCGACGGCGACGCGGCCCTCGATAACCTGGCCGTGACCCGCTACGACGTGGTGGTGCTCGACCGCGACCTGCCGGGCGTGCCGGGCGACGAGGTGTGCCGGCGGATCGTGGACGAGCACTCGGCGACCCGAGTGCTGATGCTGACCGCGGCCTCGTCGGTGAAACAACGGGTCGACGGCCTGAGCCTCGGCGCCGACGACTACCTCGCCAAGCCCTTCGACTTCGCCGAGCTGGTGGCGCGGGTGCGGGCGCTCGGTCGGCGCCCGGGCACGGCGGTGCCACCGATTCTGGAGTACGGGGAGCTCACGCTCGACCCCGGCCGGCGGGTGGCGACCCGCGAAGGACGCCGGCTGGAGCTGAGCCCGAAGGAGTTCGCCGTCCTGGAATGCCTGCTCGCCGCGCACGGCCGGCTCGTATCTGCGGAGGATCTGCTCGAACGGGTCTGGGACGAGGCGGCGGACCCGTTCACCACGGCGGTGAAGACCACTATCCGCCGGCTGCGGACCAAGCTGGGCGACCCTGCGATCATCCACACCGTTCGCGAGGGCGGCTACCGGATCGGCGAACCGTGATGCGTGTCCGGCTTCCCCGGCGGAGCCTGCACGTCCAGCTCACGCTGCTCTACGCCGTGCCCTTCCTGATCTCCGGCGTGGTGCTGCTCGCGATCCCGCTGCTGGGCAGCAGGCAGGCCATCCCGGCAGGTCCGGTCGCGGATCCCGCCGGCGTCCCCGGCGACGGCGGTCACCTGGACCGGCAAATCACCACCTCGGCGTGGGCCATAGCCGGCATGGTGGTGGTCTCCCTGCTGCTCGGCTGGTTCGTCGCCGGCCGGTTCCTGCACCCTCTGCGCACCATCACCGCCACCGCCCGGGAGATCTCCGCCAGCGACCTGCACCGCCGGCTCGGCCGGACCGGTCTGCACGACGAATTCACCGACCTGGCCGAGACGCTCGACGACCTGTTTCAGCGGTTGCAGACCGCTTTCGAGTCGCAGCGGCACTTCGTCGCCAACGCGTCGCACGAACTGCGTACCCCACTCACCGCCGAGCGGACCGTGCTGCAGGTGGCGCTCGCCGACCCGGACGCCACCGCCGAGACGCTGCGGTCGGCCTGCCACGAGGTCCTCACACTCAACGATCAACAGGAACGCCTCATCGAGGCGCTGCTCGCCCTCGCGCACGGCGAACAGGGTCTCCAACTGCACACCCCACTCGACGTCGCCGACACCGCCGCCGAGGTAGTCGCCGCCCGCCATCAGGACGCCGGCCGGCGAAGCATCCGGATACACACCGCCCTCAATCGGGCACCGGCGACCGGCGACCCCGACCTGATCGAGCGCCTGGTTGTCAACCTGATCGACAACGCCGTGCGACACAACGCGCCGGGCGGCTGGGTCGAGATCAGCACGACGACCACCGCGACCGGCGGCGCCATCCGGGTCAGCAACTCCGGACCGATGGTGTCACCCGACGAGGTCGACACGCTTTTCCAGCCGTTCCGACAGGTCGGCAACCACCGGACCAGACACCCCGACGGACACGGGCACGGACTCGGTCTGGCCATCGTCCGCGCGATCGCCGACGCGCACGGCGCGACCGTCCACACCCGGACCCGGGCCACCGGCGGTCTCGACATCGAAATCGGGTTTCCCGGATGAATGAACCGCGGTCAGCCGGGACGTGCCTGGTCGATGCGGACCAGGTGACCGGCCAGGCGGCGTAGCAGAAGGAGCCGGCATCAGGACGGCAGCAAACTCGCCGAGGCGTCAGCCGGGCAGGCCGTGCCGGAGGTTGGCGACGAACGACGACCAGGCTTTCCGGCCGAAGAGGAGCGCCGGCCCGTCCGGATCCTTGGAGTCCCGCACCGCCAGCGCGTCGGAAGGCTCGGCCACCTCGACGCAGGAGCCTCCGGTGTCGCCGCTGCGGGCGCTCTTCCGCCACCGGGCGTTCGCGACATCGGTAGCTCGCTGAACGTGGATCACGGGATTTCCTTGACCAAGCCGGCGATCATGGTGGCCGACACCTTGGTGTCGCACGCCTCCGCACGTAGGTAGTCGAACTTCAGCGTACAGTCCCGCACCTCGTTGGGCTTCTCCAGATAGATCCCGCCGGCCTGGTTCTCGACGAAGATCACCGACTGGTCGGCCGCGTCCGGCCTGCTCGACGGGGCTGACGTGTCCGAGCAAGTCCGGGCTGCCATCACCCACGCGCTGACGAAGCCGGACCCCCTCTCCCCGTACGTGAACTCGCTGGTCGCCCGCTACGCGACCGAGCGTGAGCGGCGGTCCGGCCGCAACGGGCCGCCCCGCACGCGTACGAGCAGCCGCGCCGCTGGACGCTGCACCTGTCCTACCTGGCGAGCGACCTGCGGGAGGCCCGCGAACCGGCATCGGCGGACTCTGCTGGGGCGACGGGGACGGCGAGGCGGGCCGCTGACAGTTCGCCGCGCTCGCGGTCGATAACGCGCGGTGTCGGCCACCGCTCGTACAATCCCACGATGTCCTCCCCCACCGATCTGGACACCGCCGACGCCCTCGGGGTGCTCCGCCGGGTCTTCGGCTACGACGCCTTCCGCGGCTGCCAGCAGGAGGTGGTCGAGCACGTGGTGGCCGGCGGTGACGCGCTGGTGCTGATGCCCACCGGTGGCGGCAAGTCGCTGTGCTACCAGATCCCGGCCCTGGTCCGTGACGGCGTGGCGGTGGTGGTCTCGCCGCTGATCGCGCTGATGCAGGACCAGGTCGATGCGCTGACCGCGGTCGGCGTCCGGGCCGGTTTCCTCAACTCCACCCAGGATCTCGACGCCCGCCGCCAGGTCGAGCGGGCCTTCGTCGCCGGCGAGTTGGACCTGCTCTACCTGGCCCCGGAGGCGCTGGGCACCCGGGCCGTGCCGCAACTGCTGGACCGGGGTCGGATCAGCCTGTTCGCGATCGACGAGGCGCACTGCGTGTCGCAGTGGGGGCACGACTTCCGGCCCGACTACCTGGCCCTGTCGATGCTGCACGAGCGCTGGCCGGCGGTGCCCCGGATCGCGCTGACCGCCACCGCGACCAGCGCCACCCGGGCCGAGATCGCCACTCGGCTCCAGCTCACCGGGGCACGGCACTTCGTGGCCAGCTTCGACCGGCCCAACATCCAGTACCGGATCGTGCCCAAGCGGGAGCCACGCCGGCAACTGCTCGCCCTGCTGCGCGACGAGCACCCGGGCGACGCCGGCATCGTCTACTGCCTGTCCCGGGCCTCGGTGGACAAGACCGCCGAGTTCCTGGTCGCCAACGGCATCGCCGCGCTGCCGTACCACGCCGGGCTGGACGCGGCCACCCGCGCCGCGAACCAGCAGCGTTTCCTGCGCGAAGACGGCCTGGTCATGGTCGCCACCATCGCGTTCGGGATGGGCATCGACAAGCCGGACGTCCGGTTCGTCGCCCACCTCGACCTGCCCAAGTCGGTGGAGGGCTACTACCAGGAGACCGGCCGCGCCGGCCGGGACGGGCTGCCGTCGACCGCCTGGCTGGCGTACGGGCTCCAGGACGTGGTGCAGCAACGCAAGATGATCGAGACGTCCGAGGGGGACCTGGCCCACCGGCGCAACCTCGCCACCCACCTGGACGCGATGCTGGCGCTCTGCGAGACGATCCGCTGCCGTCGGGCGCAACTGCTGGAATACTTCGGCGAGACCGGCACCGCCACCTGCGGTAACTGCGACACCTGCCTGGAGCCCCCGGAGACCTGGGACGGCACTGTCCCCGCGCAGAAGCTGCTCTCCACCGTCTACCGCCTCGACCGGGAGCGCAACCAGCGGTTCGGTGCCGGCCACTGCGTGGACATCCTGCTCGGCAAGCAGACCGACAAGATCAGCCAGTACGGTCACGACTCGTTGAGCACCTTCGGCATCGGCGGCGACCTGCGCGAGCCGGAGTGGCGCGCGGTGGTCCGGCAACTGCTGGCCGAGGGGTTGCTGGCGGTCGAGGGTGACTACGGCACGCTCGCGCTCACCGACGCCAGCGCCGAGGTGCTGGGCCGCCGCCGCACCGTCACCCTGCGCCGCGAGCCGGAGCGGTCGGTGTCGTCCCGGTCGGCGAAGCCGCGCGGCGCCGCCACCGTGGTCGCCGACCTGACCCCACAGGCCACCGGCGTGTTCGAGCGGCTGCGCGCCTGGCGGGCGGCGACCGCGAAGCAGCAGGGTGTCCCGGCGTACGTGATCTTCCACGACGCGACGCTGCGGCAGATCGCCACCGACGCGCCGGGCTCGTTGGCCGAGCTGTCCCGGGTCAGCGGGGTCGGCGAGAACAAGCTCGCCAAGTACGGCGAGCAGATCCTCGCCGTCCTCGCCGATCCCACCTGACCGGCCAACCGATCCACCCCACTCACCCACCGGTGATCCACGCGGTGATCCACTCAGCCTGCGCCATGTCGGGCCGACCAGCGCCCCAGACACCCCCACCTGCCGCGAACGAAGCGAGCAGGCACGTGCCCGGGGGCGGGGAGGCGACGGGCGACGGGCAGCGGCGACGGGCAGACGGCGACGGGCAGACGGGGATCGGCTGGGCTCAGTCGTGCCGGGTCAGTCGGGGGCGGCGGCCTTGGCGGGGGCGCCGTTCAGGGCGGCGAGAACCGCCTCGGCGGTCCGCTTCCCCACCCCCGGAACCTCGGTGATCTCCTCGACGGTGGCGGCGGCGAGCCGTTTGAGGGAACCAAAGTGCCGCAACAGCGCCTTACGGCGTACCTCACCGAGGCCGGGCACGTCGTCGAGCGCCGATTCGGTCATCCGCTTCGAACGCCGCTGCCGGTGGAACGTGATGGCGAAGCGGTGCGCCTCGTCACGAACCCGTTGCAGCAGGTAGAGCCCCTCGGAGGTACGCGGCAGGATGACCGGGTACTCGTCGTCGGGCAGCCACACCTCCTCCAGCCGCTTGGCCAGCCCGCAGAGCGCCACGTCGTCGATGCCCAGGTCGGCCAGGGCCTGGGCCGCGGCGGCGACCTGGGGTGCGCCGCCGTCGACCACCACCAACTGCGGCGGGTACGCGAACTTGCGCGGCCGGCCGGTGGTCGGGTCGATGCCGGGGCGGTCCGGGTCCGACGCGGTCTCCTCGCCGATCTCCCCGGTCTCGGCACGGGTGTCGAGGTAGCGGGCGAAGCGGCGGCGCAACACCTCGGACATGGCGGAGAGGTCGTCGGTGGCGCCCCGGACGATGAACCGGCGGTACTCGCTCTTGCGGGGCAGGCCGTCCTCGAAGACGACCATGCTGGCCACCACGTCGGTGCCCTGGATCTGGGAGACGTCGTAACACTCGATGCGCAGCGGCGAGGTACGCATGCCGAGAGCCTCGGCGATCTCGTCGAGCGCCTTGCCACGGGTGGTCAGGTCGCCGGCCCGCTTGAGCTTGTGCCGGGCGAGGGCGTCCTTGGCGTTGCGCTCGACGGTCTCCAGCAGCGCCTTCTTGTCGCCGCGCTGGGGCACCCGCAGGGTGACCCGGCTGCCCCGCCGGGTGGTGAGCCAGTCGGCGAGGGCGTCGGCGTCGGCGGGCAGCTCGGGGACGAGCAGCTCCCGGGGGACGTCGGCCTCGCCCTGCTCGCCGCCGTAGACCTGGGTGCAGAAGTGGTGTACCAGGTCGCCGGTGGTCAGCTCCTCGGTCTTCTCCACCACCCAGCCGCGCTGGCCGCGTACCCGGCCGTCGCGGACGTGGAAGACCTGGACGGCGGCCTCCAGCGGGTCGTCGGCGAAGGCGACCACGTCGGCGTCGGTGCCGTCGCCGAGCACCACGGTCTGCTTCTCCATGGCCCGACGCAGCGCGGCCACGTCGTCGCGCAGCCGGGCGGCCCGTTCGAAGTCCAGCTGCTCGCTGGCCTCCCGCATCTCGCGTTCCAGCTTGCGCACCATGCTGTCGGTGCGCCCGGCCATGAAGTCGCAGAAGTCGTCGACGATCCGCCGGTGCTCCTCGGCCGAGACGGTGCCGACGCAGGGTGCGGAGCACTTGCCGATGTATCCCAGCAGGCAGGGCCGGCCGACCTGGCCGGCCCGCTTGAACACCCCGGCGGAGCAGGTTCGCGCGGGGAAGACCCGCAGCAGCAGGTCGAGCGTCTCGCGGATCGCCCAGGCGTGCGAGTACGGCCCGAAGTACCGCACCCCCTTGCGCTTGGCGCCACGCATCACCTGCAGCCGCGGGTACTCCTCGTCGAGGGTCACCGCCAGGTAGGGGTAGGACTTGTCGTCGCGGTAGCGGACGTTGAAGCGCGGATCGTACTGCTTGATCCAGGTGAACTCCTGCTGGAGGGCCTCGACCTCGGTGGCGACGGTCATCCAGTCGACCGACTCGGCGGTGGTGACCATCTGCCGGGTCCGCTCGTGCAGACCCAGCAGATCGCCGAAGTACGAGTTGAGCCGGGCGCGCAGGTTCTTCGCCTTGCCGACGTAGATCACCCGGCCGGTGCCGTCGCGGAACCGGTAGACCCCGGGCGACTCGGGGATGGTGCCGGGCGCGGGACGGTAGGTCGAGGGATCTGCCACGGCTTTGAGACTATCCGTTGCCGCCGACACTCCAGATCACGCCGAGCTGGTCGACCTCGGTACCGCTGCGGCCGAAGAAACCGGCCAGCCGGCCGCCGGGCGGCGCGGTGAAGGTCACCGCCTCGGCGGTCGGGGTGCCGGCGGCGAGCACCCGGCCCCGGTCGGTGGTGAGCCGGGCGGAGAAGATCCGGGTGTGCCCGTCCTTCTTGCCCTGGGTGAGGGTGACCTGGGTGACGTGCTCACCGTCGGCCAGCGCCAGGGAGGTGGCGGTGCCGCCGGTGCCGCCGTGGGTGAGGGTGCGCCCGTCGGCGAGGCTGAGCGCGACCTGGTCGAGCCGGCTGGCGCCGCGCAGGGTGATCCCGGTGACCCGGGGGCCGGCGGCACCGAGGTCGGTGAACGGGGTGCCGTGCGGGCCGCCCCAGGTGTCGCTGGCCCGCAGCGTCGGGTTGAGGCTCCAGTCGAACCAGGCGGCGTGCGGGTAGTGGTCGGAGAGCGGGCCGCCGGTCGGGGTCAGGAACCTGGTGTGCTCGTTGTGGTAGCGGCGCAGGTCGAGCCGGACCAGCCGGTTGCTCCGGTAGAGGATCTTGTCGACGACCTCGCAGCCGTTCGTCACGTTCGCCGGGTCGCAGAGCAGCGCGGGGCTGCCGGCGGCCGGCGGCGTCCCGCCCCGCTCCTGCTGGACCCAGACGTCGGTGAGGCCGTTGGCGGCCACCAGCTCGCGGATGTTGTCGCCGGTGCGGGTCCAGCGGACGTTGAGGTCGCCCATCAGGACCACCGCGTTTCCGGCCGAGTGGGCCGAGATGTACGCGGAGAGCTGGGACAGGTTGGACCGGCGGGCGGCCAGGTCGGCCTCGGTGCTGCCGGCGTTGGGGTGGGCGTTGTAGAAGTCCACGAAGACGCCCTCGGCCAGCCGGATCCGGGAGGCGGTGAAGCCCTTCGGGGTGAGGCAGTCGGTGCCGTTGCAGGAGTTCCACTTGACCCGGGCGAAGTCGCTGTACGGGAAGTTCGACAGGGTGTTCAGGCCGTCGCCGAACGGCACGCCCCCGCTGGTCGGGGTGCGGTGTGGGTGCCGGTCGGTGGCGTAGAGGTCGGCGTGGTAGTTGAAGTCCTCCTGGACGTGCACGATGTCGTACCCGTTGATCCGCTCGCCGATCGGCCGGGTGTTGGTCGCGGGGTCGCCGCTGGAGATCAGCTCCGGCAGGCCCGCGACGTTGTAGGTGAGCACGGAGAACGACCCGGCGGCGGGGGTGGTCGCGGCGTTGCCGGGCGCGGCGCTGGCCGGCCCGGTCGGGGGGAGCACGGCCGCGAGCAGCATCGCGGACGTGAGCAGACGGACGACCTTCATCGACGGTCCAATCTGGAGTCGGCGGCCGGGCGGGGGATCCCGGCCGAGTGGGATCGAAGGCTATCCAAACAACCCGAGCCGCTCAATACTCCTGGGTAACAACCGGGCGACGCCACGATTGACACCTTCCGATACCCACCGCCGACCGCTTACCATCCGGTAACCGAATGTTATTCACGAAATGATCCCCACCCCCCTCGAAGGATCACCATGCCC
>NZ_SMKF01000048.1 GCF_004348325.1 Micromonospora sp. KC213 | reverse complement strand
CTCGGCGGGTTGGTGTCGTCGGTGTTCTGCGTCGGGGTTGGGGCGGGTCGGTGTGTACCTGCCGGACGTAGGTGCCCGATCCGGGTCTGCTCTCTACCAGGCCCTTGGCCAGTAGTAGCTCGTAGGCGGAGATCACCACGCCGCGGGAGACGCCCAGCAGCCGGGCCAGGTCCCTGGTCGACGGCAGCCGCGTCGCGTGAGCGAGCTGGCCTGCGTGGATGGCACGGGCCAGTTGGGTCACCAGTTGTTGCGGTAGGTGCTCCGCGTGTTCGCGGCGCAGGTTGATGTGGACGGTGAGTTGATCGACCACGCGCATGTTTCCCCCCATAGTCTCGGCGGCTGCCCCGACCCGCCACGGTCGACCAGCCCGCCACCCCAAGGCTCGGTCGAGGCCCCGCTGCCGGCCTCGGGGTATGACCCCAAAGTGCTTGTGACCCGGGTAACTCACCTGTCGACGCAGGTCAGCGGCGCGACCGCGGCTGCCGGGCCGGTGCCGCCCGGGCGTCATAGCCAGGCGGTGTCACCAAGCCGACAACCACTCCTGGGGTTCTCCCTGAGGCCGGCGCGTCATCGGGGCCTCCCGGAGCGGCCGTCGACTGGCAGACTCCGGGGGTGACCGCCGACGCATCCCTGTTGGAGCGAGAAGCCGAACTGGCGCTCCTGGGGCGCGCGTTCACGACCGCGGCCCACGGCCGCGGAGCGGCCGTCCTGGTCGAGGGCCCGGCCGGGATCGGAAAGAGCACCCTCATGGAGGTCGCCCGCCGGGCCGCCACCGCGACGGGCCTACGGGTGCTCAGTGCCCGCGGCAGCCAACTGGAGCAGGAGTTCGGCTACGGGGTGGTCCGTCAGCTGGTGGAGCCGGTCCTGTACACCGCGCCGACAGCGGAACGGGTCCGCCTGCTGCGGGGGCCGGCCCACCGGGTGCCCGCGCTGCTGGACGTGGATTCCACCGGGCCGGCAGCTGGTGACCTCGCGGTGTCGTACGCGCTCTACTGGCTGCTGGTGAACCTGACCGGTCGCGCACCGGTGGCTCTCGTCGTCGACGACGCGCACTGGGTGGACGACGCCTCGCTGCGGTTCCTTCGCTATCTGATGCCGCGCGCCGCCGAGCTGCCGCTGGCGATCGTCGTCGCCGGACGCCCCGGCGCCGACGCGGGTCAGTGGGGCGAGCTGGCCGCGGAGCCGGCGGTGACCCTGATGCGCCTGGCGCCGCTGAGTCCGGCCGGCACCGCGCGGCTGGTCGAATCGGTCACCGCGACGGCCAGCGCCGAGCTGGTCTCCGCCTGCCACCGCCTAACCGGCGGCAACCCCCTGCTGGTACGGGAACTGGCCACCGCCGCGCGCGCGGCGGGGGGTGCCGCGGCCGACGGGGACGAGCCCGCGCTGCGGGCCCTGGGCGGGGCGGCGCTCGCCCAGCGGATGCCCGCTGTGTTGGCGAACCTGACCCCGGCCGCCGTGCGGTTCGCCGAGGCATGCGCGGTGCTGGGCGAGGAGGCCGCCCCGCAGATGGTCAGCGGTCTGACCGAGGGGGGTGAGCGGTGGGACGACCTACGCGGGGAACTGGTCACCGCGGGCATCCTGCGCACCGGATCCCGGGTCGCGTTC
This sequence comes from Micromonospora sp. KC213, assembly GCF_004348325.1. Classification (GTDB taxonomy): domain Bacteria; phylum Actinomycetota; class Actinomycetes; order Mycobacteriales; family Micromonosporaceae; genus Micromonospora. The sequence goes on along the minus strand of NZ_SMKF01000048.1, from coordinate 33,458 downwards.
AGACATGTGTTGATCCGTGACGCGGTCTATGCCGGCATCGACCCCGTGACCCGCAGTCGGCTGCACCGGCGCGCGGCGGAGCTGCTGGTCGCCGACGGACAGCCGGTCGTCCTGGCGGCCACTCATCTGCTGGCGACCCTGCCCGCCGCCGACAGCTGGGTGGTCAGGACTATGCTCGACGCCGCCGGCGACGCGGCAAACCGGGCGTCTCCCCGCTCCGCCCTGGCGTTCCTGGAGCGGGCCCTCCAGGAGCCTCCACCGGACCAGCGGACCACCACGAACCTCATCCGGCTCGCGGGCACGGTGGCACAGGGGGTGAACTGGCAGACGGCGATCAGTTACCTGCGACGGGCCGCCTCCCTCGCCGAGGACATCGTCGAACGTGCCCAGGTCACGGAACTGCTCGGCCGGGCGACGCTCCTGGCGTGCCGCAACGCCGAAGCGATCGCGCTGCTGGAGCGCATGCTGTCGGAGCTGAACGGCGAGCACCCGGATCTCGACCACCGGCTGCGTACGGTGATCCTGGCGGCCGCGGCCGCCGACCTGGACCTACGGCACACCGGTGCGCCGCATCTGGCCGTGCTGCGGGCGGCACCCCGGCTGAGCGCCGATGTCCGATACCGCCTGGACGCCCTGACCGCCTTCTGGGCCGCCTCCATCGACGTGGACCGGCCCACGGCGGTCGCCGCCGCGCTGCGGGCCTTGCGTGCCCGAGCGGGCGGTGCCCCCAACCCGGTTACCGCTTCGCCGGTGCTGGCCTACGGCACGTTGGTCGACGCCGATCACGAGGAAGCGCTGTCCGAACTGGACCGGGCGTGGTCCGCGGCCCACGAGAAGGGCTCGACGCACGAGGCCGGGCTGGCCGCCGCGTTCCGCGCCTACGCCCTGCTGAGTCACGGGCACCTGGCCGACGCCGAGGAGGACACGCGGACTGCGATGGCGTTCACCTCGGCCCCGCTGGCCACAGTGAGCCGGGCAGCCTACGCCGGCGTCATCCGGGCAGACGTGCTCCTTGCTCGGGGCCAGCGCGACGCCGCGGCGCGGGCGATGCGGTGGGCGAGCGCGCAGGTCCAGCTGGTGCCCGCGCAACAGCTCAAGATCGCACTGCTCCAAGCCCGCCTCGACCTGGCCGAGGGGCGACCGGAGGAGGCCGCGCGGCGCGCCGAGGAAGCCGGTCGGCGGCTGACCGGCGACGGTTGGTTGAACCCCGCGATCTGGCCCTGGCGGTCGGTGGCGGCGCTGGGGCGGCACGCGTTGGGACAGCGGGACAGGGCTCGCGCACTCGCTGTCGACGAGCTCGATCTGGCCCGCCGGTGGGGAGCGCCGCGGGCACTGAGCCGGGCGCTGCGGATCGTGGCCACGGTGACGGGTGACCGGGCCGCGGAGCACCTGCTGGAGGAGGCGGTACGGGTGGTGCGGCCCACCCCGGCCCGGCTTGAGCTGGCCACCGCGCTGCACGCCTTCGGCGCGGCGATCCGCCTGCGGCACCCGAAAGCCGCGCGAGCCGCGCTCGGCGAGGCCCTGCAGTTGGCGCGGGAGTGTGGCGCCGACGAGTTGGCACGGCAGGCTCGGGAGGCGCTCACCGACCTCGGTGAGCAGGTGCTCGCCCCGGCGCACGCGCGGTTGACGCCCGCAGAGTGGCGGGTCGCCCGACTGGCCGCCGAGGGCCGGGCCAACCACGAGATCGCCCAGGATCTGCACGTCACGCCGAAGACGGTCGAGACCCATCTGAGCAGCGTCTATCGCAAGCTCGGCGTGCGCAACCGCACCGCCATGGCTCGGGTGCTCGCCGAGACGAACGTCGGTCAGGCGGGATAGCGGCGGTCCAACTGGTACCCCGGTGCTGCCTGGTGAGTGGTCCGCTGGGGCACGGCACGCGGTCGTACGGTCGTCGCTCTGGGGCACACCCAGAGCCGCAACAGGTCAGGAACCGATGTGTCCGACGGCTGGGCGTCCGCGCGCCGCGACATCGACGATCGAAGGGAAAGACATGCAGACGAGCTACCCCGCCGGCCCGCGCGCCGACCGTACCGACACGCGGGCTGGCGGCCAGTCGGAGCACCACAGCGAGGCGGTGACCGTGCGTACCCCGGCGACCGGCGAGGCTCCTGCGGGCGACCGCAAGGAGACGTTGGCGGTGCGCAGCCAGGTGCGGGCGGGTCGACTGTCGATGAACCACAGTGAGGCGCTCGTGGTGCGTAGTGAGGTGCGGGCCGGCGTGGTGCCCATCGGGGCGAACCACAGCCAGGCCCTGGCAGAGGCCGGCGGGTCGCGCACCTGAGCCAGCGGCACCGGCTGGCGCGGCCGGGTGACCTGACGACGGGCGACGAGAGGGACCCGACGGTGACCACGACGTACGACCCGGTGGAGCTGGCCGTCGCACTTCATCGGGAGGCGCGGTCAGGCCGGTGGCCGACTGCGCCGCCGGTTGCTGCACGGGGCGCTGGAGCTCGACCTCGCCGGAGTGCGCCGCGAGGGCACCGGCCACCTGCTCGGTCGAGCCCTGGAGGCAGAAGGTATCGAGGACCTGGCCGTGGGCGGCGCACTCGGCGGCGTTGCCGCCAGCCTGGAACTCGGGCGGCCATGCTGCTGCTGGCGGAGGCTCTCGGCCCGGTAGCCCCGGGCGCGCTGGCGGCATGGCTGGCCGTCGCCGCCTTCGCCACCCACCGCTATGTCCGTCACCGTGGTCGCTGGGCCGCAGCTCGGATGCGGCTCGGCAACGATCTCGCGGAGAGGATGGCCGGGCACCGCACCCGGTCGGTGCAGCAGCGACCTGAGTCGCGCCACGACGGTGAGGAAGCCGCGCTGACGGCCTACGACGAACTGGGCCGTCGCGGTGACCGCTGGCTCGCCGCGCTGACCGTGGTGGTTCCGCGCGGTTGGGCGTTGGCGGGTGTGGTGCTGCTCGCGGGCGTCGCGAACGCGCAGGCATCCCCGGCCTCGGTGGCGGCCGGTGCGGTCGGGGTGCTCGTCGGGTTCGGCGCGTTGACGCGACTGGAGGTGGGGTTGGCCGGCATGGTGGACGCGTGGTGCGCCTGGGCGCAGCTGCGCCCGCTGCTTCCCGACCGTGGCGTTCGCCGCGCGGGGAACACTCCGGCGGACCACCCGGCGCCGGCCGTGGCGACCGACAGCGCGGTGATCGAGGCGCGGGCGATCGGCTACCGCTACCCGGGCCGCGACCGGGTTGCGTTGCGCGATGTGTATCTGCGTGTCGGCACCGGTGAACGGGTGCTCATCCAGGGCCCGTCGGGCAGCGGCAAATCCACGCTGGCGGCCGTTCTGTCGGGCCGGTACGTGCCGACCGGAGGCGAGTTGCGCCTGCACGGCGTCGAGCGTGAGGTCGTTGGCGCGGCCACGTGGCAACGTCGGGTGCTCGCGGTGCCGCAGGCCGAGCAGAACCATCTCCTGCTGGGCACATTGGCGATGAACCTCCTGCTCGGTCGGCGTTGGCCGGCCGAGCAGGACGACCTGCGCCACGCCGACGAGGTGTGCCGGGCGCTGGGCCTTGGCGAGCTTCTCGACCGGATGCCCGCCGGTTTGGCGCAGATCGTCGGGGAGACCGGCTGGCGGCTGTCGCACGGGGAACGCAGCCTGGTTTTCCTCGGCAGGGCGCTGTTGCAGGGGGCTGACGTGCTGATTCTGGACGAGACGTTCGGCGCGGTGGATCCACACAGATTGGCCCGCGCCGCGAAGGTGGTCGCCGAGCGGGCGCCGACGCTCGTGGTGATCCGGCACTGACCTGTGCTCGGTCTGTGCGGTAGCCACGACACCGATGCCCGGCCGGCGGCTGCGTGGCAGACGGTCCGAACCTTCACGCCGCCTTGTTCAGCGGTCTGCCAGCTAGCCCTCGCGGACGTAGTCGAGCACGAAAAACGGCACGTGGCCGGCGTGCGCGGCCGCCGCCGGCTTCGCGGGGAGGTCGAAGACGCCGATCATCATCTGCATGGGGTAGTCCGGCGCCTGCTCCACGGTGCGCACGTGGTGGCCGTCAACGAAGAAGTCCACTCGGGCCCGGGCGCCAGTCGGCGGCGTAGACGTGGAAATCGGTCACGTCGATCGGTAGCCGCGGTGTGCTGAAGTCGTCGCGCAGGGCGGGGTCACGGAACGGGTGGATGCCCATGCCCACCGTTGGTCCGGTCCGGTCGATCGCGTCGCCGAACACCTCGAAGAGGCAGATCTCGCCCGAGCGTTGGGGCTCGTCCTCAATGCCGACCAGCCAGACCGACGCCATGGAGCGCCGCCGGCACCGATGCTCGTCGACCATGTCCGCCGGGTGACACGTGGGGACGAACCACCCATCCGCCGGGTTACCGGACGTGACCCGGGGTAAGTGCCGCAAGCGCCCGCTGCGGCCGGTTCGGCCGTGCGACGCTGGGCCGAGTCGGGGCCGGCGCGGTACGCACGCCGGCAGCGCGGGAGGGAACGCCATGACAGACAGGCCGCAGCTGGACTTCGCGCTGGACACGTACGAGTGCATCGTGCTCTATCCGGGGCCGGCCGGGCCGGTGCTGCCCCAGGAGACCGTGCAGCGGCTCCAGGCCGAGCACCTGGCGCACATGCAGGCGTTGCAGCGTCGGGGTTTGGTGCTGGTCGCCGGTTCGATCGACGGGCCGGCCCGGGAGCCGGCGCCGCCCATCGGCATCGGCCTGGCCCGCACCGGCTCGGTGGACGACGTCCGCACCGTCATGGAGGCCGACCCGGCCGTGCAGGCCGGGCTCTACCAGGTGGACGTGCTGACCTTCCTCTGCCCGGCCGGCGCGTTGGAGTTCCCGCTGGCCAGGACGGAGGGCTGAGCCTACGGGTCGACGCCCGCGGGGCGTCCACGGGTCCGCCTCGGGCCTTCGGTGCCGGCGAGCGGTACGATTCCCGGCGCGCGGTCGCCGATGCCCGCCGCTCACGACGTCCTCCGGTACGGCCCGCGTCCCGCCGGCCCACCCGCCCGGTCGCGCGTCGTTGGACAACCGTTCCACAGTCCGCAAGGGGTCGGCTCCCAGGTCGATCCGGAGGAGAGACTAGCCTGATGGGCGTGACACGCCGCGCGAAGATCGTCTGCACCCTTGGCCCCGCCACGTCGTCTCCGGAGCGGATCCGGGGGCTCGTCGAGGCGGGCATGAACGTGGCCCGGCTCAACTTCAGCCATGGCAGCCACGAAGATCACGAGGCGGTGTACCGCCTGGTGCGCGAGGCGGCCGACGCGGCCGGTCGTCCCGTCGCCGTCCTGGCCGACCTGCAGGGCCCGAAGATCCGCCTCGGCCGGTTCGCCGACGGCCCGCACGAGTGGCGCACCGGCGACTCGGTGGTGATCACCGGCGACGACATCCTCGGCACCCGGGACCGGGTCTCCTGCACCTACCGGAAGCTGCCGCAGGAGGTCAAGCCGGGCGACCGACTGCTGATCGACGACGGGCGGGTCGCCGTCGAGGTCAGCGACGTCACCGGCAACGACATTCGTTGCCTGGTCACCGAGGGCGGTCCGGTCTCGAACAACAAGGGTGTCTCGCTGCCGAACGTCGCGGTCAGCGTGCCCGCCATGTCCGAGAAGGACGCCGAAGACCTGCGTTTCGCCCTCGGTCTCGGGGTCGACATGATCGCGCTTTCCTTCGTCCGCTCGGCCGAGGACATCAAGCTCGTCCACGCGATCATGGCGGAGGAGGGTGTGTACCGCCCGGTGCTGGCCAAGGTGGAGAAGCCCGAGGCGGTGGACCACCTGGAGGCGATCGTGCTCGCCTTCGACGGCATCATGGTCGCCCGCGGCGACCTGGGCGTGGAGCTTCCGCTGGACCAGGTGCCGTTGGTGCAGAAGCGCGCCGTGCAGCTGTGCCGGGAGAACGCCAAGCCGGTCATCGTGGCCACCCAGATGCTCGACTCCATGATCGAGAACTCTCGCCCGACCCGGGCGGAGGCCTCGGACGTGGCCAACGCCGTGCTCGACGGCGCGGACGCGGTGATGCTCTCCGGCGAGACCAGCGTCGGAAAGTACCCGGTGCTCACCGTCAGCACCATGGCGAAGATCGTCACCACCACCGAGGCCGGCTCGATCGGGGTGCCCCGGCTCCAGCACGACCCGCGTACGCACGGCGGCGCGCTCACCGTCGCCGCCTCCTCGATCGCCCGGGCCATCGGCGCCAAGGCGCTGGTCGCGTTCTCGCAGACCGGCGACACCGTCAAGCGGCTCTCCCGGCTGCACTGCGACCTGCCGCTGCTGGCCTTCACTCCGGTTCCCGAGGTGCGTAACCAGCTCGCCCTCTGCTGGGGCGTGGAGACGTTCCTGATGCCGTTCGTCGAGCACACCGACGACATGTTCCGCCAGGTCGACCAGGCCCTGCTCGGCCTCAACCGGGCCAACCCGGGCGAGTACGTGGTGATCGTGGCCGGCAGCCCGCCCGGCACCCCGGGCTCCACCAACACCCTGCGGGTGCACCAACTCGGCTCGTTGGTCGACGCCGCCTCCGCCCGGGCCCTGCAGTGAGCGTACGGTGACCGACGGTTCGGCGCTGACCGGACAGGCCGCGGTCGACCAGTTGTTGGAGGTGCTCGACCTCGACCACACCGGTGAGATGACGTTCCGGGGGATGAGCCCTCCGGTTGGTCCGCAGCGGGTGTACGGCGGTCAGGTCGCCGGTCAGGCCCTGGTCGCCGCCGGGCGTACCGTCGATGCGGAACGCCTGGTGCACTCGCTGCACGGCTACTTCGTTCGCCCGGGTGACCCCGCCGAGCCGATCGAGTACCAGGTGGAGAACATTCGCGACGGGCGGTCCTTCTCGGTGCGCCGGTCGGTGGCCCTGCAGCACGACAAGCCGATCTTCTTCATGTCCGCGTCGTTCCAGCGGCAGGAGGAGGGGCTGGACCATCACGCACCCGTTCCGGTCGAGGTGCCCGGGCCGGAGCAGGTCCCCACCATGACCGACCGGCTCTCCCGCTACCCGGAACGGCTCGGCATCTGGGGAAAGATCCCGCGCCCGATCGACGTCCGGTACGTGGGTGAGCCCGGTTGGGTACGCCCCGGCGACCGGCCCGCCGAACCGCACCAGCGGGTCTGGATGCGCATCGACGGCAAGCTGCCCGACGATCCGCTGCTGCACGCCTGCGCCCTGACGTACGCCTCCGACCTGACCCTGCTGGACTCGGTGCTCTCGGTGCACGGCGAGGTGTGGGGGCCCGGGGGAGTGGTCGGCGCCAGCCTGGACCACGCCCTGTGGTTCCACCGGCCGTTCCGGGCCGACGAGTGGTTCCTCTACGACTGCTGGAGCCCGTCGGCGTCCGGCGCCCGGGGGCTGGCCACCGGCCGGATGTTCACCACCGATGGTCGGCACCTCGCCAGCGCCGTGCAGGAGGGCCTGCTGCGCCGCGTCGGCGAGTGATCGGACGGGCGAGGCCCGACCGGCCGGCCGGTCGGGCCGCCGACTAATCTTGCCGGCATGCGTCTCTCCGCCCGGGTCGACTACGCCCTCCGCGCGTCCGCCGAGTTGGCCGCGGTCGCCGGCGGCGCGAACGCCGGGCGGGCCCGGCCGGTCACCGCCGAGCAGATCGCCCGGGCCCAGGACATTCCGCCGAAGTTCCTCGAGAGCATCCTGCTCCAGCTGCGACGCGGCGGTATCGTGCAGGCCCAGCGTGGCCCCGAGGGCGGCTACTGGCTGGCCCGGCCGGCGGCGGAGATCTCCCTCGCCGAGATCATCCGGGTGATCGACGGGCCCCTCGCCCACGTCCGTGGCCAGCGCCCGGAGGAGTTGGGGTACCAGGGCGCGGCGCAGGCGTTGCAGGACGTCTGGATCGCGCTTCGGGCCAGCGAGCGGGCGATCCTGGAGCAGGTGAGCCTTGCCGACGTGGCCGCCGGCAAGCTGCCGGGGCGCGTCAACGAGCTGGCCGCCGACCCGCGCGCCTGGAGCTGACGCGCAGGCGTTGCCCGCTGCCGCGACCGGTCCACCGCCCGATCCGCGCGGTTTCTCACCCGTCCGCCGTGGGTCGCGTCCCAGTCCGCGACACAGGGGTTGACCCCGGGGCCTTCCGTACCGCATTGTCGGCCAAGTTGGTAGGAGATGCCGAAAAGCCTGGAGGGGCTCGTGCGCAAGCTTCTGATCCTCGCCCTGGTCGGCCTGGCCGCCCAGCTCGTCGACGGCGCACTCGGCATGGCGTACGGGCTGACCTCGTCGACCCTGCTGCTCTTCGTCGGGGTCGCGCCGGCGGCCGCCTCCGCCTCCGTGCACCTGGCCGAGATCGGCACCACCCTCGCCGCGGGCGTCGCCCACTGGCGCTTCGGCAACGTCGACTGGCGGGTGGTGACCCGCATCGCCGTCCCCGGCGCGCTGGGCGCCTTCGCCGGGGCCACCTTCCTCAGCGCCATCTCCACCGAGTCCGCCGCCCCGTGGATGTCCGGCATCCTCTTCGTCCTCGGCGCGTACCTGCTGATCCGGTTCGCCCGGCCGCTGCGCACCCGCACCGGCGCGGGTGGGCTGCGCGGCCGGTTCCTCGGTCCGCTCGGCCTGGTCGCCGGCTTCGTCGACGCCACCGGCGGTGGCGGGTGGGGGCCGGTGGCGACCCCCGCGCTGCTGGTCTCCGGCCGGCTCGCCCCGCGCAAGGTGATCGGTTCCGTCGACACCGCCGAGTTCATGGTCGCCGCCGCCGCCAGCATCGGATTCCTGATCGGTCTGGGCAGTGAGGGATTCCTGCTGCCCACCGTCGCCGCGCTGCTGATCGGCGGTCTCATCGCGGCCCCGATCGCCGCCTGGCTGGTCCGGATCGTCCCGGCGCAACTGCTCGGCGCCGCCATCGGTGGCGTGATCGTGCTGACCAATGCCCGTACCCTGCTGCGCGCCGGCGACGCCGGCCCGGTGCTCACCCCGGCGGTCTACGCCCTGCTCGCGGCCGGCTGGCTGCTCGCCCTGGTCCTCGCGGTGCGGGCGCTGCGTCGTACCCGCCGGGCACGCGCCACCGCCGACACCGCCCTGGCCGAGGCGGACGCGCCCGCCCCCGCCGCCGAGGTTGCGGTCGCTGTCGTGCCCGCCGAGGCCGAGCCGCGACTGGCCGGCGTCGACCGCTGACCCGCCCCGCCGGCGGCGCGGCTGCGGGATGCCACCGCGAGGTGGGCGGTTCGCGTGGCGCGTGTACGCAGTGTGACTCTCGCCGGTGTGGGCGGCAGAGCGGGGGCTCTGTCCGGAGCGTGGCTCCGATCCCGGATCCGGTAGCTCGGACGGATGGGTTGTGCGGCGGGAAAGCGGTGTCCTAGCATCGGCGGTGCGCGGAGAAACAGTTACGGGCATCAATTCGATACGCGTGCCACTGCCATCACCGTCAGTGCGGCGCACCTTTTCCACCGGCCCAGGGCAAGCCGGTGTGGTCCGCGACGCCGCGCGCCCACCTCCTCCGGAGGCACCCCGTGCACCTCATCCCGTCCCGCCGGGCCGCGCTCCTCGCCGCGGTCACGGCCACCACCCTCGTCACCGGCACCCTGACCGCCGTGACCGCCTCGGCCGCGGCCAGCGGCTGCCGGGTCGACTACCGGATCACCAACCAGTGGGGCGGCGGCTTCGGCGCCGACGTCACCATCACCAACCTCGGCGACCCGGTGGACGGCTGGACGCTGACCTGGTCGTACACCGCCGGGCAGCGGGTCAGCCAGGCGTGGAACGCCACCGTCACCCAGACCGGCTCCGAGGTCAGCGCCCGCGACGCCGGCTACAACGCCCGCATCGGTACGAACGGCACCGCCACCTTCGGCTTCAACGGCTCGTGGGACAACAGCAGCAACCCCGTACCGGACAGTTTCGCGCTCAACGGGACGACCTGCACCGGTGCGGCCAACCCCACGACGCCACCGCCCACGACGCCACCGCCCACGACGCCTCCACCGGGCGGCTCGAAGCAGATGGAGGACCTCGACCGCGGTTTGGTCAGTGTCCGGTCCGGCAACGGCAACCTGGTGTCCTGGCGGCTGCTCGGCACCGAGACCTCCGGGGTGTCGTTCAACCTCTACCGGGGCTCCACCAAGGTGAACAACTCGCCGATCACCGGGGCCACCAACTACCTCGACAACGGCGCGGCGGCCGGCTCGTCGTACACCGTGCGGGCCGTGGTCGACGGCACCGAGCAGGCCGCCTCGGCGCCGGCGCTGCAGTTCGGCAACGGCTACCTGGACGTGCCGTTGCAGGTCCCGTCGGGCGGCACCACGCCCAGCGGGGAGGCGTACACCTACGTGGCCAACGACGCCAGCGTCGGCGACCTCGACGGCGACGGTGACTACGAGTTCGTGCTCAAGTGGGACCCGTCCAACGCCAAGGACAACTCGCACGACGGTTACACCGGCAACGTCTACATCGACGCGTACACCCTCACCGGGACGCGGCTGTGGCGCATCGACCTGGGCCGTAATATCCGGGCCGGCGCCCACTACACCCAGTTCCAGGTGTTCGACTACGACGGCGACGGCCGTGCCGAGGTGGCCATGAAGACCGCCGACGGCACCCGCTCCGGCACCGGCCAGGTCATCGGCTCCGCGTCGGCCGACCACCGCAACTCCAGCGGCTACATCCTCGCCGGCCCCGAGTACCTGACCATGTTCGACGGTCGCACCGGCGCCGCCCTCTCCACCGTCAACTACGACCCGCCGCGCGGCAACGTCTCATCCTGGGGCGACTCGTACGGCAACCGGGTCGACCGGTTCCTCGCCGGCACCGCCTATCTCGACGGGCAGCGCCCCTCGCTGATCATGGCGCGCGGCTACTACACCCGGGCCGTCATCGCCGCCTGGGACTTCCGCAACGGTGCCCTGACCAAGCGGTGGACGTTCGACTCGAACGCCTCCGGCAACTCCGCCGCGTACGGGCAGGGCAACCACAGCCTCTCCATCGCCGACGTCGACAACGACGGCCGGCAGGAGATCGTCTACGGCGCGGCCACCATCGACGACAACGGCCGGCTGCTCTGGTCCACCGGCCACGGTCACGGCGACGCCGGGCACGTCGGTGACCTGGACCCGTCCCGGGCCGGGTTGGAGTACTTCAAGGTCAGCGAGGACTCCAGCAAGCCCAGCTCCTGGTTCGCCGACGCCCGTACCGGCCAGGTCCTCTGGTCCACCGCCCGGTCCGGCGACAACGGTCGGGGTGTCTCCGCCGACATCTGGGCCGGCAGCCCCGGCGCCGAGTCCTGGTCCTCCGCCGTCGCCGGCCTGGCCAACACCCGCGGGCAGAACGTCGGACGCAAGCCGTCCTCGATCAACTTCCTCGCCTGGTGGGACGGCGACCCGGTGCGTGAACTGCTCGACGGCACCCGGGTCGACAAGTACGGCACCAGCGGGGAGACCCGACTGCTCAGCGGCAGCGGGGTGGCCTCCAACAACGGCACCAAGTCCACCCCGGCGCTCTCCGGCGACATCCTCGGTGACTGGCGGGAGGAGGTCGTCTGGCGTACCAGCGACAACCGCGCCCTGCGCATCTACAGCACGCCCAGCCAGACCAGCACCCGGATCCACACCCTGATGCACGACGCGCAGTACCGGACCGCCATCGCCTGGCAGAACACCGCCTACAACCAGCCGCCGCACCCGAGCTTCTTCATCGGTGACGGCATGTCCACCCCGCCGACCCCGAACATCCACCTGCGCTGAGGGCCATCCGGCCGCCCCCGGTCCGCGACGCCGACGCTGACCGGCCCGGGGGCGGCGCCCGCCCCGGCGGGCACGCAGGCACCGGGTCGCCGGTGCGCGGAACCCGCGCCACCCGGCGACCCGGTGCACCACACCGCAGCACCCCCGACCCGTCCCGACCGGGGATGCCGTACCACCACCGGTCACTAAGTTAGAGGCGCTCCGCGACGTAGGGGTGACGCGGGTATGAAGAGCGTGTTTCAGCCGAGGTGACCGGTCACATCGGCCACCAGCTCGAACGAGCGCACCCGGTCGGCCACGTCATACACCATCGTGGTCAGCATCAGCTCATCGGCCCCGGTGCGGGCGAGCAGCTCGCCGAGCTGCCGGCGTACCGTCTCCGGGGAACCCGTCGCCTGACCGACCCGACGCTGCCGCACGAACTCGCGTTCCCGCTCGTCGTACGGGTACGCCGCCGCCTCCTCCGGGGTGCCGAGCGGCTCCGGCCGCCCGGCGCGCAGCCTCAGGAAGGACAGCCCGCTCGGTCCGGCCAGCCACTCGGCCCGCTCGTCGGTCTCCGCGCAGACCACGCTGACCGCGACCATCGCGTACGGCTGCTGAAGCCAGCGCGACGGCCGGAAACTCTGCCGGTAACGCTGCAACGCCGGTACGGTGTGCTCCGCGCTGAAGTGGTGCGCGAACGAGAACGGCAGCCCGAGCAGCCCGGCCAGTTGGGCGCTGAACCCACTGGAGCCGAGCAGCCAGATCGCCGGTGACTGTCCGAGACCGGGCGTGGCGGTGATCGGTCCCCGGTCGTCACCGGTGAAGTAGTTCATCAGCTCCGCCAGCTCACCGGGGAAACCCTCCGCCGACAGCCCCGCCATGGTGCGGCGCAGCGCCAGCGCGGTCACCTGGTCGGTGCCCGGCGCCCGGCCGATGCCGAGGTCGATCCGCCCCGGGTGCAGCGCCTCCAGGGTGCCGAACTGCTCGGCCACCACCAGTGGCGCGTGGTTGGGTAGCATCACCCCGCCCGAGCCCAGCCGGATGGTCGAGGTGTGCGCCGCCAGGTGCGCCAGCAGCACCGCCGGCGCGCTGCTGGCGATCGCCGGCATGTTGTGGTGCTCGGCCACCCAGAACCGGTGGTAGCCGAGCTCCTCGGTGCGCCGGGCCAGCTCGGTGGTGTGTCGCAGGGCCTCCCCGGCGGTCGCGCCGCGGGCCACCGGAGCAAGATCAAGAACAGACAACGGTACGTCGGTCATCTCGTGAGCAACCCGCCCCGCGCCCGAGGTGTTCCGGATCGTGCCCTAACCCATACCGCGCGCCTGCTCGAAGATCAGGCTGGTCTGGGTGTGCTGCACCGCCGGGTCCACCGCGAGATGGTCGAGCACGAAATCCCGCAGCGCGTCACCGGACGCCGCCCGCACGTGCAGCACGTAGTCCTCCGCACCGGCCACATGGAACACCGACACCACCCCCGGCAGGCGCACCGACCGGGCCCGGAACGCGTCCACCGCCGCCCGCTCGTGCGCGGTCAGCCGCACCGACACCAGTGCCTGCAACGGCAACCCCAGCGCCGCCGGATCCACCTCGGCGTGGAAGCCCCGGATCGCCCCGCACTCGCGCAGCGCCCGGGTGCGGGTCAGGCAGGTCGACGGAGCCACCCCGACCCGCTCGGCCAGGGCGTTGTTCGGCAGCCGACCATCGGCGGCCAACTCGGCCAGGATCGCGCGGTCGACATCGTCCAGCGCGGCGAACGAGCGCCGCAGATCATTCGGCGTGGAGGGCATGGGCACCATCTTCCACCGAAGCCCGGAGCGGGGGAAGCGCATTCCCCAGAATCATGTTCGACGCGCTTGCCTGTATGCCGGCGTTTGTTCGAGGCTACCGGTCATGACGACCGTGGACACCCGAGCCGTGCACGCCGGCCGTGACGACCTCGCCGCCCTCGGCGTGCACGTGCCGCCGATCGACCTGTCCACCACCAACCCGCTGCCCGACGTCGACGGCGGTGGCGAGGCGTACGAACTGCTCGCTGGCGGCGGCCCGCTCCCACCCGGCGCCAGCGCCGTCTACCAGCGCCTCTGGAACCCCACGGTGGCCCGCTTCGAGACCGCCCTCGCCGACCTCGAGGGCACCGCCGAGGCCGTCGCCTTCGCCAGCGGCATGGCCGCACTCACCGCCGCCCTGCTCGCCGCCACCCGCGACGGGCGACGCCACGTCGTCGCTGTCCGCCCCCTCTACGGCGGCACCGACCACGTCCTCGCCACCGGCCTGCTCGGCACCGAGGTCACCTGGGCCCGGCCCCACGAGGTCGCCGCCGCCGTTCGCCCCGACACCGCCCTGGTGGTCGTCGAGACCCCGGCCAACCCCACGCTCGACCTGATCGACATCGCCGCCCTCGCCGAAGCCGCCGGCACCGCCCCGCTGCTGGTCGACAACACCGTCGCCACCCCGGTGCTCCAGCAACCCGCCCGGCACGGTGCCGCGCTCGTCCTGCACAGCGCCACCAAGAGCATCGGCGGCCACGGCGACGTGCTCGCCGGCGTCGTGGCCTGCGACAGCGGCTGGGCCGCCCGACTGCGCCAGGTCCGCGCCGTCACCGGCGCCGTGCTCCACCCGCTCGGCGCGTACCTGCTGCACCGCGGCCTGCAGACCCTGCCGCTACGGGTCCGCGCCCAGCAGGCCGGCGCCGAGAAACTCGCCGGCTGGCTCACCGGCCACCCGGCCGTGGTCCGGGTGCACCACCCGTCCGTCCACGACCCGGCCGGGCTCGTCGGACGGCAGATGGCCGGCACCGGCGGCCTGCTCGCCGTGGAGGTACGCGGCGGCGCCCCCGCCGCCGCCCGGGTCGCCGCCGCGTGCGAGCTGATCACCCACGCGGTGTCGCTCGGCGGCGTGGACACCCTCATCCAGCACCCGGCCTCGCTCACCCACCGGCCGGTGTCGGGGGAGGCCAAGCCGTGCGGTGGGCTGCTGCGGATCTCGGTTGGGCTGGAGGACCCGGAGGACCTGCGGGCGGACCTGGAACGGGCGCTCGCGGTGGTCTGACCGTTCGCCGCCCGGGCTGTCGCCGACGGGTCAGGACTGCGGGAGCACGTCCGGGTGGTGGTGCCGAAGACGGGTGTCGCGTGGGAACCGCGCGGTGCACGCCTCGAATCATCGAACGCGTGTATGACAGATGTGCCGGGAGCGGGATTCGAACCCGCAAGCCCTTTCGGGCAGAAGTGTTTGAGACTTCCGTGTATGCCGTTCCACCATCCCGGCGAGCTGACGTAACTGTACCCGACTAGGCTCATGCGGGAGCATGGGTGGTAGCCGTGCCGAGATCGATGGTGGGAGTGGCTCGTGGCCGAGACGCAGACGGATGCCGAGCGCAGGCGGGTACTGATCGCCGAGGACGAGGCGCTCATCCGGCTGGACCTGGCCGAAATGCTGGTCGAGGAGGGCTACGAGGTCGTCGGCGAGGCCGGGGACGGCGAGACCGCCGTGCGGCTGGCCGAGGAACTGAAGCCGGATCTGGTCATCCTCGACATCAAGATGCCGATCATGGACGGTCTGGCCGCCGCCGAGCGGATCGCCGGCGCCCGGATCGCCCCGGTGATCATCCTGACCGCGTTCAGTCAGCGCGACCTGGTCGAGCGGGCCCGGGCGGCCGGCGCGATGGCGTACCTGGTGAAGCCCTTCCAGAAGAGCGACCTGGTGCCGGCGGTGGAAATCGCGCTGTCCCGTTACGCGGAGGTCGCCGCGCTGGAGGCGGAGGTCGCCGGCCTCACCGACCGGCTGGAGATCCGCAAGACCGTCGAGCGGGCCAAGGGCGCGCTGATGACCACGTACGGCATGACCGAACCGCAGGCGTTCAAGTGGATCCAGCGCACCGCGATGGACCACCGGATGACCATGAAGGAGGTCGCCGAGCGGATCCTCGCCGAGACCGCCGGCGGCGAGGTCGCCCAGCCGGCGACATGAGGATGCTTCCTGCCTGGTGGTTCTCGCGGGCCACCGTCGCCGGCAGCGGGGGGCGGTCGGCACTCCTTGCTCATTAGGCCCAGGTGAAACGCCTTCACCATTGATCGTTCTTACAGTGATCGGGACGGAATCGCCACGGCGTGTAACGGTTCGGTCAACGCACCTCCCTGGGACTTTCATCGCAGCTCCGAGGTGGGATAGCGTCCGGCCCCAGACCGGCGACGACGGTCTGGTTCGTCCGTCCCCGCAAGGGCCAATAGGCAGCGGGTGGTTCGGACCATGGGGACTGAGGAGGGTTCGGGCCTTGAGGCAGAAGCTCGCTCGTGCGATCGGTGGAGCCGCCCTGCTGGCGCTCGTCGCCGGCAGCGCCGCATGCGGCAACGGCGGCGGTGGCGACACCGCGGCCGACGGTGACAAGTGCGGTAACAAGATCGCGTTCTTCGGTGCGCTGACCGGCAGTTCCGCGGCGCTCGGCATCAACGAGAACAACGGCGTCAAGCTGGCCGTCGACAAATACAACAAGGAGAACCCGGACTGCAAGGTCGAGTTGGTGCCGCTGGACTCCCAGGGCAGCCCCGACCAGGCTCCGGGCCTGGCCCAGAAGGCCATCGACGACCCGAAGATCCTCGGCATCGTCGGCCCGGCCTACTCGGGTGAGTCGGAGGCCGCCGGCCCGCTGTTCAACGAGGCCGGCCTGGTCACCATCACCCCGTCCGCCACCCGGCCGAGCCTGTCTGAGCAGGGCTGGAAGACCTTCTTCCGGGTGGTCGGCAACGACTTCAGCCAGGGCCCGGCGGCCGGTAACTACATCAAGAACGTGCTGAAGGCCGAGCGGGTCTACGTCATCGACGACCAGTCCGCGTACGGCGCGGGCCTGGCCGACGAGGTCAAGAAGGTCCTCGGCCCGGCGGTCGTCGGCTCGGACAAGGTCCAGGGCGAGGGCAAGCAGACCGAGTTCTCCGGTGTGGTCACCAAGGTCAAGGCCGCGAACGTCCAGGCGGTCTTCTACGGCGGCTACTACCAGGAGGCCGGCCTGATCCGTAAGCAGCTCACCGCTGCCGGGGTCACCGCGCCGCTGGTCGCCGGTGACGGCGTCAACGACGCCGCCTACATCACCTCCGCCGGCGCGGCGGCGGCCGAGGGCACCATCCTCACCTGCCCCTGCCAGCCGGCCACCGAGGCGCGCGGCACCTTCGCCCAGGAGTACAAGGCGCTCAACGGCTCCGACCCGGGCACCTACAGCGACACCGCCTACGACGCGGCGAACATCCTGCTCGCCGGCATCAAGGACGGCAAGACCACCCGGTCGGCGCTGCTGGAGTTCGTGAAGAACTACAGCGGTGAGGGCGTCGCGGCGACCTACAAGTTCGTCGAGGGCGGCGAGCTGGACCCGGCGCAGGTCAAGGTCTGGGCCTTCAAGGTCACCGGCGGCAAGGTCGTTCCGGACCAGGAGATTCCGAAGTCCTGACACCCGTCGCTGCGGCGATCGAGTTGTCATCGCGGGTGCGGCCGGGAGCACGCTCCCGGCCGCACCCCCCTTTTCTCTCCAGACCTTGATGGAGCGTCCCTCCCTTGAACTTCGACGGACTGTTCTCCAACTTCGGGGAACTCACCACGACCGGCCTGACGCAGGGCGCGATCTACGCCCTGGTCGCGCTGGGCTACACGCTGGTCTACGGCGTGCTGAGACTCATCAACTTCGCCCACTCAGAGGTTTTCATCGCCGGTGCGTTCGCCGCGATCTGGACCTGGAACGGTTTCGGCCTCAACCAGGACTCGCAGGTCAGCGGGCTCGGCTCGATCATGTTCTACCTGCTGGTGGCGGTGATCGTCGCGGCGATCGCCTCCGCCGGGACCGCGACGGTGATCGAGCGGGTGGCGTACCGGCCGCTGCGTAAGCGCAACGCGCCACCGCTGGCCTTCCTGATCACCGCGATCGGGGCCTCGATCGCCATCGCCGAGGCGTTCGGCATCTATACCCGCCGTCTGCCGCAGGGTGCGCCGTCGTTGGTCAGCAGCAAGCCGCTCTTCGAGATCTTCGGCGTGCCGATCGACGCCATCCAGCTGCTCACCCTCGGTGCCGCGCTGGTGATGATGATTGGGCTGGACATGTTCATCAACCGCAGCCGGATCGGGCGTGGCATCCGGGCGGTCGCCCAGGACGCCAACACCGCCGCGCTGATGGGTGTGAACAAGGACCGGATCATTCTGATCGTCTTCATCGCCGGTGGCACCATGGCCGGTGTGGCCGGCCTGCTCTACGACGTCCGGATCGGCACCCTGACCTACAGCGTAGGCTTCCTGCTCGGCCTCAAGGCGTTCACCGCCGCGGTGCTCGGCGGCATCGGCAACCTGCGCGGCGCACTGCTCGGTGGCCTGCTGTTGGGCGTGGTGGAGAACTACGCCTCGGGCCTGTTCGGCAGCGAGTGGAAGGACTTTGCGGCGTTCGCGCTGCTGGTGGTGCTGTTGATGTTCCGGCCGACCGGTCTGCTGGGCGAATCGCTGGGGAGGGCGCGGGCATGACGACCGTCCTGGAGAGGGTCCGTTCCGGCCGCGAGGCGGCCGGGGAGCGCTGGCGCTCGGCGCCGCGCTGGGTGCGCTGGGCGCTGCTGATCGCGGTGATCGCGTTCTTCTACGCCCTGCCGAACAGGGAGTTCTACCAGTACCTGGGGCCGATCCCGACCCCCGGCGCGAACTTCACCCAGGTGATGTTCACCGTCTCGATCTACGTGCTGCTGGCCGTCGGGTTGAACATCGTGGTCGGCTTCGCCGGCCTGCTCGACCTCGGCTACTTCGGCTTCTTCGCCGTGGGCGCGTACACCGTGGCCGTGTTGACCTCGCCGAGCAGCGACCTGAAGACGCTGTGGCCGTGGCTGTTGGCGGTGCCGGTGGCGATCGCTCTCACGATGGTCTCCGGCGTCATGCTCGGCACGCCGACCCTGCGGTTGCGCGGTGACTATCTGGCGCTGGTGACCCTCGGCTTCGCCGAGATGATCCGGATCGCGGCGGTCAGCTCCGAGTTCCTCAAGGGTCAGCGGGGCTTCAACCAGATCCCGCACCCGCCGGGCCAGTACGCCGACGGCCGTCCGGTCTTCGGCGTGCTCGACGCGCGACCCTACTACTGGCTGGTGCTCACGCTGATCATCCTGGTGGTGATCGGGGTGCGGAACCTGACCAACAGCCGGGTCGGCCGGGCCTGGATCTCAATCCGCGAGGACGAGGACGCCGCCCAGCTGATGGGCGTGCCGACGTTCAAGTTCAAGCTCTGGGCGTTCGCGGCCGGCGCGGCGATCGCCGGTCTGGCCGGCGCGCTCTTCGCGGGCAAGCAGAACTTCGTCAACTCGCAGAACTTCGAGTTGCTGAACTCGATCATCATCCTGGCCGCGGTCATCTTCGGCGGCTCGGGCAACATCGTCGGTGCCATCGTCGGCGGTGGCCTGGTGGCATACATGATCGAGCGGTTCCGGGGCATCGAGCTGTTCGGCGTGGAGCTGTACGAGTACCGGTTCCTCTTCTTCGGCGTGGTGCTCGTGGTGATGATGATCTTCCGGCCGGAGGGGCTGATCCCGAACCGACGACGTGCGGCGGAGTTCAAGGATCGCCGCAAGGAGGTGACCGTCGGTGAGTGACACCGAGCAGACGACGTCCGTTCCCGCCCAGGCGGGGGCGCCGGCTGTCGAGGCGGTGCCCGCGCGGGAGCCGCTGCTGGAGGTCGACAACGTCACGCTGCGCTTCGGCGGCGTGGTGGCGCTGAACCAGGTGGACTTCACCCTGTACAAGGGTGAGATCCTCGGCCTGATCGGCCCCAACGGCGCCGGCAAGACCACCTGCTTCAACGCCATGACCGGCATCTACCAGCCCACCGAGGGTCAGATCCGGTTCCGCGGCGAGAAGATCAGCGGCAAGAAGCGGCACCAGATCACCAAGATGGGCATGGCGCGGACGTTCCAGAACATCCGCCTCTTCCCCGAGATGACGGCGCTGGAGAACGTCCTGGTCGGTGCCGACGCGCACCACAAGACCAGCGTGATCTCCGCGTTGTTCCGGCTGCCCCGGTACTGGAAGGAGGAGCGCGAGGGGCGCGAGAAGGCCGAGCGGCTGCTGGAGTTCGTGGGGATCCGCCCGCGGATGCACGAGTTCGCCCGCAACCTCTCCTACGGCGAGCAGCGCCGGCTGGAGATCGCCCGGGCGCTGGCCACCGATCCGGTGCTGCTCTGCCTGGACGAGCCGGCCGCCGGCTTCAACCCGGCGGAGAAGGAGGAGCTGCTCCAGCTCATCCGGCAGGTCCGGGACAGCGGCGTGACCGTGCTGCTGATCGAGCACGACATGCGGCTGGTGATGGGTGTCACCGACCGGATCGTGGTCCTGGAGTTCGGAAAGAAGATCGCCGAGGGCCTGCCCGCCGAGGTGCGGGAGAACCCGAAGGTGATCGCGGCGTACCTGGGGGTGCCGGACGATGCTGCTTGAGATCGAAGACGTGAGCCTGCTGTACGGGCGGATCCAGGCGCTGCACGGCATCAGCCTGACCGTGGCGGAGGGCGAGATCGTCGCCCTGATCGGCGCCAACGGTGCCGGCAAGTCGACCACCATGCGGGCGGTCTCCGGGATCCGGCCGGTCGCCTCCGGGCGGATCCGGTTCGATGGCGAGGACATCACCAAGCTGCGGGCAGACCTGCGGGTGCGGCGCGGTCTGTGTCAGGCGCCCGAGGGGCGGGGCATCTTCCCGGGCATGTCGGTGCTGGAGAACCTCGACATGGGCGCCTACACCCGGCGGGACCGGGCGGGCATCGCCCAGGACCTGAACCGGGTGCTGGAGCTGTTCCCGCGGCTGGCCGAGCGGCGCAAGCAGCCGGGCGGCACGCTCTCCGGCGGCGAGCAGCAGATGCTGGCCGTCGGCCGGGCGTTGATGAGCCGGCCGAAGCTGCTGCTGCTCGACGAGCCCTCGATGGGTCTCGCGCCGATGCTGATCCAGCAGATCTTCAGCATCATCACCGAGATCAACCAGCAGGGCACCACCATCCTGCTCGTCGAGCAGAATGCCCAGCAGGCGCTCGCCCGGGCGCACCGGGCGTACGTGCTGGAGACCGGCCGGATCGTCAAGAGCGGTACCGGTGCGGATCTGCTGCACGACCCGTCGGTCAAAGAGGCGTACCTCGGCGTGGCCTGACCGGCGCCCACCCCTCGTCGCAAGGAGCGTTCATGTTCAACTCCCACGGTGGTCGCCGTGCCGTCCTCGGCGTCACCGGCGCCGCGCTGCTGGCCCTGTCTCTCGTCGCGTGCGGCGAGAAGGAGAACAGCCAGCAGCCCGGGGCCGGCCCGTCCGTCACCGCCGCCGCCGATTCCGCGCTCGCCGCGAAGGTGCCGGACGCCGTCAAGGCCGACGGTGTGATCAAGGTCGGCACCGACTCGACGTACGCCCCGGCCGAATTCCTCGACCAGGACGGCAAGACCGTCGTCGGCTTCGACATCGACCTGTTCAACGCGGTCGCGCAGAAGCTCGGCCTCAAGGCCGAGTACGAGTCGGCCCCGTTCGACGCGATCCTGCCCGGCGTGGACTCCGGCAAGTACGAGGTCGGGGTTTCCTCGTTCACCATCAACGCCGAGCGGCTCAAGAGCGTCAACATGGTGAGCTACTTCTCCGCCGGCACCCAGTGGGCCACCAAGCAGGGCAACCCGGCCGGCGTCGACCCGGAGAACGCCTGCGGTAAGAAGATCGCCGTGCAGGTCGGCACGGTGCAGCTCGACGACACCACCGCCCGGTCGAAGAAGTGCACCGACGCCGGCAAGCCGGCCATCACCATCGACCAGTACCAGGCGCAGAGCGACGCCACCGCCGCGGTGGTCAGCGGCAAGGACGACGCCATGCTGGCCGACTCCCCGGTCGGCGCGTACGCGGTGAAGCAGAGCGGCGGCCAGTTGGCGCCGCTCGGCGACATCTACGAGTCGGCCCCCTACGGGTACGCGGTGAAGAAGGACCAACTGGCCTTCGCCGAGGTGCTCAAGGAGGCCGTGCAGGCGGTCATCGCCGACGGTAGCTACAAGTCGGCTCTGGCCAAGTGGGGCGTCGAGGGCGGCGCCATCACGACCGCTGAACTCAACCCCGCCGGCTGACCATGCCGGTCAAGACGGAAACACCCGAACGGGCACGGCCGGAACCCATCCGAGCCGTGCCCGTGCGGCATCCCGGGCGGTGGGTCGCCGTCGCCGTGATCGGGGTGCTGGTCGCCATGTTCGTCCACCTGCTGGTGACGAACACGGCGTTCAACTGGTCCTTCATGGCCGACGAGATGTTCCGTCCGCCGATTGTCGCGGGGCTGCGCGGCACCATCGCGCTGCTGGTGACGTCGATGGCGATCGGCATCGTCGGTGGCGTCGTCATCGCGGTCATGCGGCTGTCGGCGAATCCGATCCTGCGTGGCGTCTCGTGGACCTACACCTGGTTCTTCCGGGCGGTGCCCCGGCTGGTGCTGGCGATCCTCTTCGGCAACCTGGGCATCCTCTGGGCGCGGATCGAGTTCGGGCTGCCGTTCGACCGGCAGATCGGCGCGCTGTTCGGCATCGACAACTTCGAGGCCCGGCTGTTCGGGTTCAGCGCGGTGGACATCCTCACCGGCTTCGTCGCGGGCATGCTGGCGCTGGGCCTGTCCGAGGCCGCCTACATGGCGGAGATCGTCCGGGCCGGCATCCAGTCGGTCGACGAGGGGCAGACCGAGGCGGCCCAGGCGCTGGGCATGACCCGCGCGCAGATCCTGCGTCGGATCGTGCTGCCGCAGGCCATGCGGGTGGTCGTCCCGCCGACTGGCAACGAGACCATCGCAATGCTCAAGGACACCTCGCTGGTGGCCTTCGTGCCGGTCTCCGCGGAGCTGTTCTTCCAGCTCCGGGCCGTCGGTAGCCGCAGCTTCCAGGTCTTCCCGATGCTGGTCGCGGCGACCATCTGGTATCTGCTGCTGACCAGCGTGCTGCTGGTCGGGCAGTACTACCTGGAGCGGCACTTCTCCAAGGGCGTCGGGCGCAGCGGCCAGGCGCGGCTGCGGCTGCGGGGTCTGGCGGCGGAGACCGGTGGCGGCGCGAGCGAGGTGATCCGGTGACCGACGGCGTGACGGTTCCGGCGCAGGCCGGTACGGCGAGCACCGGCGACGGGCTGATGGTCCGGGCCGAGCAGGTACACAAGTCGTTCGGGCCGCTGGAGGTGCTCCGGGGCATCGACCTGGAGGTCCGGGCCGGCGAGGTGTGCTGCCTGCTCGGGCCCTCCGGCTCCGGCAAGTCGACCTTCCTGCGCTGTGTCAACCACCTGGAGAAGATCAACGCCGGCCGGATCTGGGTGGACGGCGAGCTGATCGGCTACCGGGAACGCGGCGGGAAGCTGCACGAGCTGCGGGAGTCCGAGGTGGCCGCGCAGCGCCGGGTGATCGGCATGGTGTTCCAGCGGTTCAACCTCTTCCCGCACATGACCGTGCTGCAGAACGTCGTCGAGGCGCCGGTGCTGTTGGGGCGGGAGAAGAAGGCCGCCGCCCGGGACCGGGCCGCCGCGCTGCTGGAGCGGGTGGGGCTGGGCGGCAAGCTCGGCAACTACCCGAGCCAGCTCTCCGGCGGGCAGCAGCAGCGGGTGGCGATCGCCCGGGCGCTGGCGATGCGGCCGAAGCTGATGCTCTTCGACGAGCCGACCAGCGCGCTCGACCCGGAGCTGGTCGGCGAGGTGCTCGACGTGATGAAGGACCTCGCCCGCGACGGCATGACGATGATCGTGGTCACCCACGAGATCGGTTTCGCCCGGGAGGTCGGCGACCACCTGGTCTTCATGGATGAGGGCGTGGTCGTCGAGCAGGGCGACCCGCGAGAGGTCATCGCCAACCCCCGGCACGAGCGCACCAGAGCGTTCCTGGCCAAGGTGCTGTGACCGGTCGGGGTCCGGTGCGCCGCACCGGACCCGACCGGTACGGACAGCGCGGTCGATCCGGGCAGCTTCCGCCGGTTCGGCCGTGCCGCGGGCCGGGCTTGTCGGTCGTACGGACTAGAGTCGCTGCCGTGACAGCTACGACGCCGCGCCTGCTTCTCGTCGACGGACACTCCCTGGCGTACCGGGCCTTCTTCGCCCTGCCGGTGGAGAACTTCTCCACCACGACCGGGCAGCCGACCAACGCGG
Organism: Micromonospora sp. KC213; assembly: GCF_004348325.1. Classification (GTDB taxonomy): domain Bacteria; phylum Actinomycetota; class Actinomycetes; order Mycobacteriales; family Micromonosporaceae; genus Micromonospora. The sequence goes on along the minus strand of NZ_SMKF01000048.1, from coordinate 9,768 downwards.
TCTACGGCTTCACCTCGATGTTGATCAACGTGCTCCGTGACGAGCAGCCCACCCACATCGTGGTCGCCTTCGACGTCTCCCGCCGCTCGTTCCGCACCGACAGGTACGCGGAGTACAAGGCCGGCCGCAGCGAGACCCCGACCGACTTCAAGGGGCAGGTCAGTCTGGTCAAGGAGGTGCTCGCCGCGCTGCGGATCCCGGTGGTGGAGAAAGAGGGCTACGAGGCCGACGACATCATCGCCACCCTGGCCTGCCAGGCCCGCGACCAGGGCATGCAGGTGCTGATCAGCACCGGTGACCGGGACGCGTTCCAGCTCGTCGGCGACGACATCACGGTGCTCTACCCGCGCAAGGGCGTCTCCGACCTGGCCCGGATGGATCCGGCGGCGGTCGAGGCGAAGTACGGCGTCGGCCCCGAGCGGTACCGGGATCTGGCCGCCCTGGTCGGCGAGAGCAGCGACAACCTGCCCGGCATCCCCGGGGTCGGCCCGAAGACCGCCGCGAAGTGGATCAACACGTACGGTGGGGTGGAGGGCGTGATCGCCCGGGCCGACGAGATCAAGGGCAAGGCCGGCGACAGCCTGCGCGAGCGGCTCGCCGACGTGATCCGCAACTACGAGATCAACTGCCTGGTCTCCGACCTGGAGCTGCCGATCCGCCCGGAGGACGCCCGCTGGCAGGGCTGGGACCGGGAGGCCGTGCACCAGGTCTTCGACACCCTCCAGTTCCGCATCCTGCGTGACCGCCTCTACCAGTACCTCGAAGCGGTGGAGCCGGAGGCCGAGGCGGGCTTCGACCTGGCCGGCGAGCTCCTCACCGCGCCCGGCGCGCTGGCCGGCTGGCTGGAGACGCACGCCCCCGCCGACACTGCCGTCGGGCTGGCGGTCAAGCTCGACACCGGCCCCAACCGGCGGCACACCGCCTCGGTGACCGGCCTGGCGCTGGCCACCTCCGGCGGTGCGGCGGCCTGGTGCGACCCGACAGGGCTGGAGCCGGCCGACGAGACGGCCCTGGCGGCCTGGCTGGCCGACGCCGCACGCCCCAAGGTGCTGCACGACAGCAAGCCGGCGGTGCTCGCCTTCGCCGCGCACGGGTGGTCCCTGTACGGCATCGCCCGCGACACCCAGATCGCCGCCTACCTGGCCCGTCCCGACCAGCGCTCGTACGACCTGACCGACCTGGCGCTGCGCTACCTGCACCGGGAGCTGCGCGTCGACGCCCCGGAGACCGGCCAGCTCACCCTGGACGGGTTCGGCAACGACGGTGAGGCCGAGCAGAACCTGATGCTCCAGGCCCGGGCCACCCTCGACCTGGCCGACGCGATCGACGCCGAGCTGTCCCGTGACGGCGAGCAGTCCACCCGGCTGATGGCCGAGGTGGAGCTGCCGCTGATGCGGGTGCTCGCCGAGATGGAGCGCACCGGCATCGCCGCCGACACGTCCTACCTGTCGGAGCTGGAGGCGCACTTCGCCGCCGAGGTGAAGGCCGCGGCGCAGGGCGCGTACGCGGCGGTCGGGCGGGAGTTCAACCTGGGCTCGCCCAAGCAGCTCCAGGAGATTCTCTTCGGCGAGCTGGGGCTGCCCAAGACCAAGAAGATCAAGACCGGTTACACCACCGACGCCGACGCTCTGCAATGGCTGTACGCGCAGAACCCGCACCCGGTCCTGGAACACCTGCTGCGGCACCGTGACGTCGCCAAGCTGAAGTCGACCGTGGACGGGCTGCTCAAGTCGGTCTCCGACGACGGCCGCATCCACACCACCTTCAACCAGACGGTCGCCGCGACCGGCCGGCTCTCCTCCACCGAGCCCAACCTGCAGAACATCCCCATCCGCACCGAGGAGGGGCGACGCATCCGGCGGGCCTTCGTGGTGGGGGAGGGATACGAATGCCTCCTCACCGCCGACTACAGCCAGATCGAAATGCGGATCATGGCGCACCTGTCGTTGGACGACGCGCTGATCCAGGCATTCAACTCCGGCGCCGACTTCCACGCCGCCACCGCCTCGTCGGTGTTCGGGGTGCCGGTGCAGGAGGTCACCGCCGACCAGCGGCGCAAGATCAAGGCGATGAACTACGGCCTGGCGTACGGGCTGAGCGCGTTCGGCCTCTCCCAACAGCTCGGCATCACCGCCGAGGAGGCGCGCGGGCTCATGGAGAACTACTTCGCCGGCTTCGGCGGGGTACGCGACTACCTGCACGAGGTGGTGGCCCGGGCCCGGCACGACGGCTACACCTCCACCATCCTGGGCCGCCGGCGGTACCTGCCCGACCTGGTCAGCGACAACCGGCAGCGTCGGGAGATGGCCGAGCGGATGGCGCTCAACGCCCCCATCCAGGGCTCGGCGGCCGACATCATCAAGGTCGCCATGCTGCACGTCGACACCGCCCTGCGTGACGCCGGGCTGCGCTCGCGGATGCTGTTGCAGGTGCACGACGAGCTGGTCTTCGAGGTGGCCCCGGGCGAGCGGGAGAGCCTGGAGGCGCTGGTGCGCAAGGAGATGGGGGAGGCGTACCCGCTGTCGGTGCCGCTGGAGGTCTCCGTCGGCGAGGGCCGCGACTGGAACAGCGCCGACCACTGACCGACGACGCTCCTAGTGGGCGTCGCTCGCGGGCACGGCGGGGTGGGGTGAAACGGCCGGCGGTGACGCCGGCCGTTTCTCGCAGCCCGGCTCGGCGAGGGCCGCGGCGGCGTCGCGAAGTGCGGCAGCGAGCCGGTCCCGGGCCGCCATCTGGGCTGCGATCCGGGCGTCGAGCACGGCGAGCCGCTCCCGCCCCACCCGCAGCCCGCCCGGGGAGGGTGGCGCGGCGGCCACGTCACCGTCCAGGCAGGGCAGGAAGACCAGGACGTCCTCCAGGGTCAGCCCGGCACCGAGCAGGTACCGGGTGTTACGAACCCGGGTCACCTCGCGTTCGCCGTACTCGCGGTACCCGTTCGCCGCCCGCGCCGAGGTGATCAGCCCGTGCTGCTCGTAGTGCCGCAGGGATCGGGGGTGCAGCCCGTCACCCTGGCCAACTCGCCGATCCGCACGTGCCCGCCTCCGTTCCACCGCCTCGGCTCGGCGACCGACTGCGCCGTGCGACGTCGCGGTGTCCGCCGGGTGAGGACCGCGTCGCCCGTTCGCCGGCAGCCGTTCGGTCAGGCGACCACCGCCCCACCGTCCACCGGCAGCACCACGCCGGTGACGAAGGCCGCCGCCGGGTCGCAGAGCCGCACGATCGCCCAGGCTACGTCCTACGGACGACCGATCCGTCCCAGGGGAGTGTGGTCGAGCTGCCAGCGGCGTACCGCGGCCAGCTCGTCGTTCATACCGATGATCGTCTGACCCTGCCGTCGGTGGCAGGGTCAAGCGATCGGTCAACGGCAGGGCAACCCCGGCCGGTCAGCGTCGTGGGCCTCGGCGCTCCTCGGGCGGGGCGCCGCGTCGTTCCAGCGCCTTGCGGGACGGGCCGCCGGGCGGTGGGAGCGGGGCCTTGACGGGGTCGTGGCCCCAGTTCATCAGGGAGTACCGCCACCGGGTCCGGCTGACGTCACCGCTCGGCCGCTGCGCCATGTGCCGCCGGACGTACCCGACAACCTTGCGCATGTGCCGGTAGTCGGCGTCGCTGAGCTGGTCGCGTTTGCGGCGCAGCAGGTCGATGATCCGCCGGCCGGACTCGTGGCCGACCGACTCGCCGCCACCGGAGCGCCCGCCCTTGTGCCAGCCGACCTGCTTGGACTCGTCGGTTTCCAGCCACGCCGACAGCTCGCCCGGCTTCATGTTCACCGCGTCGGTGAACTCGCGGTAGGTCTGTTGCGGATCGTCACCTTGGTTCATGCCGCAGCACCTCCGGACGGTGGGCCACGTCGCGACCCGAGTGGTCGTTGCGGATGCGGTACTGCGGGTCGTCCGGCGAGGCGTCGACGGTGTGCCCACGCACGTGCGTCCGCTCGGTGATCCGCTCCTTGACGACCCCGTACGCCCGACCGCTGTGGCTGGCCCAGGAGACGTGGTCGCCCTCGTGGAACTCCTTCTCAGCCATGCCGCCCGGGTACCCGTAGCGTCTGACGGGAAACGGCGGCCGGGCACGGCGGGTGGCTCCGGCGCGGATCAGCCGGAGACCGTCAGGGGGTGATCTCGGCGATCGCCAACTTGATGTCGAAGGGCTCGGTCAGCTCGACCAGCTCCGCGCTGTCGGCCACCAGCTCGTATTGCCGCTCGCCGCCCGGCCCGATTCGGTCGCCCAGGCGGTACGCGTAGAGGTGCACCGGGTCCTGTTCGATACGCCAGTAGAAGGGAATGCCGGCGGCGGCGTACTCGCCGGGCTTGGCGAACCGGTCGACGCGCCGGGTCCCCGGGGAGACGATCTCGACCGCCAGCACGACGTCCGCCGGCCGCAGCCGGGACCGGTCGGCGGGCAGCCCGGCGTGGCACAGCAGTACGTCCGGCTGTCGGCTGGTGTTGGGGCTGAGCCCCACGCCAACGGACTGAGTGGCTCGTAGCTGAGCCGGTGCATGGGATCGCAGCCACAGCCACAGCAGGCCGGCGATCTCCTGATGGCCCAGGGTGGGGGAGGGCGTCACCTGGATCACCCCGTCGACGAGTTCGACGCGGGGGGCGTCGTCCGGCAGGGCGAGCAGATCCTCCAGCGTGTAGTCCGCACGCTGCTGCCGCATCGGATCCGGACACCAGGGGCCAGGTGATGTCGGGACGAGCTCGGCGCTCATGCCGTGAGCCTAGCGCCGGGCGCGGGGCACTCGGTCGCACCCGCGGTGCGACGCGGCCCAGCGGGGCAACCGTCGGTGTGCGGTGCCAGCGGTGGGCGGCTGCGGACCGGATGGCTCAGTCGGCCGGCTTGTCGGTGACGAAGATGGCGGTGCCGGGGAAGAGCCGGCCGCGCAGCGGGCTCCACTGCCCCCAGGTCTCCCGGTGCCCCTTTGGCCACTCCGGCTCCACCAGGTCGACCAGGCGGAACCCCGCGCCGACCAGTTCGCGGATCCGGTCGCCGAGCGTGCGGTGCTGCTCGACGTACGTGGCCACGCCGTGTTCGTCCTGCTCCACGTACGGGGAGCGGTCGAAGTACGAGTGCACGGCGGTGAGCCCGCCCTCGCCCGGGTCGTCGAGGAAGATCCAGCGCATCGGGTGGGTCACCGAGAAGACCCACCGGCCGCCCGGGCGCAGCACCCGGTGGACCTCGGCCATCAGCGCGGCGGAGTCGTCGACGAAGGGGACCGCGCCGAAGGCGGTGCAGGCGATGTCGAAGGTGGCGTCGGCGAAGGGCAGCGCGAGGGCGTCGGCCTGCACCAGCGGGACGCGTACCCCGGTGGTGCCGGCGGCGCGCGCGGCGTGCCGCAACATGCCGGCGGACAGGTCGAAGGCGACCGGCCGGGCGCCCTGGGTGGCCAGCCAGCGGGCACACGCGGCGGCGCCGCAGCCCACCTCCAGCACCCGGCGCCCCGCCACGTCGCCGAGCAGCCGGGCGTCGGCCTCGCGCAGCCCCTCCGGGCACCAGACGAGGTCCACGTCGCCCAGGAACGCGCCGTGCTCGGCCTGGTAGTCGTCGGCGTCGGCGTCCCACCAGCCACGGTTGGCGCGGCGGGTCTCCGCGGCGTCGACCCGGCGGCGGGCCACCCGGTTGTCGTCGTCCACCCGCTCACGCTAGGCCCTACGCGTGCGGGTGGCGGCGGCGGCCGGCCGCGGATGCGCTATCTTTCCCGGGGTGGATGTGACGCGGGAGACAGTTGTGGCGTTTTCCCACCTATATCTCCGCTTTCGCAGCTGACGCGTCCGTCGGTAGGCGGGAGGGCTTGCACGCTGTGGTAATGCAGCAGGTAGGCTAGACGACGCGCTCGCGGATCGTGTGCCTCGGCAGGGAGCAGGTGCGCGGTCACCGGAGCCACTAATGATCTTCTCTTGGCGATCGTTCGGTGTGCCCGGCGACGGATCCGCTGGCGCGGACAGGTCACCGCGACACCACGCCTGCTGTGACAACCCATCCGACCGGAGCAACCGCCCACATGACGAGCAGCATCGAGGCCCCCTCGAGCGCCACCCGGGTCACCCACGACGATCTCGGTTCCGAGGAGGCTTTCCTCGCCGCGATCGACGAGACCATCAAGTACTTCAACGACGGCGACATTGTCGAAGGCACCGTCGTCAAGGTCGATCGGGACGAGGTCCTGCTCGACATCGGCTACAAGACCGAGGGCGTCATTCCCTCTCGGGAGTTGTCGATCAAGCACGACGTGGACCCTGCCGAGGTCGTCTCGGTCGGTGACCACATCGAGGCGCTTGTCCTCCAGAAGGAGGACAAGGAGGGTCGTCTGATCCTCTCCAAGAAGCGGGCGCAGTACGAGCGGGCCTGGGGCACGATCGAGAAGATCAAGGACGAGGACGGCGTCGTCCGCGGTTCGGTCATCGAGGTGGTCAAGGGTGGCCTCATCCTCGACATCGGGCTGCGCGGCTTCCTGCCCGCCTCCCTGGTCGAGATGCGGCGGGTGCGTGACCTGCAGCCGTACGTCGGCCGCGAGCTCGAGGCCAAGATCATCGAGCTGGACAAGAACCGCAACAACGTGGTCCTGTCCCGCCGGGCCTGGCTGGAGCAGACGCAGTCCGAGGTGCGCACCGAGTTCCTCAACAAGCTGCAGAAGGGACAGGTCCGCAAGGGCGTCGTCTCCTCGATCGTCAACTTCGGCGCGTTCGTCGACCTGGGCGGCGTGGACGGCCTCGTGCACGTCTCCGAGCTGTCCTGGAAGCACATCGACCACCCGTCCGAGGTCGTCGAGGTCGGCCAGGAGGTCGAGGTCGAGGTCCTGGACGTCGACCTGGACCGCGAGCGGGTCTCGCTGTCGCTGAAGGCGACCCAGGAGGACCCGTGGCGGCAGTTCGCCCGTACCCACGCGATCCAGCAGATCGTGCCGGGTAAGGTCACCAAGCTGGTGCCGTTCGGCGCCTTCGTCCGGGTGGACGACGGCATCGAGGGCCTGGTCCACATCTCCGAGCTGGCCGAGCGGCACGTGGAGATCCCGGAGCAGGTCGTCCAGGTCGGCTCCGAGGTCATGGTCAAGGTCATCGACATCGACCTGGAGCGCCGCCGCATCTCGCTGTCGCTCAAGCAGGCCAACGAGGGCTTCGTCGAGGGCGAGGAGCACTTCGACCCGACCCTCTACGGCATGGCCGCGACCTACGACGCCGAGGGCAACTACATCTACCCGGAGGGCTTCGACCCGGAGACGGGCGAGTGGCTCGAGGGGTACGAGAAGCAGCGCGAGGCGTGGGAGCAGCAGTACGCCGAGGCACGCCAGCGCTGGGAGGCGCACACCAAGCAGGTGCAGAACTCCCGTGCCGCCGACGCCGAGGCCGCTGCCAACCCGGCTCCGGCCGTCACCGGCACCACCACCTCGACCAGCGCGGCGCCGAGCCGCCAGGCCGAGGAGCCGGCCGGCACGCTGGCCACCGACGAGGCGCTCGCCGCGCTGCGGGAGAAGCTCGCCGGCGGCAAGTGACCCTGTGACACTCCAGCGCTGAGTGGCTGACGCCGCACAGCGACGGGGAGCCGTCACTGACGAGCCCCGTCCCCGCGATCCGGTTCCACCGGGTCGCCGGGGGCGGGGCTTCCGCCTGTGGTGGGTGAGGCCGTCCGGGGTGGGGTGCGGTGGCGGGGCGAGAGACGATCCGGTGTACTGGTGCGGTGCTGAAGGTGGGACTGACCGGCGGGATCGGCTCCGGCAAGAGTGCGGTGGCGGCCCGCCTGGCCGAGCGGGGCGCGCTGGTCGTCGACGCCGACCGGATCGCCCGTGAGGTGGTCGCGCCCGGCACCGAGGGGCTTGCCGAGATCGTCGCCGCCTTCTCGGATCGGGTGCTGGACGCCCGGGGTGCGCTGGACCGCGCGGCGCTGGGCGCGGTGGTCTTCGGTGACGAGACCGCACGACGCCGGCTGGAGGCGATCACCCACCCGCGGGTCCGCGCCCGTACCGCCGAGCTGATCGCCGCCGCGCCGCCGGACGCGGTGGTGGTCAACGATGTTCCGTTGCTCGTGGAGGTGGGGCTCGCCCCGACGTACCACCTGGTGGTGGTGGTGCAGGCGGCGGTGGCGACCCGACTGGAGCGGTTGGCGCGCGACCGGGGCATGGCGCCGGCGGAGGCCGGGCGGCGCATCGCGGCCCAGGCCGACGACGACCGGCGTCGGGCGGCGGCCGACGTGGTCCTGCCCAACGACGGTACGGTCGACGACCTGCACGTGGCGGTGGACCACCTGTGGTGGGACCGGCTGCTGCCCTACGAAAGCAACGTACGGCAGCGCCGCGCCGTGCGCCCCGACCGGGTGGTGCTCACCGGGCCGAACCCGACCTGGGCAGAGCAGTACGCGCGGCTGGCGGCCCGGATCCGGCACGCCGCCGCCCCGGCGAACCCCCGGCTGGACCATATCGGTTCGACCGCCGTGCCCGGCCTGGCCGCCCGTGACGTGATCGACATCCAGCTCACCGTGGATTCCCTGGCAGAGGCGGACGGGTCGCTCGCCGACCGGCTCGCCGAGGCCGGCTTCCCCCGGATACCGCCTGACAAGCGGGACACGCCCGGGCCGGGCGGCGACGGGCGGTGGGAGGAACGGCTGCACGGCAGCGCCGACCCGGGCCGACCGGCCAGCCTGTACCTGCGGGTGGCCGGCTCGCCCGGCTGGCGGCATGCTCTGCTGACCCGTGACCACCTGCGCGCCGACCCCGACCAGCGGGCGGCCTACCTGCTGCTCAAGCGGGAGCGGGCGGCGAGGGCCCCGGAGGACGGCGAGTACGCCACGACGAAGGGCCGCTGGTTCGACGAGGCGCGCCCACGCGCCGAGGAGTGGGCCACCCGCACCGGTTGGCGACCCTGACCGGTGACGGTCACCGGATCACCGGCCTCGGACCGGTGCGCCGGGACGGGAGGCGTCGCCGGCTCCCGGGCGGGTGCCCGGGGCCGCGGGGCGCGGTGGCACGACCCCGGCGGGCACGACGCCCGGGGTGAGATCGAGCTGCGCCCAGGCGTTGGTGCCGGCGCGCAGCTCCAGCCGGCGTGGCAGTCCCGTCCGGTCCAGCCAGTACCGCAGACGTAGCCCCTGTTCGCGTAGCTCGACGACGTCCACCACCCGCCCGCCGACCTGGTCGATTCGCAGCCACACCGCGGTGCCGGGCCGGACCGGCGCCGCGGCGGCTCGCAGCGCCGCGTCCACCAGCAGGTCCAGGTCGTCGGTGGGGCGTACGCTGCGCCGCCAGCCGGTGTCGGGCGGGGGTGGCAGCGGCGGAGCAGCGGGTGCGGTGACGCCGCCCGCGCCCGGTCCGACCGGCACCTCGATCCGGGCGAAACCGCCGGGGTGGCGGTGCAGCAGGGTGTGCCGGCCGAGGGTGTCCAGTTCGGCCACCGACAGATACGCCGCCCGGCCGGTCCAACTCAGCCAACCCGAGCCGCGCAGGTTGGCGACGGTGCCGAGGGGCGCGGTCACGGTGACGGCGGCACCGGCCTCGGCCCGTAACCGGGCGGGCACCCGGGCCAGGCGTTCGGCCTCCGGGTCGAACAGCGGTCGGGGCAGCCCGGGACGGCCACCGAGCGCGTCGACGGGCCAGAACGCCGGCCGGTCGAGGTGGTCGAACTCGGCGGTGACCGGCGTCCGGTCCGGTAGCCGTCCCTCCCATCGGCGTAGCCGGGAGTCGCGGTCGATCCACCAGCGCGGGTCGCCGTCCCTGGCCGTCGACGGGACGGGCGGGTCGGTGGCCGGGCCGGACCCGGCCGGGGCGGGCAGGGCGGCCTGGAG
>NZ_SMKF01000047.1 GCF_004348325.1 Micromonospora sp. KC213 | reverse complement strand
ACTCCGGGCGGCGGGGCCTGCTCGGGGCGTCCGGAGGATGTAACCGATCGGGTGCGGCCCACATTCCGCGGGCCTCCGGCCGGCTGCCGGGCGGGAGAGCACCGGCGTCTGCCAGATACAACGCCGCGTCGGCGGTGGCGATTCCGCCGCGGGGTGGGCGACCGTGAAACCGGATTTAAAGGATAAATCGGACATCGGTGGTCGCTTGCGACCGCGCTCCAGTCGTCGGGCGGCGTGCCTGCCCTCAGAGCCAGCCGGAGCGGCGGAACAGCCGGTACAGGGTGACGGCGGCGGTCGCCATCACCAGTAGTGCCGCCGGGTAACCGTAGGTCCAGGTCAGTTCCGGCATGTGCACGAAGTTCATCCCGTACACGCCGGCGATCGCGGTCTGGGCGGCGGCGATCGCCGCCCACGCCGCGATCTTGCGCATGTCGTTGTTCTGCTCGACGGCGAGCTGCGCGAGCCGGGACTGCACGATCGAGGTGAGCAGTTCGTCGTACGCGGCGACCCGGTCGACGGCCCGGGCCAGCCGCCCCTCGACGTCGACGAACCACCGGCGCAGTCCGGGCGGCGGCCCGCCGTCGCCGCCGGCGACCAGGGCGCGCATCGGCTCGGCCAGCGGCAGCACCGCCCGCCGGAACTCCACCACCTCCCGCTTGAGCTGGTAGATGTGCTGGATGTCGGCGTGTCGATCGGGGGCGAAGACGCTCTCCTCCACCCGTTCCAGGTCGTGCTCCAGGTGGGCGGCGACCTCCAGGTAGAGGTCCACCATCCGTTCGGTGACCGCGTACGCCACCGCCCACGGGCCCTGGGCCAGCACGCTCGGGCGGCGCTGGATGCCGTCCCGGACGGTGCTCAGCGCACCGGCGGCCCCGTGCCGGACGGTGACGACGAACCGGTCGCCGAGGACGACCAGCACGTCTCCGGTGTCGACCACCTCGGAGCTGGCGGTCAGTTCGCCGTGCGCGACGTACCCGGCGGTGCGCGCCACCAGCAGCGTCACCTCGCCGTGTCGCTGCACGGCGGGGCGGTGCCCGTCGGCGAGGGCCTGCGCCACGAGCAACTCGTCCAGGCCGAAGACCTGGCCGACGGCGGCCATCACCGCCGCGTCCGGCTCGTGCAGGCCGAGCCAGACGAACGTGTGGCGGTCCTGTCGGGTGCGGGCGTACGCGTCGGCGAAGTGCGGGCGGCCCGGTTCGCGGCGGCCGTTGGCGTACACGGCGCAGTCGACCACCGCGTCCGGGTTCGCCCGCCGGGGCGCCTGCCGCGGTGACTCGTCAGGGCGTCCGAGTAGCCGCCCGACCAGTGAGTCCAGCCCCGGGAGCAACCGGTGCGTCACCCTTCGCCGCCCCACCGTCCACCTCCGCCTCGCCGCGCCGAGGGATCACCGTAGTACGGCGGCGGGTGGCGGTGGCACGGAGGCGGTCAGCGCACGGCGCTGGCGCGTACCACGATGTTGTGGGAGTAGTCGCGGGAGCGCTCGTCGAAGCGCCCACCGCAGGTGACCAGGCGCAGCGCCGCGCCCGGGCCGCCCGGGCCGTAGACCAGGGTGGTGGGGAAGTTCCCCTTCGGGTACGCCCCGACGCCGTCGACCGCGAACGTCACCACCCGCCCGTCGGCACGGCTGATCCGGACGGTGTCGCCGGGACGCAGCCGGCCGAGGTCGAAGAAGACCGCCGGTCCGTGCCGGGTGTCGACGTGGCCGACGACGACCGCGTTGCCGGCCTCGCCGGGGCTGGCTCCCGGCCGGTACCAGCCGGCGACGGTGGGTCGGTCCAGTGGTGGCACCTCCAGGATGCCGTGCGGGTCGCCGGCGACCGGCACCAGTTCGGCGTGTACGTCGATGGCGGGAATGTCGATGCGCAGGGGCGCGGAGCGGGGCAGCACGGGCCCCGGCGAGCGGTGGTGTTGTTCCGCGCCGTGGCTGCCCGCTTCGGGCTGCGGTGGTCCCGCCGGGCCGGCGGCGAGGCCCGCGACGATCAGGCTGATGCCGGCCGTGCCGGCGAGCGTCACCGCGGCCGCCGCGCCCCGGGTTCGGGTGAATGCCATCGCCTCACCTCCCCGACGGCGATGTGGTCCGGGTGCCCGTCCGGTTCGTACCGGTGCGGGCACCCGTTCCGAGGGATGGTGTGGTGGCGGCGTCAGCCGACGGTGGCCGCCCGCTGCCGTCGGCGCAGCAGGACGGTGGCGCCGAGCGCGGCGGCGCCGGCCAGCGCGCCACCGGTGGCCAGCAGGCCGGCGGTGCCGTCGTCTCCGCCACCACCGCCGGCGGGGGCGCCGCCGATCGGGGTCACGGTGAAGGTGGCGCTGCCGGCGGAGCTGCCGTCACCGCAGGTGGCGGTGACCGTGTAGGTGCCGAGGGTGAAACCGGCGGTGAAGAGTTCCGCGCTGAGCCCGCCGCCGGCGGCGGCCGTGGTGGATCGGACGTTCTGGTCCCGGTTCGGTCCGGTGACGCGGAAGAGGGCGTCGCCGGTCTTCGGGTTGCAACCCCTCGCGGTGAGCACGACGGTGCCGCCGACGGGGGTGGTGGACGGTGACACGGTCGTCTCCGCGAGCGCGGCGGCCGGCAGGAGGAGCGTGCCGAGTCCCACGCCGAGCGTTGCCGATACGAGAACTGTCTGTGCCTTCATACGCGTGTTCCCTCACTTTTCGTCCGCTGTCTGCGTGGGACGTCGTTCGGGTGGCCAACTCCGTAACTAGCACCGGTGTGGCCAACACTAGGAGGGATGGGCCCCGGGCTCGGGGCAAATGAGAAATCTTCGTTGCCGTCACGTCTTTTCCCTCTGCCCGGCGACGGGGGACTTGCCCGACCTGGTCAGGCAAGTCGGCTGGCCTCCTAGGATGCTTTACAGGGTGTGAGGCGGAGCATCGACGAAGAAGGGAGCGGGTGTGCACAGCACGGTCCCTCACCTCAGATGTCGACGGGAAGCACCACGCCCTCGGCGGCGCAGCGGTGAGCCAGCTCGATCAGCGCCACGGTGGTCGCCGCGTCGGCCGGGTCGACCGGCATCGGCCCCTCGCCGCGCAGCGCCGCCACCACCTGCGGGTAGAAGTCCTGGTAGCGGCCGGGCTCGGTGGGTACGGCGCGCAGGTCGCCGTCGACGCCGAGGCGGCCGTACCGCTCGGGGGTGACCTCGCCCCAGCCGGGGCTGCCCGGCCGGCCCCCGGCACGTAGCGCCGCCTCCTGCACGTCCAGCCCGTACGTGGTGTACGCGGCCCGGTCGCCGAGGATCCGCAGCCGGGGCCCGAGCTGCGCGGTGACCGCGCTCATCCACAAGTGGGAGCGGACCCCGCCGGCGTGGGTGAGGGCCACGAAGGCGTCGTCGTCGACCCGCGCGCCGGGGCGGCGCCGGTCCACCTCGGCGTACACGTTGCACACCGGGCCGAACAGCTGCACCGCCTGGTCGATCAGGTGGGCGCCGAGGTCGTATAGGGCGCCGCCGGCGTCGTCGGGTGCGGCGTTCTCCCGCCAGCCGGGCTTGATCGCCGGCCGCCACCGTTCGAAGCGGGACTCGAAGCGGGTCACCTGGCCCAGCTCGCCGGCGGCGAGCAGCCGCCGGGCGGTGCGGAAGTCGCCGTCCCAGCGGCGGTTCTGGAAGACGGTCAACGGCACCTTTCGCCGGGCCGCCTCGTCGACCAGCGCGCGGGCCTCGGCGGCGGTGGTCGCGAGGGGCTTGTCCACCACGACGGGCAGGCCGGCCGCGATGGCGGCGCGGGCCATCGGCACGTGGTGCCGGTTGGGCGTGGCCACCACGACCAGGTCCAGCGCCTCCGGGGTACGCCAGAGCAGGTCGACGTCGTCGACCAGGCGGACATCGGGGTGCTCCCGACGAACCTGCTCGCGCCGCTGCGGGTTCGTGGTGACCACGGCGTGCAGCCGCAGCCCGGGGGCGGCGGCGATCAGCGGGGCGTGGAACACCCGGCCCGCGGTTCCGTACCCCAGCAGCCCCACCCGCAGCGCCTCGCCCACAGTGCCTCCCTCAGCCGGCTTCGGTTACGACCGTAGCTCCGGCCGGGTCCGCCGGGCGGCGGTCGGACCGCAGTCGGGTGTGGCAGGGTGGGCCGGTGGAGATCGTCGACCTGGCCCTCGTCGGCGGCGGTGGTGCGGGTTGCCTGGTGTTGGACGCGCTGGACCGGCAGCACCTGACCGGGCTGCGGATCGCGGTGGTCGACCCGGTCCGCAAGCAGGGCCAGGACCGTACCTGGGCGTTCTGGGGCGTACCCGATGCCGAGGTGGCGCCGCTGCTCAGCGCCACGTGGCGGCAGGTGGAGGTGACCACGCCGCAGCGACGACGGGTGCTGGACCTGACGCCGCTGCGGTACGCGATGCTGCGTTCCGCGCCGCTGTACGCGCGGGCCGCCGAGGCGGAGCGGCGGCTCGGTGTCATCCGGTTCACGGCGGCGGCCGGCACGCTCGACGACGACGGCACCGGGGTGACCGTGCGCGACACCGACGGCCGGGCGCTGGTGCGGGCCGGCTGGGTGCTGGACTCCCGGCCGGCACCGCCGCGGCGGCGGGGGCGCACCACGTGGTGGCAGCACTTCCGGGGCTGGTGGGTGGAGTCGGCCGTGCCGGTGTTCGACCCGGACCGGGCGGTGCTGATGGACTTCCGCACCCCGCAGCCGGCCCGGGGGGTCTCCTTCGGGTACGTGCTGCCGGTCAGCGACCGGTACGCCCTGGTGGAGTACACCGAGTTCGCACCCGCGCTGATCGACGACGCGGCGTACGACGCGGCGCTGCGCGACTACACCGGCCGGCTCGGGGTCGACCCGACCCGGTCGATGGTGCGGGAGGTGGAGCAGGGGATGATTCCGATGACCGACGCACCCTTCTCGCGTCGGCCGTCGGCGCGGGTGGTGCGCCTCGGCACGGCCGGCGGGGCGACCCGGCCGTCGACCGGGTTCACCTTCTCGGCGATGCGCCGGCAGGCCGCGCAGGTGGCTGGGGCGCTCGTCGCCGGCCGGCCCCCGGTGCCCCGCCCGGCGTACCCGGGTCGGCACCGGTGGATGGACGGGGTGGCGTTGCGGGCACTGGACACCGGGAGGGTGGGCGGCCCGGAGTTCTTCGGCCGGTTGTTCGACCGCAACCCGCCGCGGCGGGTGCTGCGCTTCCTCGACGGCGACACCCGCCCGGTGGAGGACCTGGCGGTGATGGCATCCAGTCCGCTGCTGCCGATGGCCTCGGCCGCCGTCGGTGACGCCGCCGGCCGGCTGCGGGCCCGGCTGTTCCGGTCCTGAGCACCTCGCCGGGGACCGCCGCCGGCAGCGGGCCGGCTCGGCCCGTTCGTCGTTCACGAAGCAGTTGCCGGGTTTGACGTAGCCGGCGGTCGGTGGCGCCCGCGGTTGTGGTCGGCCTGGGCCTGGGACTCGTCTACGCGGCCCTCGTCGTCGGTGTGTTCGGATCGGCATACGCCCTGGCCACCACGCTCGACCACACGTGGGGTTCGTTCCTGGTCGTCCGGGTCTGGTTGGGTGCCACCGGCCGGTTGCCGTTTCGGCTGGCCCGATTTCTCGATGACGCTCACCGCAGGGGAGTGCTACGTCAGTCGGGTGCGCGCTACCAGTTCCGGCACCTGATCCTGCAGGAGTACCTGGCCGGTGAGGCGAGTCGATCCGCCGTGCTTCCGGCGGAGACGAAGCCGGATGCGCACCGATCGACGCTGCACCGGCAGCGGGTCCGCCTCTGCGTGGCGGCGGTGGTCCTGCTGTTCATGGTGCTGTTCATGATCTCCGCGGGACCGTTGCCTCCCGTCTATCGCTCCGGGAGACCGGCCGGAATCCATCCTGGTGCCGAGCTGTACCGCCGGTGGCGGCAACGCACGTTGCTACGAGCACACCGGCTACCAGTGGCAGATCGGCCCTGGCGGCCGGGCCAGCACCACCTTCGCCCTGCCGGGCAGGCAGCGGGTCATGCGGTTGCGTGGGGTGGATGGCGGGTTCACCATCGGCCGGTCGGAGGGCGGCGCCGACGCCGTCTTCGAGTGGCGGATGGTCATTGACGGCCGGCTGATGCGGTCGGTAGAGGTCCGGGCCACCGGGAGCCGACGCGACGGGCCGCACGCGGCCCCGCCCCAGGCGAAGACCTTCGCGGTATCCGTGCGTCGCACCGATACCGCGCCATGTACGGCCACTCTGCGTTGGGACCACCCCATTGTGCGGTACCGAGGCGTCGTCTCCGAGCTGTCTTCCGGGGATTGACCCCGCTTCGCCGGACGGGTTCGACCTCGTCCGGGCTGGAAACGACGGGCGGCCGGTTGGTGATCAGAACGGTGGGGCGGGGCGGTAGGTTCGGGGCGTGGTGGACGCGGCGGGCAGCAGGGTTGTGGAGATCTGGACCGACGGGGCGTGCAGCGGCAATCCCGGGCCGGGTGGTTGGGGTGTGGTGCTGCGCTACGGCGAGCACGAGCGGGAACTGTGCGGCGGGGAAGCGACCCCCACCACCAACAACCGGATGGAGCTCACCGCCGCGATCCAGGCGTTGGAGGCGCTGACCCGGCCGGCCGCCGTGCGGGTGCACACCGACAGCACGTACGTGCGTAACGGCATCACCGGCTGGCTGGCCGGGTGGAAACGCAACGGCTGGCTGACCGCGGCGAAGCAGCCGGTCAAGAACGCCGACCTGTGGCAGCGGCTGGAGGCCGCCTGTGGCCGGCACGAGGTGACCTGGCTGTGGGTGAAGGGACACAACGGCCATCCGGAGAACGAGCGGGCCGACGCGCTGGCCAACCGGGGGATGACCGAGGCGCGGGCCGCGCTCGGCGCTGCCGCGACCGTCCGGTGACCGGCTGCGCTACACCTCGCTGGCGGGGTTGACCGCGTCCCGCTGGGCGGGGTCGGCCGCCCCGGAGACGGCGTCGACGTCGTAGCCGGCGCGGCTGGTCTCCCGGGCCGACAGGTGCTCATCGGCGGGCAGGTCGGCGAAGTCGTCGCCGGTGTCGTCGGTGCCGCGCAGGGAGTCGCCCGGCGGGCGCAGTGACGCCTCGTACGCCGGGGTGCCGTCCGGCTCGTCGGTGCTGGCCAGGTCGGTGCGCTGTTCGTTGGTCATGTCGACCTACCTGCCCGTCTGGTCGGCGGGCAAACCCGTCACCGGTGGCGGCGGGCCGCCGGGCGGGTTCGGCCGGGCCGGCGGGCCGGGGTGAGAGTCAGTCCGGACCAGTGGCCGGGGTGGCGCAGTGCCGCCGACAGTCGGGTGGTCCGGTCGCCGCGGGCGGCGTCGAGTTGGGACTGGTGCAGGAAAAGCGTGTCGCGCAGGTCGGCCCCGCGCAGGTCGGCTCCGCGCAGGTCCGCGCCGGTGAGGTCGGCGGCCCGCAGCCGTACGCCGCGCAGGTCCGCTCCGACCAGGCAGGCGCCCCGCAGGTTCGCCCCGGTCAGGTCCGCCTGTCGCAGGTCCGCGCCGAGCAGCATGGCGCCCCGGTGGTCGGGGCCGCGGTGTTCGTGGCGGGCCTGCTCGCTGGCCCGGATCAGCAGTGGGTTGACCTGCGCCCGGTGAGCGTCGACGTCGACCGCCGGCAGGTGGTCGACGTCGCCGGCGGTCAGTCGCCGGGTCTGCTCGATGGCGGTGGACAGGTCGTCGCGTAGTGCCCCGGTCGGGGTGAGCGCCAGCGCCTCGGTGAGGTACCAGAGCAGTTCGTGCAGCGGTCGGGCGACCGTGAACGCGGCGAACATGGCGGCGGCGGTGCCGGGGTCGGTGCGCCAGTCCTGCCCGCCGAAGGTGTGCTGGGTGATCCGCTGGCCGGCGCCGAAGCAGTCGAAGACGGTGCAGCCGGGGAAGCCGTGTTCGCGTAGCCGGTCGTGGATGCCGCAGCGGGAGTCCGGGCGCAGGTTGGGGCAGGGTTGGCCGGCGGACTTGTCGATGGCGAAGTCGGTGGAGGCGGCGAAGGCGGGGGCCACGCAGCACAGGCCGACGCAGCGGGCGCAGTCGGCGTGCAGCTCGTCCGGGGTTGGCGGTGGCGACACGGGTGGGAGCTCCCGGCTGGTCTATGTGCGGCTCCGTCCGTCGCGGGCCGGACCCTATTGTGCCCGGCCCGTCGCGAGGGGGACACGACGCCGCTGCCCGGGTGCGGCCGCGGCGCTCGGACGCCTCAGGAGTCGGGCACCGTGCCGACGGGTGTCACACCGATCGCCAGTCGTCCGACGGCAGGTGCGAACCCGCCTGCGGGCCCATGAGCAGCATCCCGCCGTCGACCGGCCAGGACGCCCCGGTGACGTACGCGGCGGCGGGGGAGGCGAGCAGCGCCACCACCGCGGCTACCTCCCGCGCGTCACCCGGGCGGCCCACCGGCACGCCCGGCCGCTGCTGGGTGAACGGGTCGACGTCCTCCTGCCCGGTCATCGGGGTGCTGATCTCCCCGGGTGCCACCGCGTTGACGGTGATGCCGTCGGCGGCCAACTCCTGCGCCATCACCCGGGTCAGCAGCCCCAGCCCGCCCTTGGCCGCGCAGTACGCGGCGGAGCCGACCCGGGGCGCGTGCTCGTGCACGCTGGTGATGTTGATGATCCGGCCACCCCGCCCGGCGGCCCGCATCCGCCGCGCGGCCCGCTGCCCGCACAGGAATGGCCCGTCCAGGTC
The DNA here is from genome assembly GCF_004348325.1 of Micromonospora sp. KC213. Taxonomy (GTDB): domain Bacteria; phylum Actinomycetota; class Actinomycetes; order Mycobacteriales; family Micromonosporaceae; genus Micromonospora. Next base: position 26,498 of record NZ_SMKF01000047.1, on the reverse strand, counting down.
CACCGCGAGCACCTCCCGCCACTGCTCCCAGCCGGTGTCGACGAACGGGACGGACGCCCCCGTACCGGCGTTGTTGACCAAGACCCCTACGCCGCCCAGCCGGTCGGCCAGCTCGTCGACGACGGTGGCGGCCTCGGGCAGTCGGGTCAGGTCCAGCTCGGCGACCTCGCAGCGGCGGCCGGTGGCGTGTACCTCCTCGGCGGTGCGTCGCGCGCCGTCACGGTCGGTGTGCCAGGTGATGCCGATGTCGAAGCCCGCCTCGGCGAGCGCGACGGCGCAGGCCTTGCCGATGCCGGAGTCGGCGCCGGTGATGATGGCGATTGTCGGGTAGCTCTCGTGTCGTTCAGGCATGGTTGCGCACTACCCGGGCGTGGTCACGCCAATCGTGGCAGGTGTGCCGTCGGGTGCGGTGGGTAGGTGCGGGGGATGGAGCTGGTCGAGGAGGCGCCCTACCGGTTCCGCATCGACCGGCACGATCCGATGCGGGTACCCGGAACCGTGTTCGCGTCCCGGTCGCTGTTGCCGGACGTGGCGGGGGATCGGTCGCTGGAGCAGGTGGCGAACGTGGCCACGCTGCCCGGCATCGTCGGCGCCGCGTACGCCATGCCGGACGTGCACTGGGGGTACGGCTTTCCGATCGGTGGGGTGGCGGCCACCGACCCGGCCGATGGCGGGGTGGTGTCGCCCGGCGGTGTCGGATTCGACATCTCCTGCGGGGTGCGGTTGCTCGCCGTGGACCTGGACCGGGGCGAGTTGGACGGCGTCCTGGAGTCGGTGATGGACGGGCTGGGTGCCGGTACGCCCCGGGGGATGGGCCGGGGCGCGGTGTGGCAGCTCGCCGACCGGGCCGAACTCGACGCGGTGCTGCGCGGCGGCTCCCGGTACGCCGTGGACCGGGGTCACGGCACCGCGCGGGATCTGGCACGGTGCGAGGACGGCGGGGCCGTGGCCGACGCCGACCCGGCGCAGGTGAGCGAACGGGCCGTGCAGCGCGGCCAGCAGCAGGTGGGCAGTCTCGGCTCCGGCAACCACTTCCTCGAGGTGCAGGCCGTCGACGAGGTTTACGACCGGGCGGTGGCGGAGGTCTTCGGGCTGCGGCACGGCCAGATCTGCGTCATGATCCACTCTGGTTCGCGGGGGCTGGGCCACCAGGTCTGCACCGATCACGTACGGGCCATGGAGAGGGCCATGCCCCGGTACGGCATCGAGGTGCCCGACCGGCAACTGGCCTGCGCCCCGGTGGTGTCGCCCGAGGGCCGTGCCTATCTCGGCGCGATGGCCGCCGCCGCCAACTACGCCCGGGCCAACCGGCAACTGCTGGCCGAGTCGGCCCGCCGGGTCTTCGCCGACCGCACCGGCCGCGCTTTGGACCTGGTGTACGACGTCTCGCACAACCTCGCCAAGATCGAGGAACACGAGGTGGACGGCGTGCTGCGCCGGCTCTGCGTGCACCGCAAGGGCGCCACCCATGCCCTGCCGGCCGGCCATCCGGAGCTTCCCGACGACCTGCGTCCCGTCGGCCAGCCGGTGCTCATCCCCGGCTCGATGGGCACCCCGTCGTACGTCCTGGTCGGGGTGCCCGGGGCGCCGGCCTTCGCCTCCACCTGCCACGGCGCGGGTCGCGTCCGCAGCCGCCGGCAGGCCACCCGGGCGGCGCGTGGCCACGATCCGCGCCGGGAGATGCAGGCCCGCGACATCGCCGTACGGGGCGCGTCGCGGCGCGGCCTGGCCGAGGAGATGCCGGAGGCGTACAAGGACATCACGGCGGTGATCGAGGCGACCGAGGGTGCCGGGCTGTGCCGGCGGGTGGCCCGGCTGGTCCCGATCGGCGTGGTCAAGGGCTGAGCCGGCGTCCGGGGCCGGTGCTCACACGTCGACGGTCACCGCGCACCGCCATCCGGTCGCGTCCCGGTCGAAGCGCAGCGCGTGCAGGCTGACCGCCTTCGGCACCGCCCCCACCAGCTCCACCGCGTCGGCGTCCACCGTGCGCCACCGCACCCGCAGTCCTCCGTCGGCGGGTTGCGCCTCGGTCACCAGCGGCAGTGTGCCCTCGGTCTCCAACCGGAAGATGACCTCGTCGAGGAGACCGACCAGCAGTTCGTCGTTGTCGCCGACAGGCAACTCGAAGGTGGTCTCGCCGGTGGCGGGCACCGCGTCGGTGTCGGCGAAGGTCGCCACCAGCGCGGCGACCGCCTCGGCCAGGCAACCGTCCCGGTCCGGCGCCCATGCCTCGATTCGTACGTCGGCGGTGTGCGCGACCGTGCGGTGCCCTCGGTCCATGCCCCGATCATGCCGCCCCGGCCCGGCATCTCGATGTCGAACCGCCGGCTCAGGACGGTACGTCGAAGGTTGGCGCGTCGGCGGTCAACACGGCGCCCCGCGCGTCGACCTTCCACCGCTCGGCCAACTCGCCGATCAGGGTGTCCAGCAGGGCCGGTACGTCGTCGCCGGCCCCCTCGTGCAGCGCCTCCACCACCACCAGCACGCGCCGGGTGTCGTGACGTACCGCCGACCACCCGCTCTGCCGGTGTGTCCAGCGCCGCGAGTGGGCCCGGCCGGAACCGTCGGCGAAGATCAGCTCCCCGGGCTCCGGGTACTCCACGCCGCCGGCCAGCGTCACGTACTCCTCGGCGCCGGTGGCGGACCGCACCTCCAGGTCACCGTCGATCCGCTCCCGGTCGAGCACCGCGACGGGGATCGCGTACGCGACCGAGACGGCGTTGCAGAGGTCGACGAGAGGGTGCAGTCGGGGCAGATCCCCGTCGCGGCGCAGCCGGCGAAGCAGCGACTCGGCCGCGCACCGGTACCGGGTCGGTGGCAGCCCGGTCGCGGCGAACGCCCGCCGCCAGGCCCGGATCTCGCGAAGTCCGCTCTCGGGGCCGGCCGCCAGCCGGTGGCGGGCCGTGGCGACGAGGTGCGCCACCGGCTCCGCCACATCGGCGTCCGGAGCCAGCCCGTCGGCGCTCAGCGCGGCGGCCACCAGGGTGGGGTGCGCCGACCGGACGGCTGCGGAATGCTGGAAACGCATCGGTGGTCCTATCTTCCGGAGAACAGCAGGGACAGCCCGAGCACGACGAACGACCCGGCGAAGGCGTGGCGTATCCGCTTGGTCAGCCGGGCGCGGGCCAGCACCCGTTCCCGCATCACGCCGGCGAGGATGCCGTACGCGGCGAACACCACGAGCGTGACGAGCATGAACACCGCACCGTGCAGCAGCATCTGCCCGGTGCTGTCCGGCGCGTCGGTGGGAACGAACTGCGGCAGGAACGCCAGCAGGAACAGCATCGGCTTCGGGTTGAGCAGGTTGACGAGCACCGCCGAGATGATCACCTGGCGGGCCGGGCGGGCGACCGGATCGGCGGCGGTGGCGAACCCGGAGCGGTCCCGCGCGGTGACCCAGGCCAGGTACAGCAGGTAGCCGACGCCCAGGTACCGCACCACGTCGAACGCGGTGGGGCTGGTGTGCATCAGCGCGGCCAGACCGGTGCCCACGGCCACCAGGTGCGGCACCAGCGCCAGCGTGCAGCCGACGGCGGCGATCAGCCCGGCCCGCCGCCCTCGCGACAGCGCGGCGGAGAGGGTGTAGACGACCCCGGTGCCGGGGGTAGCGGCCACCACCAGTGTGGCCAGCAGGAACGACATGCTCACGCCCTCCACCCTGCTGCCACAATGGTCCGGTGCCCAGAGCCAAAAAGCACCCGATAGAGGGGTCCATAACGGCCGGTTCGGATTTCCTCCAGCTCGACGTCGGTACCGCTCCACCGGGCGGCAGGGCCGGCTGGCTGGCGGACCGGCTGCGCGTCGCGATCGCCGACGGGCGCATCCCGCTCGGCTGTCGGCTGCCGGCCAGCCGGGTGCTCGCCGACGAACTCGGGGTCTCCCGGGGCGTGGTCACCGAGGCGTACCAGCGGCTGGCCGAGGAGGGGCAGGTCGTCGGACGGGGCCGTGCCGGCACCGTCGTCGTCGCCGTCCCGGCCGTTGTTTCGCCGACCCCGGCCGTACCCGACCCGCCCGCGCCGGAAGCGGTCTTCGGGTTCGAACCCGGCACCGATATCTTCGACACGCTCCGCGCCGCCCCGGCCCGGATCGACCTGTCGCCGGGCGTACCCGACCTGGCGGCCTTTCCGCGTGCGGCGTGGCTGCGGGCCGAACGCACGGTGCTGCGGCACCTCGACGCCGCCGCCCTCGGCTACGGCGACGCGCGGGGCGCTCCCGCACTGCGGGCCGCGGTCTCCCGGTGGCTTGCCCGCAACCGTGGCATCCGTGCCGACCCGGACGAGGTGCTGGTCGTCACCGGTGTGTCCCAGGCGCTCGGCCTGCTCGCCCAGGTCCTGTGCGCCGATGGTGTGCACACCGTCGCGGTCGAGGATCCGGGTTCGCTCGGCGTCCGCCAGCATCTGCTCAACTGGCGGCTGGACACCCCGCCGGTGACCGTCGACGAGCACGGGCTGCGGGTCGACGAACTGGTCGCCGCCGGGCATCCGGCGGTGATGCTCACCCCGGCGCACCAGTTCCCCACCGGGGTGGTGCTGCACGGTGACCGGCGACGGCAGCTGCTCGACTGGGCCCGCGACGGCGGTCTGGTCGTGGAGGACGACTACGACGCCGAGCACCGCTACGACCGGCCGCCCGTGCCCGCCCTGCGCGCCAGCCTGCCGGGGCGGATCTGCTACACCGGCAGCGTCTCCAAACTGCTCGCCCCGGCCATGCGGGTGGGCTGGGTGCTCGCGCCGCCGCGGTACCGAGATGCGCTGGTGGCCGCGAAGCGGATGGCCGACCTGGGCAACGCCGTCCTGCCACAGCTGGTACTGGCCGAGCTGATGACCTCCGGCGATCTGGACCGGCACCTGCGTCTGCTGCGTCGCCGACACGTGCGCCGCCGGGATGCGATGATCCGGGCGATCGGCCGGCACCTGCCGGGGGCCACCGTGCACGGCGCGGCGGCCGGGCTGCATCTGACGGTGACCTTCGCGGGGGTCGGTTGCGACGTCACGCTCGCCACGGAGGCGTTGCGCCGGGGGGTGAAGACCCAGCCGCTGTCCTGGCACGCCCAACGCCCGTACCCGGCCGGACTGGTGCTCGGTTACGCCGCCGTCACCGGCGGGGAGATCGAGGAGGGAATCGGCACCGTCGGTACGGCCCTGCGTTCCCTGTCGACAGCCGGCGGGCACCGTTGACGGCCGTCGACGACGGTGGATAGTGTCGTCCACTGCCTGCCCCGGGAGACGCCATGGCCCGCGACCACGTCGATGTGCTCATCGTCGGCGCCGGCCTGTCCGGCGTCGGCGCGGCCTGCCACCTGCGCCGCGACTGTCCCGGCAAGACGTACGCGGTGCTGGAGGCCCGCGGTGCGATCGGCGGCACCTGGGACCTGTTCCGCTACCCCGGGATCCGCTCCGACTCGGACATGTTCACCCTCGGCTACTCCTTCAAACCGTGGACCGACCCGAAGGCGATCGCCGACGGCGACTCCATCCGTGACTACGTCCGGGACACGGCCCGCGAGTACGGTGTCGAGGAGCACATCCGTTTCCACCACCGGGTCGTGCGCGCCGAGTGGGACAGCGCCACCGCCCGCTGGACGGTGCACGCGCACCGCGTCGACAACGGCCAGGACATCGTCCTCACCTGCTCCTTCCTGTTCGTCTGCACCGGCTACTACCGCTACGACGCCGGCTACACCCCCGACCTGCCCGGCGTCGACCGGTTCGCCGGCGAGGTGATCCACCCCCAACACTGGCCGGACGGGTTCGACCACACCGGCAAACGGGTCGTGGTGATCGGCAGCGGTGCCACCGCGGTGACCCTGGTGCCGGCGATGGCGCGGCGGGCCGCACACGTCACCATGCTCCAACGCTCACCCACGTACGTCATCGCGCTGCCGTCGCGGGACGTGGTGGCCGACGCGCTGCGCCGCTGGCTGCCACCAGCCGCCGCCCACCGTCTGGTGCGGTGGAAGAACGTCCTGCTCGGCACGGCCAACTTCCAGCTCAGCCGGCGCGCTCCGAAGCTGGTGCGCAGCCTGCTGCGTCGGGCCGCGAAGGGTCGCCTCCCCGCCGGGTACGACGTGGACCGGCACTTCTCACCCCGCTACGACCCCTGGGACCAGCGGCTCTGCGTGGCACCCGACGGGGACCTGTTCGAGGCGGTGCGAACCGGGCGGGCGTCGGTGGTCACCGACACCATCGACACCTTCACCGAACGCGGGGTCCGGCTCGCCCGCGGTGAGGAGCTGCCCGCCGACGTCGTCGTCACCGCCACCGGGCTCAACCTGCTCGCTCTCGGCGGGATGACCGTCGCGGTGGACGGCGTCGACGTCGACCTGGCCGGCACCGTGGCGTACAAGGGGATGATGCTCTCCGGCGTGCCCAACCTGGCGCTGACCATCGGCTACACCAACGCCTCCTGGACCCTGAAGGCCGACCTGGTCGCCACCTACGTCTGTCGGCTGCTGCGCCATCTGGACGCCACCGGCGACCAGATCGTCACCCCGGTGGCCCCGCCCGACGGGCGACGGGCCCCGCTGATCGACCTGACCTCCGGGTACGTGCTGCGCAGCATGGCGACCCTGCCCAGGCAGGGCTCCCGCGCCCCGTGGCGGCTGCACCAGAACTATCCCCGGGACGTGCTGCTGATGCGGCACGGTCGGCTCGTCGACGAGGGGGTCCGCTTCTCCCGAGCGACCGCCGCGCTGCCGAGCACCGGCACCACCGCGAACCCGGTCGTCTGAACGCGACGGCCGTCCACCGCCCCGTACCACCCGCGCAGCAGGGAGACCACGTGCGACCATTCGTCTTCGCCGCCGGGACCGCCGTGGTCACCGGCGCCGCCAGCGGGATCGGGGCGGCGCTCGCGCACGGCCTCGCCCGCCGGGGCAGCCACCTCGTCCTGCTCGACCGGGACACCGACCGGCTCGCCGCGGTGGCGGCGGCGGTCCGTACCGCGTACCCGGACCGGCAGGTCCACACCCACGTGGTCGACCTGGCCGACCCGGCCGCGACGGACCGGGTGGCCGAGGCGATCCGCGCCGCCCACCCCCGGGTACGACTGCTCGTCAACAACGCCGGGGTCGCCCTCGGAGGGCGCTTCGATGAGGTCACCCTCGACGAGTTCGACTGGGTGCTCGACATCAACCTCCGGGCGGTGGTACGCCTGACCCACGCGCTGCTGCCGGCGCTGAAGGCCGAGCCCGGCGCGCACCTGGTCAACGTCTCCAGCGTCTTCGGGATGATCGCCCCTGCCGGGCAGGCCGCCTACGCGGCCAGCAAGTTCGCCGTACGCGGTTTCACCGAGGCCCTGCGGCACGAGCTGGTCGACGACGGCATCGGCGTGACCTCGGTACATCCCGGCGGGATCGCCACCGCCATCGCCCGCAACGCCCGGGTGGGCAGCGGCGTCGTCCGCGAGGAGTACGAGCGAAGTTTGCGCCAGTTCGAGAAGCTGCTGTCCATCGCACCGGCCACCGCCGCCGAGGTGATCCTGCGCGCTGTCGCACGACGTCGCGGCCGGGTGCTGATCGGCTGGTCGGCGCGGCTGCCCGACCTGCTGGCCCGGGTCCTGCCCGTCGGCTACGGGCGGGTGCTCGCGCTGGCGGCGAGGCCGGCGCACCGTCCGGCCCGGGTGGCGTCCCGTCCGGCCGTCCCGCCGCCGCTGCCCACCCGGGAACAGGCGTGACCGCGGGGGCCCGCCCGCGTCCCCGGCACGTGACCGTCGCCGGTCGGCGGGTCCGGCACCGCGTCGACGGCGACGGCCCGCCGGTGCTGCTGCTGCACGGCCTCGGCCGTTGCCTGCGTGACTTCACCGAGCAGCACGAGCTGCTGGCCCGCCGGTTCCGGGTGCACAGCGTGGACCTGCCCGGGTACGGCGGTTCGCTGCCGATGGCCGAGCCGTGCACCCTGCCGGCGTTGGGCAGGTTCGTCGGGCAGTACCTCGACGCGGTGGGCGTGGAGCAGCCCGCCCACCTGGTCGGCAACTCCCTCGGCGGGGCGGTCGCCATGCGGCTGGCCGCGACCGAGCCGGCCCGGGTGGCCAGCCTCGCGCTGGTCAACAGCGCCGGCTTCGGGCCGGAGGCGGCTCTGGCGCTGCGGCTGCTGACGCTGCGCCCACTGGGTCGGCTGCTGCTGCGACCGAGTCGCCGGATGGCCCGCCGGACGGAACGGATGCTCTTCTGCGACCCGGCGTTCGCCACCGAGGAGCGGATCGACCACGCGCTGGAGGTGGCCGGCCAGCCGTACACGGCACGGGTCATTCTGCAGACCTGCCGGCATCTCGGCACCTTCCGGGGTGTCCGGCCGCAGTGGCGCGAGGAGCTGCTGACCCAGGTGGCCGCCCTCGACATCCCCACCCTGATCGTCTGGGGCGACCGGGACCTGATCCTCCCGGCGAGGCACCTCGAGGCGGCGCGGGCCCGCCTGCCGCGGGCCCGCACCCACCTGTTCACCGACTGCGGGCACCTGCCGCAGGTCGAGCGGGCCGAGGAGTTCCACCGGCTGCTGGTCGACTTCTGGGCCGGTGAGCCGGCCGGCGGCGGTCGGACGGCGGCGGTCGGGGCGGACTGACGAGGTGCGAAGCGGCTCCCGCCGGGAATGCGGGGGTGGTGCCGGGTGACGAGGTGACCCTTTTTCTCAGCGGTGACGTGATGACCGGTCGGGGCGTGGACCAGATCCTGCCCCGGCCGGGTTCGCCGCAGCTGCGCGAGCAGGTGGTCACCGACGCGCGCCGGTACGTGGAGCTGGCCGAGTCGGTGTCGGGACCGGTCCCGCGCCCGGTGCCACCGGGGTGGCCGTGGGGAGACGCGCTGCGTCTGCTCGACGAGCAGCGGCCGGACGTGCGGATCGTCAACCTGGAGACCGCGGTGACCGGCCGGGGCGATTTCGCCCCCGGCAAGGCCATCCACTACCGGATGCATCCGGACAACCTGACGTGCCTGACCGCTGCCCGCATCGACGTCTGCGTCCTGGCCAACAACCACGTCCTCGACTTCGGGCCGGACGGGTTGGCCGACACCGTCGACAGGCTGCGCCGAGCAGGGATCACGCCGGTGGGTGCGGGCCGCGACGAGGCCGAGGCGTGGCGCCCGGCCCGCGTCGACCTGGGTGGCGGTCGTCGGCTGGTGCTCTGGTCGGTCGGGATGCCGTCGGCTGGGGTGCTGCCGCACTGGGCGGCCACCCGGCGACGGGCCGGCGTGGCGTACCTGCCGGAGGCGAGCGAGGAGTGTGCCGACGCGCTCGCCGCACGCATCGACCGCCAGACCCAGCCGGGCGACCTGGTGGTGGTCTCCGTGCACTGGGGATCCAACTGGGGGTACGACGTGCCGGCGGCACAGGTGCGGTTCGCGCACCGGCTGGTGCAGGCCGGGGTGCGCCTGGTGCACGGGCACTCGTCGCACCACCCGCGCCCGATCGAGGCGTACCGGGACGGGCTGATCCTCTACGGCGCCGGTGACCTGGTGGACGACTACGAGGGGATCGGTGGGCAGGAGTCGTACCGGCCGTGGCTGCGGCTGCTGCATCTGCCCACCTTCGACCGGACCGGGCTGGTCCGGCTGCGGCTGGTCCCGGTCCGGATCCGTCGGATGCGCCTACAGCCGGCGGCACCCGCCGAGGCTCGCTGGCTGGCGGCCCTGCTCGACCGTCTCGGCCGACCGTCGCGGACCGGCTTCGACCTGGATGCCGACGGTCTGATCATCCTGCGTCGGGCCTGACGTCCCGTGGCCGGGCCCGGCCGCGTCGCAATGCCCTGGACAACCCCGGAATTCATGATCCAAGCTGTTCGACGTGCCGCCGGACGCCGATTGCGTACTCACCCCCGCCCAGGCCGCCGCGGTGCGGCACGTGCGTGCCGTGGCGCGACGAAACCGTCCGGCGGCCCTCGCGGTGATCGCCCGGCACCTGGCCGGCTCCGGCGCCGGGTACGAACCGGAACACCTGATCTCCGCCGTCGCCGAGCAGGGGCGGCTGACCGTCAACTTCCATCCCGACCGGCTGCTGGCCGACGGGCGTACGGTGGCGCAGGCTCTCGCCGCTGAGGGGGTGTACCGCAGCCAGTTCGTCACCGGCATCTCCAACGGCGGGCTGACCGCGTATCCCGGAGGGGACCGGGACCGGTGGGAGGAGATGCTCTTCGGCGGCGCGTACCAGCGGCCAGGGGTGACCTTCGCCGACCGGCCGGTATACGGCGGCCTCAACCTGCTCGACCATCCGGATGGCGCCTGTGCCCGGTTCGGCTCCTGCTACCTGCGGCTGCGTCCGGCAGTGCTGGCCCGTACCACGCTCTGCTTCGGCGACAGTCACCGTGGCCCCACCGACCTCGGCACGGTGGACGTGCCCGAGCCGATCCTGGCCGCCCTGCTGACGGTCACCGCCGGAAGTGGGGTCAGCCTCGGCGTCGCGGGGATGGACACCGCCCGGTTGGTCGCCACCCTGCTGGACCGCCGGGAACAGGCGGTGTGGCGGCCAGGCGCAGCCGGCCGCGCGCTCGACGACTACGTGGAGGCGCAGATCCACGGGGGTGTCGACCTGGCCCGCGATGTCGAGGCCATCGTGGTCGACCCCTCGTTCGCGGGAACCGGCACCGGGCAGGTGCTTGCCAGGCTCGCTCGGCGGAGCGGTGTCGCACTGCTCTTTCACGGCGGCTTCGTGCTGCCGGTCGACGCGGTCGATCCTGACTTCCGCGGGCCGGCCATCCCACCTCTGGCGGTCCGGGTGCACGCCGAGTTCGCCGGGCCCGGCGAGCCGATCGACGCGGCGCTGATCGGTCGGGCCGCCGCTTCGGTGGTCCGCGACCCCGGCCGCTGGACCGACCGGGGGTCGACGGCCGAGACGCTGCAGCATCTCAAGCAGCTCTGGCACGTCCTCGTGGCGTTCGGCGCACCCCGAGGCTGAGGTTCGTACCGCGGTGGTCGGCCTGTCCGGATCTGCCCGGTGCCTGTGCCGCCGCCGCCAGCGACAGTGAGTATTCCCGGAATGGCCGACACGCGAAGCTGGTTGTGTCCCCCGTACCGCTGGCAGGCAAACCCCCGGGGGTGCCGGCAGTTCCTCCGAGGTGCGTTCGATCCGCAGCGCACCGAACGATCGAAAGGGCAACCATCGTGAAGGACGACTTCACTCGATGGCTCCCGGCCATCGCGAAGAACCGCAGGACCGCACTGAGCATCGCCGGTGTCGCCGCCCTGGGTGGGTTGGCGTTCGGCCCCGCCGCCGTGGCCGCTCCCGTCAGCGCCGGCCCACACGGGGGTGCCGTCGCCGCGATCGACCTGGCCACCGGCGGCAGGACCACTGAGGTGCCGGCAGAGAAGCCGGGCCGGGATGAACTCGTCCCGCACGGCGTGGAGGGCGCCCAGTCCCGCATTCCGCTGGACGACGCCCAACTCGCCAACGCCAGGGCCATCATCGAGGAGGCCAAGAAGACCGGTGTGGGCAAGCGCGGCGCGGTGATCGGTATCGCCACCTCGCTGCAGGAGTCCAAGCTCTACAACCTCGGCCACCTGGGCGCGTACAACGACCACGACTCGCAGGGCCTGTTCCAGCAGCGTCCGTCGTCGGGTTGGGGCACGCCCGACCAGGTCACCGACCCCGAGTACGCCTCCCAGGCGTTCTTCGAGGCGCTGAAGAACGTGCCCGGCTGGCAGGAGTTGCCGCTGACCACGGCGGCGCAGACCGTACAGGTCTCGGCGTTCCCGTACGCGTACGCGCAGTGGGAGGAGCAGGCGGCGGACATCGTCCAGCAGCTGTGGTGACCTCCCGGATCGAATGACCGGCCGGTCCCGTCACGCCGGGGGCCGGCCGGTCATTTCCTCTGCCCGCTGGCTCGCGTCGCGCCCACGTCCGGGTCCGTGCGGACCATCCGGCGGGTGAGGGCCACGTCCAGGAGGGCGGCGCAGAGGGCCAGCGCGACGAAGCCCATCGCCAGCAGCAGTGCGTGCCGCAGCGCCGCCGCCCAGTCACCGGCACTGCCGGCCAGCGACGAGAAGAACACCGCCCCGACCGCGGCGATGCCGGCGGCGGAGCCGATCCGCTGGCCGGTCTGCAACATGCCGGCCGCGCCGCCGGCTTGCGGCACCGGCACCTCGGCCAGGGTGAGGGTCTGGTTCGGTGTGATGACCAGCCCGCTGCCCAGCCCGGCCGCCAGCAGCGGCACCGCCGTGAGCAGCGGCACCCCGCCGATTGGGTCGCCGCGTAGCACCAGCACCACCGCACCGAGGCCGAGCAGCACGACCGCCAGTCCGGCGCCGACCAGCGGCCGGCCGAACCGGTCGACGACCCGCCCGCCGAGCGCCGATGCCAGCGCCGACCCGAGGGCGAACGGCGTGATCGCCAGGCCGGCGACCAGCGCGCTGTAGCCGAGGCCGTTCTGCAGGTAGAGCGTGAAGACGAAGAAGATCGCGGTGAAGCCGCCGAAGTAGACCAGCGCGAGCAGCGCGCCGAGGGTGTACGAGCGCAGCCCGAACAGTCGCAGGTCGAACAACGGGACCCGCCCACGCCCGGCGTACCGGCGTTCCCACCTGGCGAAACCGGCCAGGACGAGGATCCCCGTCGGGATCAGCGCCCACCGCCACGGGCTGTGCCAGTGCTCGCGTTGCACCAGCGGCAGCAGCAGAAGCAGGACCCCCGCACCGAGCAGCAGCACCCCGGTCAGGTCGAAGCGGTGTCGGTCCGGTAGCCCGGTGGGACGCGCCGGCAGCAGCCGCCAACCGAGCAGCACCCCGACAATCCCCACCGGAATGTTGACGAAGAAGACCCACCGCCAGCCGTGATCGGCGCCGCCGAGGGCGATCAGCAGCCCGCCCAGCAGGGGGCCGACCGCGGTGGAGACGCCGATGGTCGCGCCGAGCAAACCGAACGCGCGGCCCCGTTCGGCGTCCCGGAACAGCTGCTGGATCAGGCCGGTGACCTGCGGGTTGACGATCCCGGCGGCGGTTCCCTGGAGCAGCCGGGCAGCCACCAGCCAGCCGGGGGAGTTGGCCAGACCGGCCAGCGTGCTGGTGAGCGTGAACAGGGCGACGCCCACCACGAACGCCGTGCGTCGCCCGTGGGCGTCACCGAACCGGCCGGCCGGCACCAGGACCAGCCCGAACGTCAGCGCGTACCCGGATAGCACCCACTGCAGGTCGCTGGAACTGGCGTGCAACGACCGTTGCAGGGACGGGACGGCGACGTTGACGATGCTGACGTCCAGCAGCGTCATGAACGCCGCCACCAGGGCGACGCCGAGAGCCTGCCACCGACGTCGGTCACCCGTCGCGCCGGCCACCGACGGTCGGTCAGGCATGGCCGCCCGCGACCCGGGCACCGCGGCGGCTCACGCCAGCTGGCGGGCGCACCACCGGGGACCGAAGTCCAGCCCGGCCATCGGCGAGTCCTCCCGGTGCAGCAGGTTCTTCTCGGTGAGCAGGTGCAGGGGCTGGTGCACCTGCTCCTCCGCCATCCCCGCCTCCTCGGCGATCAGGGCCGGGTACGGCACCTGACCGCGCGACTCCAACGCCGCCACCGCGTCGTACACCCGTTCCTCGGCCTCCGACAGACGCACCTGCTGCATGGTGACCTCCTCGCCGTGACCCGCCCGTCGCCCGGGCGGTCTGGGTACCGCGGCTTACCCGCCGGGTGACCGACAATGCCCATCCGTTCGGGCGGTCGTGTCCCGCCGGGCCACGCGCGGTGCCCTAGGGTGGACCCGTGATCATCTGGGATCTCGTCGTCGTCGGCGCGGGCCCGGCCGGGCTGACCGCCGCCCGGGTCGCCGCCGCGGCGGGCGTGCGGACGCTGGTGCTGGACCGGGCCACGCACCCCCGCTACAAGACCTGCGGAGGGGGTCTGATCGGTACCTCCCTGTCGGAGGTCGCCGGCCGGATCGAGGTTCCGGCGCACGACCGGGTGGACCGGGTGACGTTCACCCGGGACGGGCGACGCGCCTTCACCCGCCGCCACCGCACCCCGCTGGTGGCGATGGTGCGCCGGGAGGAGTTCGACGACCGGTTGCGTGCCGCCGCGGTCGCCGCCGGGGCCGAGCTGCGCGAGGGCGTCGCGGTCCGCGGTGTGGAGCAGGACCCCGACGGGGTACGCGTACGCCTGGCCGACGGCACCACCGTGGCGGCCCGGACGGTGGTCGGGGCGGACGGCTCCTCGGGGGTCACCGCCCGGCACGTGGGTGTCCGGTTCCGGCAGGTGGACCTGGGCCTGGAGCGGGAAGTGCCGGTCCCGTCCGCTGTGCAGCGGCGCTGGCAGGGCCGGCTGCTGCTGGACTGGGGCGCCATCCCCGGCTCCTACGCCTGGGTGTTCCCCAAGGGCGCGTCGCTGACGGTCGGGGTGATCGCCGCCCGGGGCGAGGGTGACCGCACCCGGGCGTACCTGCGCCGCTTCCTCGACCGGCTGGGCCTGTCGGAGATGGAGCCGGAGCACGACTCGGGGCACCTGACCCGGTGCCGGGCCGACGACTCCCCGCTGCGCCGGGGACGGGTGCTGGTCGCCGGGGACGCGGCGGGCCTGCTGGAACCGTGGAGCCGGGAGGGGATCAGTTACGCCCTGCGGTCCGGGGCGCTCGCCGGTGCGGCGGTCGCCGCCGGCGACCCGGGGCACTACGAACGGGACGTGCGCGAGCGGCTGGTGCCGTCGATGCGGGCCGGGCATCGCCTGTTGGAGGTCTTCGAACGCCGGCCCGACGTCTTCCACGCCCTGCTGGCCACCCCGGCCGGCTGGCGGATGTTCGTGCGGTTCTGCCAGGGCCGGGCCGGCTTCGACCGGACGCTGACCCGCGTGCCGGTCCGAGCCGCTCTGGCGCTGCTGGATCGCCTGCCCCCGCTGCGGCAGCCGGCCGATTGAGCCCGGCCACCGGCCGGACCAACCTCACGTCGACGGGTCGCGGGGCGTCGGGCCCGCGACCCGTCGACGTGGTACGGGTCAGAAGACCGGCACGCCCTCGCGCACCAGTCGCCAGTTCGGCACGAAGAAGTCGGCCGGGTCGATGACACCCTTGGCCTGCGCCCAGTCGATCAGCAGCTGACGGATCTCCTGCTGCTCGTTGTACACCTGGGTCTTCACGATGCCGGGGAAGTTGCCGCCGCCGCTGCGGCGGTAGTTGTTGACCGCGACGACGAACCGCGAATCATCGGTGACCGGGGTGTCGGTGCCGGGCAGGACCAGCCGGGTGATCCGCTGCCCGACCGGCCTGGTGACGTCGATGTCGTAGTCCAGCCCGGAGAACACGTCGTAGTTGTAGTCCGGTACGGCCGGGTCGCTGATCGTCGTCGGGTCGACGCTGGCACCGACCGGCACGGTTTGGAAGTACCTGGCGGAGAACTCCAGGTACGTGCGGACCTCGGCGCCGGTGAGCACCACGGCCTCGAGGGTGTTGTCGAAGACGTACAGGCCCGCCACATCGCGGATGCGTACGTCACCCTGCGGGAAGATCGCGGTACGACTGAACGGCGCGGCGATCGACAGCACCGGCAGCGACGCGTACGCGGTGCCGGCGAGCGCCTTCGTGACCACCTCGGTCTGCACGTGGTTGATGAAGTCCAGGATCGGGGTGTCCCGGTACCGCGACGCGGCAGCCGACAACTCCTGCGATGACTGGGCAACCACGGTGTTGACGTAGTCCACCGTCTTGGCGTGCTGGCCGCGTACGGCGGCGAGCACCGCCGGGTCCTCGACGACGGTGTTGGTGTTCAGCATGGACGCCCGCTTGGCGACGACCTTCCAGCGGCCGCGCACCTTCTGGACGGTGAAGTCCATCCGGGTCAGCCGCTGGCCCCACTTGGACGGCTCGGCGGTGAGCACCTGTTCGCCGGTGACCTCGTTGGTGTGGAACCGCTCCACCACCTCGGCGTGCGCGTGCCCGAACAGGATCGCGTCGATGCCCGGCACCTGCCGCGCGATCGTCGCCACCGGGTTCTCGACCGGCAGCTCCGGGCCGTAGCTGGAGGTGCCGCTGTCGCCGCCGTGCGCGGAGACGATCACGAGGTCGGCACCGCGCTGCCGCATGATCGGCACCCACGTCGCGGCGGACTCGACCATGTCGGCGAAGATCAGCCTGCCCTCGACGTTGGCCTTGTCCCAGATCGCCGAACCGGGGTTGGTCAGGCCGAGGATGCCGACGTTGAGGGTGGGGCAGCCCTCGCCACCCAGCCGAACCTTCTTGATCAGGTACGGCAGGTAGGCCGGCCGGCCGGTCTTCGCGTTGAGAGCGTTGGCGGCCAGCGCCGGGAAGCCGAGCTGCTCGATCCACTTCGCCAGCAGCGGCAGCCCGTAGTTGAACTCGTGATTGCCCAGGGTGACCGCGTCGTACCGGAGGACGTTCATCGCGTTGGCCATCGGGTGCGTCTCACCGGTGACGGTGATCGGCTCCTGCTTGGCGTAGTAGGTGGCCAGCGGGGTGCCCTGGATGGTGTCGCCGGCGTCGAGGACGAGGGTCGCCCGGCCCCGACGCTCGGCGCGGATCTGGTTGACCAGGGTGGCCAGCTTGGCGACGCCGACATCGTTGTGCTTGCTGTCGTCGTACTCGGCGTCGCGGTAGTAGTCCCAGTTGTAGACGTGGCCGTGGGTGTCCGAAGTGCCCAGGACGGTCAGGTCCCAGGTCTTCGGGCCCTTCGCCGCGGCGGCCCGGGCGGGGGCGCCGGCGATCAGGGGCCCGGACGTCGCGGCGGCGGCGACGGCCAGCACCTGGCGGCGCGACGCGCCGGAGGAGGAGGTCATGCGGAACCTTTCGGGAAGGGTGAGGCGCCTCGTGGGCGCCGCTGCGCACCATAGGCGAGCCGTCGACGCGGCCGCCACACAGGCTCATGGTGTTTCACCCCACCGGCGTCGGCGGCCACCTCCGTGTGACACCACCACCGCATCGGTTACTTCGCTGGTCGACGGGGTAGGGCGGACAGGGACCAGGACGGACGACGCAGCAAGGGAGTGAACCGGTGAACCAGGACCAGTACGCCACTCAGGACCCGACGACGCAGTACGGCCAGCAGGAGGGGCAGCCCGCGCAGCAGCAGTCCGCGCCGGGTTCGACCCGCGAGATGGGCCCGAAGCCCGACCACGGCGAGGAGTCGTACCGGGGCAGCGGCCGTCTGGAGGGCCGGCGCGCGTTGATCACCGGCGGTGACTCGGGCATCGGCCGGGCGGTCGCGATCGCCTTCGCCCGGGAGGGCGCCGACGTGGTGATCTCCTACCTCGGCGAGGAGGAGGACGCCGACGCCCGCGAGACGGTGCGGCTGATCGAGCAGGCCAGCCGGCGGGGCGTGGCGGTACGCACCGACATCACCGACGAGGGCAACTGCCGGGACCTCGTCGCGCGTACCGTGGCCGACCTGGGCGGCATTGACATTCTGGTGAACAACGCCGCCTACCAGATGTCCCAGGACGAGGGGATCGCCGGCATCACCACCGCCCAGTTCGACCGGGTCCTGAAGACCAACCTGTACGCGATGTTCTGGCTGTGCCGGGAGGCCATCCCGCAGATGAAGGACGGATCGACAATCATCAACACCACCTCGATCCAGGCCTTCGACCCGTCGCCGCAGCTGCTCGACTACGCCACCACCAAGGCGGGGATCGCCAACTTCACCAAGGCTCTCGCCGCGCAGCTCGCCGCGCAGGGCATCCGGGTCAACGCGGTCGCGCCCGGCCCGGTCTGGACGCCGTTGATCCCGGCCACCATGCCGGAGGAGAAGGTGAAGCAGTTCGGCACCGACACCCCGCTGGGCCGGCCGGCGCAGCCCGCCGAACTCGCCCCCGCGTACGTCTTCTTCGCCTCGCAGGAGTCCAGCTACGTCACCGGTGAGATCCTCGGTGTCACCGGTGGACGCCCGACGAAGTGAACCGACACCGCGCCCGGGTGGTCTCCGCGCGGCCACCCGGGCCGGTGCGCCGCGCTGCGCCGGTCCTGCGGGTGCGACGGCTGCGCCGTGGGCGCGGCCGGTCAGCGGGGCCAGCCGGCGAACCGGTCCCGCATCCGGGCGATCTGCCCGGCGTCCAGGCCGTAACGGCTGAATCGCCGGTCCGACACCCGGTCCAGGTAGCGGCCCGCCTCCCGCACGTCGGAGTCCTCCAGCGCCGGATCGACCTGCCGGGCCAGCCCCAGCAGTTCGGCGACGGACCAGCGGTCCAGGGCCGCCGCCACGTCGATGTAGTCGCGTGCCTCGCGGCGGTTGACCAGGGCGGCGGTCTTGTTCGCCACCAGGTCCCGCACGTCCATCACCGGGCCGAAGTCCATCACCACGGGGGAGCGGTACCGGTCGAGGCGGGCCAGACTCAACCGGATCTGCCGGTCGCCGCGGCGCACCACGAAGTCCCGGAGGTCCTGGTCGACGCCGTCGAACAGCCCGCCGAGGTCGCTGTCGGGATCAGCGTCGGTGACCGTGTACCCGGCCCGTTCCAGCGTCGCGCGCACCTCCGTGGCCGCCGCCGCGGCCGCGCCCTCCACGTCGGCGAACAGGTCCACGTCCTCGGTGGGGCGGGTGACCAGGCCGTGCGCCGCCCAGGCGACGCCGCCGCCGAGCACGAACCGGTGCCGTCCGGCCGCGGTGAGTGCCACCCGGGCGACCTCGCGGTAGAAGTTGTGCAGGTGGGTCACGCGACCCGCAGACCCGGGTGCCGGCTCTCCCACGCCTGCCGTACCCCGCGCGGCAGGTTCAGCCCGCGCCACACCCGGCACAGGACGCGCCCGTTGATCAGCCGCCGCAGGTCGTCGGTGCGGGTGCTCTCGCGCAGCACGTTCTCGTACATCCAGAGCAGGTCGTCGGGCTCGGCCAGATCGAACGTCCGCTGCGCGTTCCACATCAGCCGCACCGGCAGCTCCACCACGCCGTGGGTGGGGCCGACCAGCTCGCCGAGCGTACGCGCCACCACGGCGGGCCGGCCCGGGCGGGCCAGGTACGCCACGGGGGCCACGGTGGTCTGCATGGCATCAGGGTAACCCCGGTGCGGACCGATCAGGCCGACCCGGTGCCGGCCCGGACCGGGTGAACGCCGCAATCAACCCCCGGCTGCGGCATACCGGGCTATCCGCTGCTTCGAACCACCGACCTGCCGTACACTGTGCGGCCCGCCTGGGGGCATCTCCCGCCGGATGTCCGGTTCAGGCGGCTGCCGGTTGGCGGAATGGTGGCAGGCGCCGGGTGGTTACATCTCCGGTACGACCGCAGCAGCGCGCCCCGCTGGCTGGCCGAGGGTGGTGCCCGGGCCGGAATGGTGGCCGGCCGGCGGTCGTTACACATGGTCCCGGCGCCGCCGTGCTTGGCGTGGCCGCGAACCCCGCAGGGTTCGCGAGAAGCCGGACCGTGACTTCCCCCTCTCATGAACTTTCTGAGCGTCCTTTCGAGGCGCTGCGCGTGTTGGCCGCACCCCCATGCGCCCGCGCGTCGATGTGTGAAGGAGTCACCCCCATGAACACGATCTTGCGTAAGAGTGTGCTGGGTGTTGTTGGTTTGGCGTTCGCCGGTGGTGTGTTCGCCGGTCCGGTCGCCGATGCCCGTGCTGCTGTGCCGGTGGTGCAGGTCGCGGTGCGGGCCGACAAGCCGGTCGTGGACAAGCTGGTTCCGCATGGTGTGCAGGGCGAGCAGTCGCGCATCGAGCTCTCCGGCGAGCAGGTCGGCAACGTCAGGGCGATCATCGCCGCGACGAAGAAGGCCGGCATGGACGAGCGGGCCGCCGTGGTCGCGGTCGGGACCGCGTTGCAGGAGTCGAAGCTGGAGAACCTGGGCCACCTGGGTGACCGCAACGACCACGACTCGCAGGGGCTGTTCCAGCAGCGTCCGTCCTCGGGCTGGGGCACGGTGGAGCAGATCACCGACCCCGAGTACGCGACCACCGCGTTCCTCAAGGGCCTGAAGCAGGTCGACGGCTGGCGGGACATGCCGCTGACCCGAGCCGCGCAGACCGTGCAGGTGTCGGCCTACCCGGACCACTACGCGCAGTGGGAACAGCAGGCCGCCGACCTCGTCGCCCAACACTGGAACAGCTGACCCACCCACAGCGCCGCCCCCGACCCGACCGGGCCGGGGGCGGCGCTGTAGCTCGTACGCCGAAAAAGATCTGCCACTCGGCTCGCGGACCGGCGAACCGCTGGCCTATGTTCAGGAGACGTCGGGTTGCGCGATGCCGGGAGGGAGGTGCCCAGGGTGGGGATCCGTACCTTCATCGAAGGTTGGCCGGTCTACCGGCAGCTCACCGGCACCGACCCGCTCGGCCGGGGCTCGGCGGCGCAGTCCGGCCGCTCGGCGCGGCTGACGGCCCGCACCGAGGACGCGGACACCGTGGCCCGCTCGGTCTGCCCGTACTGTGCCGTCGGCTGCGGGCAGCGGGTCTTCGTCACCGACGGCCGGGTCACCCAGATCGAGGGCGACCCGGACAGCCCCATCTCCCGGGGGCGGCTCTGCCCGAAGGGCGCGGCCAGCAGGAGCCTGGTGACCAGTCCGCTGCGGCAGACGAAGGTCCGCTACCGCCGGCCGTACGGCACGCAGTGGGAGGAGTTGGACCTCGACGTCGCCCTGGACATGATCGCCGACCGGATCCTCGCCGCCCGGGCGGAGACCTGGGAGGACGCCGACCACGCCGGCCGGCCGCTGAACCGGACGCTGGGCATCGCCAGCCTGGGCGGGGCGACGCTGGACAACGAGGAGAACTACCTCATCAAGAAGCTGTTCACAGCGATGGGGGCGCTCCAGATCGAGAACCAGGCCCGGATTTGACACTCCGCCACCGTCCCCGGTCTGGGGGCCAGCTTCGGTCGCGGTGGCGCGACGGACTTCCAGCAGGACGTCGCCAACGCTGACGTCATCATCATCCAGGGCTCGAACATGGCCGAGGCCCATCCGGTCGGCTTCCAGTGGGTCATGGAGGCCAAGCGCCGTGGCGCGAAGGTCTTCCACGTCGATCCCCGGTTCACCCGCACCAGCGCCGTGGCCGACACCTACCTGCCGATCCGGGCCGGCACCGACATCGCGCTGCTCGGCGGCGTCGTGCGTTACATCCTGGACAACGAGCTCGACTTCCGCGAGTACGTGCTGGCGTACACGAACGCGGCGACGATCGTCAGTGAGCGGTTCGTCGACGCCGAGGACGGCGACGGCCTGTTCTCCGGCTTCGATCCCGAGACCGGCAGCTACGTGCAGGACAGCTGGCAGTACGCGGGCCGCGAAACCGACTCGGGCAGCGGTCACACCGCCCGCGCCCGCGACAGCGCGGCCGGGCTGCGCCACGAGTCGCACGGCGCCCGGGTCGGCGGGGCGGTGCAGCGCGACGAGACGTTGCAGCACCCGCGTTGCGTGTACCAGATCCTCAAACGGCACTTCGCCCGCTACACCCCGGAGATGGTGGAGCGGGTCTGTGGCGTCGGGCGAGAGCAGTTCCTCAAGCTGGCCCGCGCCTGGACGGAGAACTCCGGCCGGGAACGCACCGGGGTGCTGATCTATTCGGTGGGCTGGACGCAACACAGCGTCGGGGTGCAGTACATCCGCACCGGCGCGATCATCCAACTGCTGCTGGGCAACATGGGTCGCCCGGGCGGCGGCATCCTGGCGCTACGCGGGCATGCCAGCATCCAGGGTTCCACCGACATCCCGACGCTGTACAACCTGCTGCCGGGGTACCTGCCGATGCCGCACCACGCCGACCACCCGACGTTCGACGCCTGGGTGGACGGCATCCGGCATCCGGGCCAGAAGGGCTTCTGGGGCAACGCCCGCGCGTACGCGGCCAGCCTGCTCAAGGCCTACTGGGGGGACGCGGCGACGCCGGAGAACGACTTCGGCTACGGCTACCTGCCCCGGATGACCGGTGACCACGGCACCTACCAGCAGGTGCTGAACATGATCGACGGGAAGGTGAAGGGGTACTTCCTGCTCGGCCAGAACCCGGCGGTCGGCTCGGCGCACGGCCGCGCCCAGCGGCTGGGCCTGGCCAACCTCGACTGGCTGGTGGTCCGTGACCTGTTCATGATCGAGAGCGCGACGTTCTGGCAGAACGGCCCCGAGGTCGCCACCGGCGAGATCGTGCCGGAACAATGCCGCACCGAGGTGTTCTTCCTGCCCGCCGCCGCGCACGTGGAGAAGGAGGGCACCTTCACCCAGACCCAGCGGCTGGTGCAGTGGCGGGAGAAGGCCGTCGAGCCACCCGGCGACGCCCGCTCCGAGCTGTGGTTCTTCTACCACCTGGGCCGGCGGCTGCGGGAGAGGCTGGCCGGCTCGCCGCACCCCCGGGACCGGGCGCTGCTCGACCTGGCCTGGGACTACCCCACGCACGGCCCGCACGCCGAGCCGAGTGCCGAGGCGGTGCTGCGCGAGATCAACGGGTACGAGGTGGCGACCGGCCGCCCGCTGTCGTCGTTCGCGCAGGCGCGCGACGACGGCTCCACCGCCGTGGGCTGCTGGATCTACACCGGCGTGTACGCCGACGGTGTCAACCAGGCCGCCCGGCGCAGGCCCGGCCACGAGCAGGACTGGGTGGCCGCCGAGTGGGGCTGGGCCTGGCCGGCGAACCGCCGCATCCTCTACAACCGGGCCTCCGCCGACCCGCAGGGTCGGCCGTGGAGCGAACGGAAGCGCTACGTCTGGTGGGACGAGGCGACGGGCGAGTGGACCGGCTACGACGTGCCGGACTTCGAGCGGACCAAGCCGCCGACCTACCGGCCGCCCGAGGGTGCCTCCGGTCCGGAAGCCCTCGCCGGGGACGACCCGTTCGTGATGCAGGCCGACGGCAAGGGGTGGCTGTACGCGCCCAGCGGGGTGCTCGACGGCCCGCTGCCGACGCACTTCGAGCCGGCCGAGTCCCCGCTGCGCAACCCGCTGTACGGGCAGCAGGCCAACCCGGCCCGCAAGGTCTACCCGCACCCGGTGAACTCGGTGAACCCGAGCCCGCCGCAGGAGCACGGCCAGGTCTTCCCGTACGTGTTCACGGTCAGCCGCCTCACCGAGCACCACACCGCCGGCGGCATGAGCCGGATGGTGCGACCGCTGGCCGAACTGCAGCCGGAGATGTTCGTGGAGGTGTCCCCGGCGCTGGCCGCCGAGGCGGGCCTGACCCATCTGGGCTGGGCGCACCTGATCAGCGGCCGGGCGGTCATCGAGGCGAAGGTGCTGGTCACCGAGCGGCTCACCCCGCTGCGGGTGGACGGCCGGGTGATCCACCAGCTGTGGCTGCCGTACCACTTCGGGTACGAGGGGATCGTCACCGGCGACTCGGCCAACGACCTGTTCGGCATCACCCTCGACCCGAACGTGCTGATCCAGGAGAGCAAGGTGGGCACCTGTGACGTACGCCCGGGACGCCGTCCCACCGGCCCGGCCCTGCGGGACCTGATCGGCGACTACCGGCGACGCGCCGGCATCGTCCCCGGCGTGCCGCCGCCCGTGATGACCACCGAACTCCGGCCGCCGGCCGGGAACACCGACGCGGGACCGAGGGAGAACGACGATGCCTGACGGCGACAGCCTGGCCGGTCCACTCGACCCCGCCCCGGACGCGGGCTGGGTCGCGGCAGGCCCCCGGATGGGCTTCTTCACCGACACCAGCGTCTGCATCGGCTGCAAGGCGTGCGAGGTGGCCTGCAAGGAGTGGAACGACGTCCCGGCGTCCGGCTTCGACCTGCTCGGCATGTCGTACGACAACACCGGCGCGTTGACCGCGAACTCGTGGCGGCACGTGGCGTTCGTCGAACAGTCCCCGCCGACCGGCCACGACACCCCCGGGACGCGGTTTCTCGGGATGCCCGGCCCGCGACCACCCGGCCGGGACACCGGCGTCGAGGAACGCACCGACTTTCGCTGGCTGATGATGTCGGACGTCTGCAAGCACTGCACCCACGCCGCCTGCCTGGACGTCTGCCCGACCGGAGCGCTGTTCCGCACCGAGTTCGGCAGCGTCGTGGTGCAGCAGGACATCTGCAACGGCTGCGGCTACTGCATCCCCGCCTGCCCGTACGGGGTCATCGACCAGCGTCGCGGCGACGGCCGGGCATGGAAGTGCACCCTCTGCTACGACCGCCTCGGCGCCGGCCTGACCCCGGCCTGCGCGCAGGCATGCCCGACCGAGTCCATCCAGTACGGCCCCCTCGACGAACTGCGGGAACGGGCCGCGACGCGGGTGGCGCAGCTGCACGCGCGCGGGGTACCGCAGGCCCGCCTCTACGGTCACGACCCGAACGACGGGGTGGGCGGCGACGGCGCGTTCTTCCTGCTGCTCGACGAGCCGCAGGTGTACGGCCTGCCACCCGATCCGGTGGCCGCCACCCGGGACCTGCCCCGGATGTGGAGACGCGCCGGCCTGGCCGCGCTGACCATGGCGGCGGCGGCCGTCGCCGCGTTCGTCGGACGTTCCTCGTGAGCCGGCAGCCCCGGGTGGGTGACCTGTTCCGCCGGTTCCGGCAGCGTCTCGACGGCCCCGCGCCGCACGACGTCCCGCCCGCCGGCCCGGGCCGGGCACGCCCCCGCGGCGGAGAGGAACTGCGGGTGCCCGAGGCCGAATTCACCTCGTATTACGGGCGGCCGATCCTGAAGCCGCCGGTGTGGCGGTGGGACATTCCCGCGTACCTGTTCACCGGCGGGCTGGCCGCCGGATCGTCGCTGCTGGCGGCCGGTGGGCAGCTGACCGGCCGGCCGGCGCTGCGCCGCGCGGGCCGGGTCACCGCGCTCGGCGCGGTGACCGCCAGCGCGTACCTGCTCATCCACGACCTCGGTCGACCGGCCCGCTTCCACCACATGCTGCGGGTGGCGAAGCCGACCTCGCCGATGTCGGTGGGCACCTGGATCCTCAGCGCCTACGGCCCGGCCGCCGGACTCGCGGCGGTCGCCGAGGTGGCGACCTGGCTGCCCGAGCGGGGTGCGGCAGGGCGGGCCCGCCGGCTGCTGCCGCCGGCCGGACAGGTCGCCGGGTTGGCCGCCGCCGCCACCGCGCCGGCCCTGGCCACGTACACCGGGGTGCTGCTCGCCACGACGGCCGTGCCGTCCTGGCACGGGGCGTACCCCCATCTGCCGATCATCTTCGCGGGCAGCGCCCTGGCCAGCGGCGCCGGCGTGGGGCTGATCGCCGCGCCCTGCGGGCAGGTCGGGCCGGCGCGTCGACTGGCGCTCGCCGGCGCGGCCCTGGAGCTGTACGGCGCGCGGTCGGTGAAGACCCGCCTCGGGCTGCTCAGCGAGCCGTACACGACCGGCGCTGCGGGCCGGCTGCTGCGCGCCGGGCGGGCGTTGACCGTCGCCGGGGTTTTTGGCGCGCTGGTGGCCCGGCGCAGCCGGGTCCTCTCCGGGCTCTCCGGGGCCGCGTTGCTCGCCGCGTCGGTCGCCACCCGGTTCGGGATCTTCCACGGCGGGGTCGCCTCCGCCCGGGATCCGAAGTACACCGTGGTGCCGCAGCGGGAACGGCTGCGTCGCCGCCAGGCCGACCCGGACTGAACCTCGACGCGGATCCGCACGCCGGGCTGTGGTTGACTCCTGCACGGAGACGTTCAGGCGGCTGGTGCCCCTCGCAGCCTTCAAAGCTGTCGTGGTCCGGGAGCCGGGCCAGGCGGGTTCGATTCCCGTCCGTCTCCGCCATGCCACACGGAGGGGCCACAGGGATGGGCGAGCCGGCGGCCGACCCACGGCGGCGGGTGCCGCGCACCGACACCCTGCTCGCCGATGCCCGGCTGGCCGCCGCCGTCGCCACCCTCGGCCGGGACCGGGTCAAGGCCGCCGTCGTCGCCGCCCAGCACCGGGCCCGCCGCGGGGAGATCACCCCCGAGGAGGTGGCCGCCGCCACGCTGGCGGGGCTGCCCCCGCCGACGCCCCGGGCGGTGCTCAACGCCACCGGCGTCGTGCTGCACACCAACCTCGGCCGGGCACCGCTGTCGGCCGCCGCCGTGGCCGCGGTCGTCGCCGCGGCCGGGCACACCGACGTGGAACTGGACCTCGCCACCGGCCGGCGGGCCCGGCGCGGCCGGGACACCCTGGCCGCGCTCGCCGCCGCGGTGCCCGACGCCGCCGCCGTGCACGTGGTCAACAACGGCGCCGCCGCGCTGCTGCTCGCCGCCACCGTTCTCGCCGCCGGCCGGGAGGTCGTGATCAGCCGCGGTGAACTGGTCGAGATCGGCGACGGCTTCCGCCTGCCGGAGCTGTTGGAGAGCACCGGTGCCCGGCTGCGCGAGGTCGGCACCACCAACCGCACCACGCTGACCGACTACGCGCGGGCGGTCGGCCCGCACACCGGCTTCGTGCTCAAGGTGCACCCGGCCAACTTCGTGGTCACCGGCTTCACCTCCGCCGTGCCGGTGCGGGAGCTGGCCACCCTCGGCGTGCCGGTGGTCGCCGACATCGGCTCCGGCCTGCTCACCGGCGATCCGCTGCTGCCCGACGAGCCGGACGCCGCCACCACCCTGCGCGCCGGGGCGGCCCTGGTGACCGCCAGCGGCGACAAACTGCTCGGCGGCCCGCAGGCCGGGCTGCTGCTCGGCGACGCCGACCTGGTCGAACGGCTGCGCCGGCATCCCCTGGCCCGGGCGCTGCGGGTGGACAAGCTGACCCTGGCCGCCCTCGCCGCCAC
>NZ_SMKF01000046.1 GCF_004348325.1 Micromonospora sp. KC213 | reverse complement strand
GGGTGGGGCTGCGGATTGCCCTCAATGCCCGGTTTAGACCCCATCGGGACGGGAAGCCGGCCCGCGTGTTGGACGAGCGAAGCAGTGCGGGTTCCATGCCCAGGGCGCACCGGAGGGCGGCGGAGGGCGCCGGCCTGACCGGGGGCCGGGTCGTGGCGGCGGGCAGCGTCGCCCGGCTGCTCGTGGCGGCGGCCGCCCGGGCGTTGCGCGGCGACGACTGCGGCGACCTCGGCCAGTCCAGCCCACTGTCCCGGCTCGTCACCGCTGCGGAGCCGGTGCGCCGGGCGGCGGCCGCCCGCGCCGCCGCGCGGATCGCGCTCACCGCTGAGCAGACCGCCGAGGTGGACGCCGAACGGGTCGCCCGGTGGCTGGTCGACCAGTACCCCCGCCGCCGCTACCCGGGGGTGGTTCTGGGCTCACCGCACGCCGCGGCGGTGCACCTGGCGGTCGCGCTCGGCGTGCCGTGGCTGCCGGCCGGCTTCGAGATGACCGCGCACTGGACCCAGGGCGCGGTCGGCCACCCCTGCGCCGCCCTGGACCACGGCGCGGCGCTCGGCGCCCGGATCCTGGCCGGCAACCCCGACCTGCACGTACGGCAGGTGCACTGCCCGGCCAGCCGGGGCGCGTTGGCCGGGGCAACGGTGTCGCTGATCGCGCGGTGGCGGGTGCTGCCGAAGGCGTACGCGCGTTTCCTGGCCGACCGGGTGGCGCCCGGCGGGCCGCTGCTGCTGGTGCGCGACGGGCGTACCTGGCCGGTGCTCGACGAGGGACGCGGCCACAGCTTCCAGCTCGGCAGCCCGTGCAGCGGCCTGGACCCGGTGGACTTCCACCCGGACGCGCACGCCCTGCGCCAGGTGCTGCGCTCCGCCGGTGCGGACGGCACCCGGTGGGCGCCCCCCGGCGTCACCGCCGCCGGTGAGCAGGCCGAGCACGGCGTGGAGGCGACCTTCACCGACTCCGCCCGAGGATGGGCCGGACGGCACGGCCGCCGCCTGCACGAGGTGTGCTATCCGCACCCGGGCGCGCTCAGCGCCGCCGTGGCGGACCTCTACCGGCACTGGCTGCGCCGCGCCGGCAAGACCGGTGACCGATTGGTGGTGGAGTGCGGTCGGCTGCTCGACCCGTGGCAGGTGGTACGGGCGGGACTGGTGCCCTACTGGTGCGAGAACGCCACCCGGCGCAGTGTCGAACAGGCGGAGTGGTGGCTCGCCGGCAGCGCACCGTTCAGCTCGGTGGACGTGCTGCCGGAGTCGCCCGGCATGCGCTCGCCGGCGCTGGCCGGGCTGCCCCAGTGGCTGGCGGTCGCCGCGTTCGGCCGCCGCCGTCGAGCCCTGGACCGGATCGCCGCCCGCGGCTA
The DNA here is from genome assembly GCF_004348325.1 of Micromonospora sp. KC213. Taxonomy (GTDB): domain Bacteria; phylum Actinomycetota; class Actinomycetes; order Mycobacteriales; family Micromonosporaceae; genus Micromonospora. The sequence goes on along the minus strand of NZ_SMKF01000046.1, from coordinate 33,801 downwards.
CCCGGTGGCGACGGTGCCGACCAGACGGGCCACCGAGGTGCTTCGTAACCAACCGTACGACCTGCCGGTGCCGCCGCCGCTGGCCGCCGCCGAAGCGCTGGCCGCACTGCGGTCCGGGGGTGCCCCGCTCGGTCTCGCCGTGACCTGATCGGCGAGCACACCGGAACCGGGCGGTCACCGCACCGACCCGGGCGGACGGAGCTGCCGAAACATCCTCGCGAACCTCGCGCCTCGTGATTGAGTACCTACGGAGCGGGAACACCGCTGGCTGCGACGGCCACCCATGCCGTGCGGCGTGCTGCCGTCGCTCCCGCGCGTCCGGTGACACCGGCGCGTCACGTTGACCAACTTCCGGCCCGGTGCGTGGCTCCACCACGCGCACGACCGGCTCCGATTCCGGGCGGGGACCTTCCTGAGGGAGGCGCGGATGTTCGGGCAGACGACCACAACCACACCACCACCAACGACCGAGCGCGGCCTGGAGGATCTGGACGCGGCGGCGCTGGCGTACGCGGCGCGGATCGAGGGCCTGCCCCCCGAGCGGCGGCAGGAGGCGCGGGACGACCTGGTCCGGTTCGCCCTGCCCTTCGCCGGCCGGCTGGCCCGCCGGTACCGGGGGCGGGGCGAACCGCTGGAGGACCTGGAACAGGTGGCCCGACTCGGCCTGGTCAACGCCGTCGACCGGTACGACCCGGAGCGGGGCTCCTTCACCGCGTACGCGGCGATCACCATCGTCGGTGAGATCAAGCGACACTTCCGGGACCGCACCTGGGGCGTGCACGTGCCCCGCCGGCTGCGTGACCTGATCCTGGAGGTCGGTCAGGCCACCGCCGCGCTGACCAGCGAGCTGTCCCGGGCGCCGAGCGTGGCCGAACTGGCCCAACGGCTGGACACCCCGGAGGAGGAGATCCTCGCCGCGCTGGAGTCGGCCGCCGGTTACAGCCCGGCCTCGCTGAACGCCCCGGTCGGGGGCGAGAGTTCCGCCGAGTTCGGCGACCTGGTCGGCGAGTCGGACAACGCGCTCGAATCGGTCGACGACCGGGTCACGGTCAGCGGACTGCTGCACCGGCTGCCCTGGCGGGAGCGGCGCATCCTGGCCATGCGCTTCTACGGCAACCAGACGCAGGCGGAGATCGCCGCCCGGTTCGGCATCTCGCAGATGCACGTCTCCCGGCTGCTGTCGCGGGCACTGGCCTGGCTGCGTCAGGCGATGCTGGCCGACGCCCCGCCGCCCTGGCAGAACGGCACAGCCGAGACGGAGACGGGCCGCAACCGGATCGCCGTGAAACGCACCGGTGACCGGGTCGTGGTGGAGGTCGGCGGGGAGATCGACCGCGACGGTGCCGACCAGCTGCGCCGGGTGATGCTCGAGGCGGTCACCGGTCAGCCCCGGGAGGTGGTGGTCGACCTCGACGGTGCCGGTGGCGTCGACGCCGGTGGGATCGCCGCGCTGATGGCCGGGCGGGACGCCGCCGCCCGTACCGGTGTCCCGCTGCGGTTGACCCGGGTGCAGCCGGCGGTGCGCCGGTCACTCACCGCCGCGGGCCTGCCCGCCACCGCCGACGCCTGAGTCGCGCCGCCGGTCCCGGCGCGGCCCGCCCGCGCCGGGACCCGGTCTGACCGGCGGAGGGTGCCCCCGCCGGTCAGCTCGCGGGCACCAGAGCCCACACCACCTTGCCGTCGCCCAACGGCGTGATGCCCCACCGCTGTGCCATCTCCCGGACCAGAAGCAGGCCGCGGCCTCCCTCGGCGCGCGGATCGGGGCAGCCCGCGCGGACCGCCGTACGGCTGCCGTCGAGCACCGCCACCTGCAGGTACGGGCTGCGCAACGTCAGGGTCACCTGCATCGGGGTCTGCGCGTGCCGGACCACGTTGCCCACCAGCTCGCTGAGCACCAGCGAGGCCGGCCCGACCAGCTCCGGCACGTTCCACCGGGCGCAGGCGTCCGCCACCAGTTCCCGGGCACGGCGGCAGGCGGTCGCCACCGGCTCCAGCCGGGCCCGCAACCGTGGCGACGCGGCGGCACCGGCCAACTCGGCCGCCTCGGCGCGGCTCGGCCGCACCGGCACCACCCGACAGGTGGTGGACTCGGCGAGCCAGGCCGCCGCGTCGGGCGGGGGAGCGCACAGCACCACCGGTACGGCCGGCCACCCGGCGGCGCGGCGGCAGGTGGCGGCGAAGACCGACAGCGCCAGCCGGTCGGCGACGGTGACGCCGTCCAGGTCGACCACGAGCGCGTCCGGCTGGCGGATCAGGCAGCCGTCCAGCACGGTGTGCACGGCACGCATGGTGTCCACGTCGAGCGTGCCGGTGAGCCGCACGACGGTCACCGGGGACCGGTCGTCGACCGCACAGCTGATCCGGCTCGGCATCTGCCCCTCATTCCGCTCGGGTGCTGGCAGACCAGGCAGGTACCCGGGGCCGAGGGGGGTGAAACCGGACGCGCCGCCGCTGACCAGCCCCGGCGCTGGTCGGGCCCGGCTCAGGCGGCCCGCAACCGGCGCGCCGGCGCGCCCTGCCGGACCTTCTCGTACAGGCCGAGGTACTTCTGCGCCATCACGGCCGGAGTGAACCGCGTCGCGGCCTCCCGGCGGCACTCGGCGGGGTCGAGCAGGCTCGCCGCCAGCAGCAGCTCACCCAGCTCCTCCTCGTCGGCGGTGAGCAGGCCGGTACGGCCGTGCTCGACCAACTCGGGCAGGCAGCCACGGGCGGTCGCCACCACCGGCGTACCCAGGGCCAGTGCCTCCACCACCGCGGTGCCGCCGGGTTCCTCCCACCGCAGCGGGAAGAACGCGGCCCGCGCCCCGGCCAGCAGGTCGTCGCGTGCCCGCCCGGCCACCGTGCCGACCCAGCGGACGAGTTCGCCGTCGACGTGCGGGGCGACCTCGTCGGCGAAGAACCGGACGTCCGGGTTCTGCCGGGCGTCGTCGCCCGCGGCGGCCAGGTCCGCCGGTCGGTGGTACGGCCCGACGGGACCGGCGAGCACCAGCGGGACACCGACCCGCCGGGCCAACCGGGCACCCAGGTCCTGCCCCTTGCCCGGGGTGATCCGGCCCAGCACGACCGCGTAGTCGCCCTTCTCCCGCCGGGGTGCGCGGTCCGCGTCGACGGCCAGCGGGGTGGACAGGTGCACGTGGCCCACCGAGTGCTCCCGCAAGGCCCCCGGGGCGCGGGCCAGCTGCGAGGCGGAGACGCCGTTGACCCGGACCCGCCCGCCGGCGTCCAGGTTGCCGTAGAGCTCAGGATGCTTGGTCAGGTCCCAGTGCAGGGTGTGCAGCGCCGGCGGGCCGGCCGGCCCCATCGCCGCGAGGGTGGCCAGGCCGACGGCCTCGACGTGATCGTGCACCAGGTCGATGTCGTCGCGGGCGTGCAACTGCCGGACCACGCCGTCGAGGTGTGCCTGGGAGATGCCGCAGACCTGGTTGTACGGCCGCTGGAGGGCGGCGAACTGCCCGTCACCGAAGACGGAGAACCTCTCGTCCACCGGCAGCGTGCTGGTGCCGACCGAGGCGAGCACCACCCGTACCCCCAGCCGCCGCAACTCCGGCACCAGGGTGGCGACGACGTTCTCGATGCCGCCGTAGCCGGGCGGTGGCACGGACAGCCAGGGACCGGCGTTCATCAGGACCGTCAGGCGCATGACGCTGTTTCCCTTCCCCGGCGGGATCCGGTCGGAGTCCCGCAATCGCCGACCGGCCCCCGCGGCCCGGCCGTCGCGCTCAGCTCACCGCGACCGGACGGTCAGACCGCCACCCGCCGGCGGGGCACCCGGTTCCGCAGCTGCGCCAGCGGCGGGCGTTCCTGCACCGAGACGTCGCTGACCGTGATCTCCCGGTCCAGGTGGGGCAGCGCGTCGGAGCCACCCCGGCGGAACTGGGTGAGCAGCGTCCCGGGCACCATGCCCGGGCTGGCCCAGCCGCGCCGCTGCAACCGCGACCACGCGGCCTGCATGATCTGGGCGGACATCCGCCCCAGGGCGGCGGTGTCCTGGTGGCGGTGCTTGCGTTCACCGAGGTCCACCTGAGCCAGGGCGTCCAGTCCCACCAGCTCCAGCAGATCGATGAGCAGGGCCGTCTCGACGCCGTACCCCGAGACGAACGGCACCTGTTCCAGCACCTCCCGCCGACCGGCGTACTCGCCGGCCAACGGCTGCACGAACCCGGCCAGCTCCGGCCAGAAGAGGTTGAGCAGCGGTCGGGCCATCAGCTCGGTGACCCGACCACCGCCGTCGGGCTCCACGGTGTGGGTGCCGACCAGCGGCCGATGGTAGAACCCCTTCACGAACTCCACCGAGGGGTCGGCCAGCAGCGGCCCCAGCAGGCCGGCCACGAAGTGGGAGCGGAACTCGCGCAGGTCCGCGTCGACGAACGCGACGATGTCGCCCTCGGCCGCGGCCAGGCCGGCCCAGAGCGCGTCGCCCTTGCCGGCCAGCCGGGGCAGCCCCCGGGTCATGTCGTCCTGGCCGACCACCCGTGCGCCGGCGGCCCGGGCCACCTGTGCGGTGCGGTCGGTCGACCGGGAGTCGACCACGATGAGCTCGTCGACCAGGGCGACCCGGTCCATCAGGTGTTCCCGGATGGTCGCCACGATCGCCCCGACGGTGGCCTCCTCGTTGCGGGCGGGCAGCACCACGCTGACCCGGCTGTCACCCTTGGCTTCGACGAGCCGACGCGCCGGCCAGTCCCGCGCCGACGTCGTCCGATATGTGGCCCACGCCTCTACCACGGGTGAGACGACCGGTTCTGTTTCCCGCACTGGCACACCCCCAGATCGTGGCGGAAACCCACACCCGGTTTTCCCAACTGCGACCGCCCGTTAACCGGATCATGCCTAACAGCTTGATCACGAAACCTACGCCCTCGGGTTCCCGCCAGGTGAACGCTTCGTTGCGTGCCGCGCCAGGTTTCGTGTTCGAGCGGTCCGGGGAGAGCTGTTGCGTTGGTCGTCAATCGGCGTCGAGAGGTCGGTGTGATGCGTAGCTGCCGGGTGGCCCTGGTGGGGGCCGGTGGGGTGGCGCGACGCCATGCCCGCCTGCTGAGCGGGTTCGAGGACGTGGAACTGCTGGGGGTGACCGATGTGGCCCGGGACGCCGCGGCGGAGTTGACCGGCACGTACGGCGGCCGTCCCTTCACCGACATCGACGAACTGCTCGCCGCCGGCCCGGACGCGGTGTACGTCTGCGTGCCGCCGTTCGCTCACGGACCGGTGGAGGAGGCGGTGATCGCCGCCGGGGTGCCGATGTTCGTGGAGAAGCCGGTCGCGGTCGACCTCGACACCGCCGAGCGGGTCGCCGCGCTGGTGCAGGAGAAGGGGCTGCTCACCGCCGTCGGGCACCACTGGCGCTACCTGCACGTCGTCGAGCAGGCCCGGCAACTGCTCGCCGACCGTCCGGTACGGATGGTCAACGGCGCCTGGCTGGACACGGTGCCGCCGGTGGCCTGGTGGCCGGTGCGGGAGCGCTCCGGCGGACCCGTCGTCGAGCAGGCCGCGCACGTGCTGGACCTGGTCCGCGCGCTGGTCGGCGAGGTGGTCGAGGTGACCGCGTACGGCGACGGCGCGCCGCCGCCGGTCGACGGCGCCGACATCGACTCGGTCACCGCGGCCACCCTCCGCTTCGCCAGTGGGGCCGTCGGCACCCTCGCCGCGGCCTGCGTGCTGACCTGGAAGCACCGGGCCGGGCTGGAGATCCTCGCCGACGGGTTGGCGCTGTCGTTGGCCGAGGACGGCCTGCTCGTCCGGGACGCCGACGGGCAGCGCCGGGTCGGGTCCGACCCGGACGGGGCGCGGGTCGCCGTGGACCGGGCCTTCATCGACGCGGTCACCGGTGTCGGCGACGACGTCCGGGTGCCGTACGCCGAGGCGCTGCGCACCCAGCGACTCGCGCTCGCCGTCGCCGAGAGCGCACGCACCGGCCGCAGCGTCGCCCTGCCCACCGGTCCCGCCGCCACCCGGCCGGTGACCGCGGCGGTGCCGGCCGCCGTCACCGGCGGGGTGACCGTCGATGCGTGACGCGGTCGTGGTGGTCAGCGCCCCCGGCCGCGTCGAGCTGGTCGAACAGGCCGCCGCCGAGCTGACCGACGGAAGCTTCCGGGTGCGGACGCTTTTCAGCGGAATCTCCGTCGGTACCGAACTGAGCTACGTCAAGGGCACCAACCCGTACCTGCACGTCACCTGGAACCCGGAGCTGGGCCTGTTCCAGCCGGGTGGGGCGAGCACCCCGTACCCGGTGACCCGGCTGGGGTACATGCAGGTCGGCCAGGTGGTGGAGAGCCGTACCCCGGCCGTCGCCGTGGGCACGGTCGGCGCGATGACGTACGGCCACCGCAGCGGCTGGGTCGCCGACCCGGTCGCCGAACGGTTCGTCCCGCTGCCGGACGACCTCGACCCGCTGCTCGGCGTGTACGTCGCCCACCTGGGCCCGATCTGCGCCAACGGCCTGCTGCACGCCGCCGCCGACCTGTGCGGCACCGACGTGCGCTCGCTCGGCGACGGGGTGCGGGGCCGCCGGGTGGCGGTGGTCGGCGGCGGGGTGGTGGGCCTGCTCACCGCCCTGTTCGCCCGGCGGCACGGCGCCGCCTCGGTGGTCGTGCTGGACCCGACGCCGCAGCGGCGGCGGGTCGCCGAGGCGCTCGGCCTGCAGACCCTCGACCCGGAGGCCGACGACCCGGCCGTGCTGCTCAAGACCCGCTGGAACCACGCCGCCGGGGACCGGGGCGCCGACGTGGTGTTGCAGTGCCGGGGCCAGGCGTGGGCGTTGCACCTGGCGCTGCGCCTGCTGCGCCCCCAGGGCACCGTGATCGACCTGGCCTTCTACCAGGCCGGCGCGGACGCGGTCCGGTTCGGCGAGGAGTTCCACCACAACGGCCTCGCGCTGCGCTGCGCGCAGATCGGGCGGGTGCCGCGCGGGCTCGCGCCGACCTGGGACCGGGAGCGGCTGTCGGCCGAGACGATCGAGCTGCTGCGGCGCGACGGCGATCTGATCCGCGAGCACCTGGTCTCGACGGTGGCGCCGTTCGCGCAGGCCCCGGCGATCCTGACCGACCTGGCCGCGCGCCGCCGGCAGGAACTCCAGGTCGTCCTCGCCGGCTGAGGCGGGCACGTCATAGATCCTCGCCGGTCTGCGGCACCGCCTGCCCGCTGCCGATCAGCGGCCGGCAACCGGCGCTGAGCTGCGGCGACGCCCGGCGGAGGGGACACGCAGGCGATCGGCGACGAGCCGGGCAGCGATCGAGGCGCCGGTTCGCGTACCGTTGCGGCTCATGGGTGTGTCGCAACGGTTCAAGAGCAGGTTCCGGCGGTTCCTCCAGCGCCCGGGGACGACGGTCGACCTGGCCCCGCTGGAGAAGCTGCTGCCGCAGATCGCCGCGCGCGAGGAGGAGCTGTCCGCCCTCGACGACGCCGAGCTCACCGAGGCTGCCGGGGCCGCCTCGGGCTACGTCGAGATCTGCGCCATCGGCCGCGAGGCCGCCCGCCGCGGGCTGGACCAGCGGCCGTACGACGTGCAGCTGCTCGGCGCGATGTCACTGCTCTCCGGCAAGGTCGCCGAGATGGCCACCGGTGAGGGCAAGACGCTCACCGCCACCATCGCCGCGTACGGGCACGTCCGGATCGGCAACGGCCCGGTGCACGTGCTCACCGTCAACGACTACCTGGCCCGCCGCGACGCCGAGTGGATGGCGCCGGTCTACCGGCTGCTCGGCCTCAGCGTGGGCTGGGTCAACGAGGCGTCCACTCCGCAGGAGCGGCGCGCCGCGTACGCTTGCGACGTCACCTACGTCTCGGTCAGCGAGGCCGGTTTCGACTTCCTCCGCGACCAGCTCGTCACCGACATCGCCGAGCGGGTCCAGCCGCCGCTGAAGACCGCGATCGTGGACGAGGCCGACTCGATCCTGATCGACGAGGCGCGGGTGCCGATGGTCCTGGCCGGTGCGGTCGCCGGTGAGCAGGACCCGGTGCACGCCGCCGCGGCGCTGGTGCGCGGGCTGCGCAAGGGCAGGCACTACACCGTCGCCGAGGACGGCCGCAGCGTGGCCTTCACCAGCGCCGGCCTGGCCACCGTCGAGGCCAAGCTCGGCGGCATCGACCTGTACGACAGCGAGCACGTGGGGCAGCTCTCCGCGGTGAACGTGGCGCTGCACGCGCACGCCCTGCTGCACCGCGACGTCGACTACATCGTGCGCGACGGCAGCGTCGAGCTGATCGACGAGATGCGTGGCCGGGTCGCCCAGCGCCGCCGCTGGCCCGACGGCCTGCAGGCGGCGGTGGAGGCGAAGGAGGGCCTGGACGCCACCGCCGAGGGGGAGGTGTTGGGCACCATCGCCGTGCAGGCGTACATCGCCCTCTACCCGAAGGTCTGCGGGATGACCGCGACCGCGGTGCTCGTCGGCGACCAGCTGCGCGAGTTCTTCGGGCTGGAGGTGGCGGTCATCCCGCCCAACACCCCGTGCATCCGCGAGGACGAGCCGGACCGCATCTACGCCACCCGGGCGGAGAAGGAGGAGGCGCTGATCGACGAGATCAAGCGCAACCACGAGCGCGGTCGCCCGGTGCTGGTGGGCACCCTCGACGTCAAGGAGTCCGAGGGGCTGGCCGCCGGCCTGAACGCCGTCGGGGTGCCGTGCGTGGTGCTCAACGCCAAGAATGACGACGAGGAGGCGGCGATCATCGCGGAGGCGGGTGCGTACGGCGCGGTCACCGTCTCCACCCAGATGGCCGGGCGGGGCGTCGACATCCGCCTGGGCGGCAGCGACCAGGCCGACCGGGAGCGGGTCGCGGAGCTGGGCGGCCTGTTCGTGATCGGCAGCGGCCGGCACGACAGCCGGCGGGTCGACGATCAGCTGCGCGGTCGGGCCGGTCGACAGGGCGACCCGGGCGGCTCGGTCTTCTTCGTCAGCCTGGAGGACGACCTAGTGGTCCGGCACGCCGGCGACACCATTCCGGCCTCGCCACGGATGAACGCCGACGGTCTGGTCACCGACGAGCAGGTCGACTACGCGGTGGAGCACGCGCAGCGGGTCGCCGAGGGGGTCAACCACGAGATCCACCGCAACACCTGGCGCTACAGCGTGGTGATCGAGCAGCAGCGCAAGGCTCTCGCGGAGCGGCGCGAACGGCTGCTCACCACCGACGTGGCCGCGCTGATGCTGCTGGACCGGATGCCGGAGAAGGCCGGCGAGATGGACGAGGACCTGCTGGCCCGGGTAGCCCGCTCGATCGCCCTCTACCACCTGGACCGGCTCTGGGCCGAACACCTGGCCGAGCTGTCCGAGGTCCGGGAGGGCGTGCACCTGCGCGCGCTGGGCCGGCTCGACCCGCTCGACGAGTTCCACCGGGCCGCGGTGCCGGCGTTCACCAACCTCATTCCGGAGATCGAGCGGCGCACCATCGCCACCTTCGAGGAGACCGAGTTCGCCGACCACTGGGAGCCGGACGCCGCGAAGCTGGTCCGGCCCAGCGCCACCTGGACGTACCTGGTGCACGACAACCCGTTCGGCTCGGAGCTGGATCGGTTGATCGCCTCGGTGGGCCGTCGGCTCGCCGGTTCGCGCTGACCGTCCCGAGGGATCCCTTCCGACGTGCTCGTCGGAGGGGATCCCTTTACGCGGTTTCGGTCCTGGTTTGCGAGGGTAGTAGCCCTGGGCCCATGGTTCGGGGGATCGGAGAACGATGACACAGGCAGCGGTGTCAGGCAGGGACGGCACCTGGCGGTGCGCGGAAGGCAGTCGTCGGTGCGCGCAGAGCGTGACCCGGTGAACCTGGACACGCGGGAGCCGACCCTCGGGGTGCTGGAGGTCGCCGCTCTGCTGCGGGAGCTGACCGCGGGCCTGATCGCGGTCGACGACTTCGACGAGGCGCTGCGCCACCTGGTCCGGATCGCCCGTGACGCCGGGCCGGAGGTGTCCTGGTGCGGGTTCACCGCGCTGCGGGCCGGCGAGCCCGCCGGGGTGGCCGCCTCCGACCCCCGCCTGGCCGAGCTGGACGAGCTGCGGCACGGCCCCGAGTCACCGGCGATGACCGCCATCCAGCGTCGGGAGATGACCATCGCGCCGGATCTCGACGACGAGCAGCGTTGGCCGGGTTGGACAGCCCGGGCGCGCGGGCTCGGCGTACGGGGGGTGATCTCCGCGCCGGTCGACGTCGACGACCGGGCGATCGGGGCGATCAACCTGTACGCCGGCACCGCGGGCACCTTCTCCACCCGCCACCAGCTCACCGCGATGCTCCTCGCCGAGCACGCGGGGCTGCTGCTGGCTGCGGTGCGGGACCGGGCCCGGCAGGCCGAGCGCGCCGGTGAGATCGACGCGTCACTGCTCGGCGAGGGTGTGGTGGGCCAGGCGGTCGGGGTGATCATGACCCAGCGGGGTTGCCCGGCGCCGGAGGCGCTGGAGGTGCTGCGCAGCGCCGCGTCCTCGTTGGACATTCCGCTGCGGGAGGTCGCCGAGCGCCTCGTCGCCACGGTCTCGCGTCCCCGCGAGGGCTGAGCCGTCGACCTGCCGGCCCTGCCCCGCCTGCCGGTCGGGTTTCGGACCGCCGCCACCCGCGCGTGTCGTTTCGCCCCCGTGGTGGCCGGGTAGCACCCTGGATTCGTGAGCACCTGACGATCCTGGGGAGGACGCGATGCAGAGCCGTCTGCGGGTGCGGGGGCATCCCATCCAACCGATGCTGGTGACGTTCCCGTTCGGGCTCTTCGTCAGCGCCACCGTCCTCGACCTGGCCGACGTGCTGAGCGGGCTGGCGTTCCTCGGTCTGGTCGGCTATTGGACGGCGGTCGCCGGCCTGGTCGCCGCCGCGCTCACCGCGGTCGCCGGCATGATCGACCTGTGGGACGTGCGGGCCGGCCGGACCCGCCGCACCATGGTCACCGCCAACCTGGTCAACGCCGGGGTGGCCGCGCTGTTCCTGCTCGGTTGCCTGATCCGGGCCGAGGCGCCGCAGCGGGGCGCCACCGGCGTACTGCTCGCCGTCGAGCTGGTCGCGCTGGCGCTGGGCGCCGTGGGAGTCTGGCTCGGTGCCCGGCTGCTGCGCGAGTTCGACGCGGGCCGCCGTGAGCCGAGCGGCTTCGAGACGCCCGACGGCACGCCGTTCCCCGGCCGTACCGTCGAGATCATCCGTCCCCGGGCCTGAGCGTGAGGCTGGGGCGAGTGAGGCAGCGGGAGTTCGAGGAACTGGTTGCCGAGGCGGCCCGGGCGGACGTCACCGGTTGGGGTTTTTCCTGGCTGGCCGGACGGGCCAGTGAGGAGCGACCACCCTGGGGGTACGCCCGGCTGATCGCGGCCCGAATGGCGCAGGCGCACACCGCGCTGGACGTCGACACCGGCGGCGGAGAGGTGCTCGCCGAGATCCCGACCCCGCCACCGCTGCTGGTCGCCACCGAGGCGTGGCCGCCGAACGTGGCGGTCGCCCGGCGTACGCTGCGCCGGCTTGGCGCGTGCGTGGTGTGGGTCGGTGCCGGGCCGGTGCTGCCGTTTCAGGAAGGGTCGTTCGACCTGGTCACCAGCCGTCACCCGATCGACACCTGCTGGCCGGAGATCGCCCGGGTGCTGCGACCCGGCGGGGTGTACCTGTCCCAGCAGATCGGCGCCGGCAGTATGCGGGAACTGAGTGAGGCCATTCTCGGCCCGCTGCCGCCGGCGGCGACCCGGCATCCGCGGCAGGCCGTGGCCGCCGCCCGGGCCGCCGGCCTGACCGTGGTACGCCTGGAGGAAGCCACCCTGCGGGCGACCTTTCACGACATCGGCGCCCTGGTGTGGTTCCTGCGCAAGGTGGTCTGGACCGTGCCGGGTTTCACCGTCGAGGCGTACCGGCCGCAACTGGCCGCCCTGCACGAGCGCATCCGCGCCGAGGGTCCCTTCGTCGCCCATGCCCGCCGCTTCCTCATCGAGGCACACAGACCCGCGCCCGGCCACACCTTTGGCTGATCATGAGGTTGGCGGGGCACCCGCCGAGGCGGCCGGAGTCAACCTCATGGTCATCACGGGTGGGGGTGGGTGTGGTGGTCGGCGAGGATGTCGGCGCCGAAGTCGCTGGCCGGGCGGCGTAGCACGGTGTGCGCGTGGTTGCCGTCGTCGGCGGTGTTGTCGTACTCGATCAGCAGGTCGTCGCCCTGCACCCGGTAGTAGTGGCGGCCACCGGGGCGGATCGACCCGGCCCAGGCGAAGTGGGTGTCGCCGACGGCGAGCCGGTCGGCCTCCCGGGCCGCGAGTTCGGCGGGGAGCCGGTCCAGGTAGAGCGCGACGAGTTGGTCCAGCATGCTCCGACCGGCGACCCCGAGCCGGCCCCGCGGCACGCCCAGCGGGAGCAGCGGGGCGTCCACCGACGCCCGGGTGGCGCTGATGATGTCCGCCGGGGCGTCGTCGGCGATGATCGCGGCGTCCCGCCCGGCCGGGCCGATCGCCGTCAGCAGTTCCCGGGCCAGGTCCTCCTCGGCACCCAGCGGGCGCAGGACGGGGCGTCCGGCGTGCGTGACGGCGGCCGGATTGGCGCCGAGGAAGACCGGGGCGGGGGAGACCTCGTCGTCCACCACGGTCATGCTCACCGACAGGTGATGCCCCTCGAACCGCCAGGCCCACCGGTCGTCGCGGCCCGGGTCACCGTACACGGCCACCCAGTAGTCGCCGCTGTGCCGGCCGCGCCGCCAGCCCTCCGCCCGGTCCAGCACCTCCTCCAGCGTGACGACCGCCATCGCCTGGGCGTACGCGCCGGGGCTGAGCGCGGTGGCGAGCAGCCGGTGGGCGGCCTTGCGACCGGCGCGGTCCAGGTCGGCCAGGCACACTCCGGGGCGCGGGCGTGGCCGGTACTCCAGCCACCGCCGCCGTCGGTCCTCGAAGGAGTGGCCGGCGGCGGCCCGGGCCGGCTCGTCGAGGACGTCCAGGAGGGCGGTGGCCGCGGTGCGCATCCGCTCGGGTACGGCATCGTCCATGGTGGCCTCAGCGGGGGGTGAGCAGGGTGAGCATGTCCGGCAGGTCGAAGAAGCGGGCGGTCTCCACCGCCGACGGGTTGCCGTGGTCCGGGTCGGCGCCGGCGTCGAGCAGGGCCTGGACCGCGTCGCCCGCGCGCCGGAACACCGCCGCCGCGAGGGCGGTCTGCCCACGGTCGTTGACCCGGGCATGGTCGGCACCGCGGGCCAGCAACGCGGCCACCGTATCCGGGTGCGCGTGGTACGCGGCCAGGATCAGCAAGGTGTCACCCTTGTGGTTGGTCATGTTCACCGGCAGCCCGGCGTCGACGTACCCGCTCAGCTCCTCGGTCGCGCCGCCCCGGGCGAGGTCGAACATCCGGTGGGCGAAGGCCAGCGTGTCGGCGTCCAGGTCGTCGGTCACCCGTCCAGGTTAGTGCTCGGCGAGGCGGCGGAGGCTGGTAGCTTCCCTGCCCACGACGGGAGGGTCATGGACGACGTGTACGTGGGCAACGCGGCTGTCGACGGGGCCGCCGAAGGCGGCTGGTTGCTGGGCCACTTCCGGCCCGCCGACGATCCCCGGCACAGTACCGAGGTCGAGGTGAAGTGGGGTGTGCATCCGCCCGGCCAGGCCCGGTCGCAGTGGGCCACGGGTGAGCGGCGTACGGCGCTGCTGGTGCTGGTGCGGGGCCGGTTCCGGGTGGAGTTCCGGGACCGCACGGTGGTGCTCGCCGAGCCGGGCGACTATGTGCTCTGGGGCCGCGGGGTCGACCACACCTGGTACGCCGAGCGCGAGTCGGTGCTGCTGACCGTGCGCTGGCCCTCGGTGCCGGGCTACCGGGTGCAGCCGCCGGTCCTGCGCTGAGGCCCGCGCGGCGTGTGTTGGCGTCCCACCATGTATTACCTACTAAACCAATAGGCTTTACCGACTATCCTGCCTTCGGACGCACACCCGCCGGAGGCCGCCATGACCGACCTGCTCACCGTCGCCGCCCGGTACGCCCACCCGGCCGCCTGGCCGGTGCCGCTGCGCTTCGACCCCACCGCACGCTGGTACGCCCGGTTGGCGGCCACCGGCACGCACCAGGTGTGGGCGCTGAGCTGGCTGCCGGGCCAGGGCACCGGCCTGCACGACCACGGCGGCAGCCAGGGAGCCTTCCTGGTGGTGGCCGGGGAGTTGACCGAGCTGACCGTGACCGGCGGGCAGTTGGGTGCGCACCGGCTCGCCACCGGGGTCGGGCGCCGGTTCGGCCCGCGCCACGTGCACATGGTCACCAACACCCTCGACCAGCCTGCGGTCAGCGTCCACGTCTACCGGCCGGCGCTGCGTCCGTCGTCGCCATCACCTCGCGTCCGCACCCGCCGGCCCGCCCCGACCGGACGACCCCGGACTGGTCCCGCAGCACCGCGACGCTGACCGTCACCCTCGATCTGACCGCCGCGACCCTGACTCCCCGGCTCGCCCGCCTGGTCGATCTGCTCGGCGAACTGGCGGAGGCCGGCAAGGGCGTCGTACGCCTGGCCGAGCCCGCCGGCCCACGGGCGGTGAGCGCCCTGCCCCCGCCCCGCCCGGCGGCGTCGGAGCCCGAGCCCGAACATCCCGCGACCCTGCACGTGCTGGCCGGCACCCGCGTGGTCCGTCGGTTGGTCAGGAGGTACCGCTCACCCGCATCGAGTTCGACCTGCTGCTCTTCCTCGCCGAGCACCCGCACCGGGTGTTCACCCGACGGCAGTTGCTCTCCAGCGTCTGGGGGTACGAGCACGCGGTGCCCCCGGACGGTGGACGTGCACGTCCGCCGGTTGCGCGCCAAGCTCGGCACCGACACGCCGCTGGTGACCACCGTCCACGGCGTCGGCTATCGTCTCGCCGACGAGGCGCTCGTCCGAATCGACCGGTTCCGCTGAGTTCGCCGTCGCTCGGCTCGCCCGGGGACCTCCCGCCTGGTGTGTCGCGCGCCGTCCGGACGATGTGAGTCAGATGGGGGACCCCCGTAGCGATCCGCCGTGGCGACTCTGCTGTAATCATCTGGCTCGTACGCAGAGCGAGGGTTCGGCTGCGATGTGTTCGTCAATTGTCACATTCATGCAACGTAGCTGCCCCTTGACCCTCGCTCGGGGGCCGGGAAGCATCGATGAAGCGGCGTCCCGGGCCGTGGGACTACCCGGACCAGCCAAGGAGGACCATGTCGGTCAGCCCCGCCTCGTCGCGCGCCGGATGGCATACGTCCCAGCCCGCCGTTCCCGGTCGTCCCCCCGGTGGCCAGCGCCGCCCGGCCAACACCGCCGCCGCTCCCGTGCTCACCGTGACCCTGTCCATCCCACTGGTCAACGAGGAGGCGCTGACCCCACCGGCCCGGCGCCTGCTCGAAGCCGCCCGGGAGATGCTGGAGCGAGGGGAGGGCACGATCACCACGACCGGGGTGCCGGCCGAACGCCGGCCCGAGCCGGTCCCGGCCGGCCGCGGCGCGGCCCGCCCGCTCGCCTCCACCATCCCCGCCCTGCACATCCTGGCCGCCTCCCGGTCCGTGCTGCGCGACGGGGAGCCGCTGCCCCTGACCCGGCTGGAATTCGACCTCCTGCTGCACCTGGTGGCCCACCCGCGCCGGGTCTTCACCCGGTTGCAACTGCTCAACGCCGTCTGGGGCTACGAGCACGCCGGGGTCCGCACGGTCGACGTGCACGTGCGCCGACTGCGCGGCAAGGTCGGGGTGGACGTCCCCCTCGTCACCACCGTCTACGGGGTCGGTTACCGGCTCGCCGACGACGCCCGGGTCACCATCGACCGCACCGGCTGAACCGCCGGGGCACCATGGTCGGATGCGCGTCCGACCCATCTCACCCGAGCGGCTCGTCGCCGAGCTGACCGAACGCGTCCGCACCGCCGTCGGCCCGTCCTGGGCCCGTCCGGCCACCGACGGCGGGCCGGAGCCCGGCCGGCTGCGGGTCGCCGTCGACGGGCCGCCGGCAGCCGCCCCGGACCGGCTCGCCGACGCCCTCGTCGACCCGCTTCGGGCGGCCGGACGACCGGTGTTGCGGATCCGTGCCGAGGACTTCCTCCGTCCCGCGTCGATCCGGTACGAGCAGGGGCGCACCAACCCGGACGCCTACTACGAGGGCTGGACCGACGAGGCGGGACTGCGCCGCGAGGTGCTCGAACCGGCGGGCCCCGGCGGGTCCGGACGGGTCCTGCCGTCGCTCTGGGACGCCGCCGCCGACCGGGCCAGCCGGGCCCCGTACGTGGATCTGCCGCCCGGGGCGGTGCTGCTGGTCAGCGGGGCGCTGCTGCTCGGCGGCGGCCTGCCGTTCGACCTCACCGTGCACCTGGCGCTCTCCCCGGCCGCCCTGGCCCGGCGCACCGAGCCGCACCTGCGCTGGACGCTGCCCGCCTTCGTCCGGTACGCCCACGAGGTCGCCCCGGCCACCTTCGCCGACGTCGTGGTCCGCGCCGACGACCCCCGGCACCCGGCGGTGGTCGAGCCGACCTGAGGCTCTCCGCGACGGACGCCGCGACGGCGGAAACTCGTCGGTTTGGGCGCCCGGACAGGTGGGTAATCGCCCGGCTCAACAGCCACGGGTGATCTCGCTCGTGGCCGCCGTATCCGGAACGAACCACCCGGGCAGCCCACAGGTCACAGGAAAGGCAGGCAGTGATGCTCGTCCACGACACGGTCGGTACGGGCCGATCTCAGGCGGAGATCGACCAGATCCGGCTCTCCCTGCAGGCCCGCTACGACGAGCTGTCCGCGGAGTACGAGCAGGCGGTCGCGCAGAGCCAGATCCTGCGGCTGGTGGAGGTCGGCGACACCGCCGGCGACGACCAGGCCGACAGCGGCACCAAGACCGCCGAACGGGACACCGCGCAGTCCCTGCTGCGCAGCATCCTGGAGCGCCGGGCCCAGTTCGAGCACGCGCTGAGCCGGCTCGACGAGGGCACCTACGGCTTCTGCGAGGGGTGCTCCGCGCCGATCCCGGTGGAGCGCCTGGAGATCTTCCCGTCAGCCACCGCCTGCGTGGCCTGCAAGCAGAACCGGGAGCGGCGGGCCGCCTGAGCACGGACGTGGTGGCGGCCGGTCGGACCAGGGACGCGGTGAGGTCTCCCCATGGGTGAGATCATTGTGGGCACCGCGTCCTGGACCGACCGGACCCTGCTCGACTCCGGCTGGTACCCGCCGACCGCGGACACCCCGGAGAAACGCCTGGCGTACTACGCCCGGCAGTTTCCCCTGGTCGAGGTGGACGCCACCTACTACTCGCCGCCGGCGGAGCGGACCGCGCGGCTCTGGGTGCAACGGACCCCGCAAGACTTCACCTTCAACGTCAAGGCGTTCAGCATGCTGACCGGGCACCCGACCCGGGTCTCCGCGCTCTACAAGGACCTGCGCCCGGTGACCGACAAGCGTACCGTCTACCCGGGCGACGTGACCGCGCAGGCGTACGAGGAGGTCTGGAGCCGGTTCCTCGGCGCGCTCGACCCGCTGGTCGAGGCCGGCAAGCTCGGCGCGCTGCTGTTCCAGTTCCCACCCTGGTTCACCATCCGGCGGTCCAACAAGGATTATCTGCTGGAGGTCCAGCGGCGCTGCGACCCGGTGCGCCCGGTCTTCGAGTTCCGGCACTCCTCCTGGTTCGACGGGGACAACGCCGAGGAGACCCTGACCTTCCTACGCCAGCACCGGCTGGCGTACGTCTGCGTGGACATGCCGCAGGGATACCGCAACTCGGTGCCTCCGGTGCTGGCCGCCACCGCCGATCTGGCCGTGGTGCGCTTCCACGGCCACAGCGACAAGTGGACCAGCACGGACATCCACGAGAAGTTTGGCTACCGCTACTCGGAGCGGGAGCTGCGCGACTGGGCGCCGAGGCTGCGCGAGTTGGCGCGCAACGCGGAACAGACCCACGTACTTCTGAACAACTGCTATCGCGACTACGCCCAGACCAACGCGCGGCAGTTGCAGGACCTGCTGGCGGCGTGACCCGCCCTCGCCCGGCGGGCGTTCGGCCCGCCGGGCGACGAGGTACGTGACACGGACGGCTACCGGCAGCGGCGACCGTCGTTGATGCACTTGGCGATCTTCTTCATCTGCTGCACGGAGTTGACGTTGATGAAGTCGTTGTGGTCCGAGAACGGGTTGTGGTCCTCCTCGGGGAAGGAGTCGAGAGCGTACTGGCCGCGGAGCTGGATGTGGCGCGGGATGTCGTACGAGATGGTGATCCGCAACTGGGGGATGGCCACGAGGTCCGCCGGGCAGGCACCGGTGGCCGGGTCGGCGAAGGCCACGTGGTCGCGGTGGTTGGCGCTGTCGACGTTCTGGCCGTCCCAGCAGCCCGGGAAGTCGTGCACCCGCTGCACCTGGCTGCCCTTCGGGCAGATCGGGTACCTGTCGGAGAGCCGGTCGGCGAAGCCCGAGCAGGTCCAGGTGGCCCGGGCGTTGGCCGGGCCCCGGCTGATCGGCTTCGCGTCACCGGTCAGCGCCCGCAGGAACATCGGCATCGGCCGCACCGGCGAGGTGGCATTGCCCCGGTACTCGATCAGCACCTTCGACGGCTGCACGATGCGGCCCGTGTTGTTCGGCAGCTCCAGGTTCGGGCCCTGCGGTGCCGGCAGCGCCGAGGGTGTCGCGCCCGCGCCGTTGTCGCCGTTGCCGTTGTCGCCCTCGCCGGGCTGCTCGCCCACCGGCCGGGTGTCGAGCACGCAGGGAGCCAGCGCCTCCAGGCCTGTCGGCCGCTGAGCGCTGCGGCCGATCGCGATGGCGATCCGGTCCAGGGCGGCGATCCGCTTGGCGCGCAGCGGC
This sequence comes from Micromonospora sp. KC213, assembly GCF_004348325.1. Classification (GTDB taxonomy): domain Bacteria; phylum Actinomycetota; class Actinomycetes; order Mycobacteriales; family Micromonosporaceae; genus Micromonospora. Next base: position 15,117 of record NZ_SMKF01000046.1, on the reverse strand, counting down.
CCCACCACGGTGTTCTGCGCGAAGTCCGGGCCGCCCTCACCCCTGCTGGTGGCCAGCCGCTCGTTGGCCGCGGCGATCTCCCGGTCCATCAGGTCGAGAGTGCGGTTCACCTCGTCGACCGCCCGCGCCGGCACCTCGGGCAGCTTGTCGCGCACGCTCGGGCACCGCACCGTCGGGTTGGCACCGCTGGCCGCCCGGGTGCTCACGGTGTGCGCGGCGTGCAGCCCGTCGTAGCTGACCTCGCAGTCCACCAGCGACACCCAGCCGGAGGGGCGGCTGCCCGCACGGCTCATCGTGGTGGCGATCCGCTCGATCGTCGCGGCCCGCTCGGCCCGGAGCCGCTGGATGACCGACCGGTTGAGCCGCTGGTCGATCCGTCCTTGGCTGGCGGTCATGGCGCCGTTCGCCGCGGCGAGCTGCCGGTCGAGGGCGGTCAGGTCCCGCCGCACGCTGCGGCTGACCGAGCGGGGAATCGCGGGCAGCCGATCGGCGACCCGGGGGCAGGAGACCTTCGGCTGCGTCGTGGACAGCGCCTGCGCCAGCTGGGCTTTGCGGTCCGCGCGTACCGACTGGTCGATTCGGACCACCGGCCAGAAGTACGACGAGCGGTCACCGTTGCGGCAGGTGGTGCCGGAGACGGCCAACGCCTCGTTGGGTGTGTTGGCGTCGATGGCCAGGTTCCCGACGAAGTCGTGCAGGTGCTCCGCGCCGTTGCGGATGCCGGGCTGGGCGACCGGGTTGTCCGGGCTGAACTTGCCGTTGCCGTTCGTGCCGCAGTCCACGGCGAACACGCCGGTGGACGCGCCGGCGGCCGGTGGCGGCGTCATCACGTTCGGTTGTACCTGCTGGATCGGGACGAAGTCGGCCAGGTCGGCCTCCGCCGAGGCCGTGTTGCGACCCCCGCCGGACACGAACGTCACGGTGAGCACCCCCACCGCGACGACCGCGGTCACCGCCGCGATGATCCTGGTTCTGCGCTGCCTGCCCTGATTTCGGATGGCGGTCATCTCGGTCCCTTCGTCTGAGCGGTGCTTCGGCACCGCGGTGCCGGTTGCGGCCGGGGGTACGGGCGCCGCCGCCGCGCCGATCGCCCCCGCGCCGTCCGGTAACCGCTCGGTAAGAACTGCCGGCCGGTCCGGCGCCGGTGGGTGCGGGGCCACCGTGATCGGGCGACCTCACCTCTGCGGGGTGAGGTGAGCTCACCCACCTGCGGCGCAGCATGGGCGGTGTCGGTCGGCGTCCGGCTGACCGGCCCGAGCACGGCACGGAGGTGACCGGTATGGCAGTGCGGGTGGTGACGGACCCACGGCGGTCCGTCGTGCTGCACGTCGTCGGCACCGGCGGTGGCGCCCGGCGGCCGACCCGGACCGACCGGTTCAGCCCGGTCCAGCACCGGCGGGGCCCGTCCGGACCGCCGCGACGCGACGACGACCGGGGATGGGAAACCGAGACGTGGGGGTGGCGAGATGGCTGAGCAGTTGCATTCGGCGTTCGAGTCCTCGATGGACAAGACCAATCTGATTCTCAAGGACATCGAGGCCGCGTACGGCTGGCCCAAGCAACAACGCAACCAGTCGTACGCGGCGTTGCGGACCGTGCTGCACCTGCTGCGCGACCGGATGCCGGTGCAGGAGAGCGTGGAGTTCGCCCAGCAGTTGCCGGTGCTGGTGCGCGGCATCTACTTCGACGGCTGGCAGCCGGACGACGTCCCCATCAAGCTCAACCGGGACGACTTCCTCTACGAGGTGCGTCAGGGCTTCCCGTACGACGTCGAGGGCGGCCCGGAACGGGTGGTGCAGGTGGTGCTCGACACCCTGCGCCGGCACGTGACCCAGGGCGAGTGGGCCGACGTCAAGGCGACGATGCCCGGCGAGTTGCAGCAGATGATGCCCTGACCGGGTGGCCGGTCACCCCGTCACCCGGCTGACCGGCCGTCCGGCCCGCCGGGCCAGCGCGGCGAAGGCCACCGCGTCGACCACGGCCGCTCCGCCGGGGTCGTTGTTGAAGTAGACGTACGCCGGTTCGGTGTCGTCGAAGGCCGCGCCGAGGCGGCGTACCCAGGTGGCCAGCGCCGTGCGCCCGTAGCGTGGCCACGGCCGGGCCCGACCCTCGTGCAGGCGCAGGTAGCCGAAGTCGGTGGTGCGCCACAGCGGGGTGACCGGACGGCCGAGCCGGTCCGCCCACACCAGGGCCGCGCGGCGGCCCTCCAGCACCCGGCGGACCTCGTCGGTCCACCAGGACCGGTGGCGCGGCTCCACCGCCACCCGGACGTCGGCCGGGAACAGTCGCAGGGTGGCGTCCAGCGCGTCGGCGTCGGCGGGCAGGGTCGGTGGCAGTTGCACCAGCACCGGGCCGAGCCGGTCACCCAGCGCGGTGGCCCGGTCCAGGAAGCGGGCCACCGGCTCGGCCGGCTCCCGCAGCCGCCGGACGTGGGTCAGGTAGCGGCTCATCTTCACCGCCACGCAGAAGTCCGCCGGGGTACGCGCCCGCCACGCGGCGAAGGTCTCCCGTTCCGGTAGCCGGTAGAAGGCGTTGTTCACCTCCACGGTGGCGAACCGGGTGGCGAAGTGCTCCAACCAGAGCCGCTGCGGGAGCGTCGCCGGATAGAACCGGTCCCGCCAGTCGCGGTACTGCCATCCCGAGGTGCCGACCAGGAACACCACGTCCGCCTAGTGCAGGCCCAACGGGAAGACCTCGAAGGCGGCCCCGTACCGGACACCGAGGCGGGTGCCGGCGGGCCGGCTGACGCCCTCCAGGAACTCCTGCGCGTCGAAGCTGCCGTCGCCAAGCCCGCGCAGGTACGCGTCGTGCGCCCGCAGCGACGCCAGCCCCGCGCCGAAGGTGTCGGTCACGTCCACCCCGTGCCGGGACAGCGGCGAGGCGGCGGCCCAGACCTCGCGTACCCGGTTCCACGGTTCGAGTCCGTCGGTGAGCTGCTCCGCAAAGATCCAGCGGTTGCCGGCGTCCCGGGCGGCGTCCAGGGTCGCCCGCCCGGTGGCGATGTGGTCGGCCTGGTTGAGCACCGTCGCCCCGTCCCAGGTCTCCCGGAAGTTGTTGGTGATCACGATGTCGGGTCGGTGCCGGCGGATCACCTCGGTGATCGCCCGGCGCAGCGGCACGCCGTACTCCAGCAGACCGTCGGGCAGGCCGAGGAACTCCACGGCCGTCACCCCGACGACCCGCGCGGAGGCCCGCTGCTCCTCCTCGCGCAGCACCCGGGCGCGGTCCGGCGGCACCGCGTCGATTCCCGCCTCGCCGCTGGTCACCAGGCAGTAGACGACCTGCTTGCCCTGCCCCGTCCAGCGGGCGATCGCGGCGGCGGCGCCGAACTCCAGGTCGTCCGGGTGGGCCACCACGGCCAAGGCCCGCTGCCAGTCCTCGGTCACCGGCGTCAGCGGCTCCGGTTGTCCCACCATGGCCTCCTTGTCCCGTACCTGGCGTCCATCCTGGCACCACCGCCCGCTCCCCGCCGCCCGGGGACGAACCCGGGGGCTGGCCGGGTGGCGCCCGGGTCCCAACCCCGCAGGTGCGGACCCGGCGAATCGCCCGTGTGGTCGGGTCCTGGGGTCTACGGTGTGGTTAGAGACGATCTGGCGTGGGGTACCACCCGCTGACGACAGACCCCGACCGACGGCGGGGCGGCACACCCGAGGGAGCACCCATGGCACTCAACGACGACGACATGCAGACCACCAGCGGCGGCGGCGCGGAGGGTCCGGCCGATGGTGGGGCGACCCCGGGCCGGCAGGACGGTGGCGCCGACGGCGGCGCGGAGGGTCCGGCTGACGGTGGGGCGACCCCGGGCCGGCAGGACGGTGGCGCCGACGGCGGCGCGGAGGGTCCGGCCGATGGTGGGGCGACCCCGGGCCAGCAGGACGGTGGCGCCGACGGCAGCGCCGACTGACCGACCATCATGACGATCATCGACCCGCCGGGTGGCCGTGGCCGCCCGGCGGTTCCGTCCGCCATGCACGCGCTGGCCCGCTGCGTCGGCGTCGAGCCGGCCAAGTTCGCCACCGCGTACTGGGGTCGGCAGCCGTTGCTGTCCCGCGCCGCCGAGCTGCCGAACCCGCGTGGCTTCTCCGACCTGCTCAGCTCCGCCGACGCCGACGAGTTGCTGAGTCGGCGTGGCCTGCGTACGCCGTTCCTGCGGGTGGCCAAGGACGGCCAGCTCGTGCCCGCGGCCCGCTACACCGGCACCGGTGGCGCGGGCGCCGAGATCGGCGACCAGGTCCTCGACGAGAAGATTCTGGAGTTGTACGCCTCCGGCGCCACGCTGGTCCTGCAGGGACTGCACCGTACCTGGCCGGCGTTGGTCGCCTTCGCCCGCGACCTGGGCACCGCGTTGGCCCAGCCGCTCCAGGTCAACGCCTACCTGACCCCGGCCGGCAACCAGGGCTTCGCCACCCACTACGACACCCACGACGTCTTCGTGCTCCAGGTCGACGGCCGCAAGCACTGGCGGATCCACCCGCCGGTGCTGCCGGACCCGCTGGAGAAGCAACCGTGGGGTGGCCGGGCCGACGAGGTGTCCGCCACCGCCACCGGTCCCGCCGCCCTGGACGTGGTACTCGAACCCGGTGACGCGCTCTACCTGCCCCGCGGCTGGCTGCACAGCGCGCAGGCGCAGGAGTCCCGGTCGCTGCACCTGACCGTGGGCATCCGGGCGCTGACCCGGTACGCGCTGGTGGAGGAACTGCTGGCGCTCGCCGCCGAGGATCCACGGCTGCGTGCCGGGCTGCCGTTCGGTATCGACGTGGCCGACCCGGACGCGATCGAGCCGGAACTGACCGAGACGGTCGAGGCGCTGCGCGACTGGCTGCTGCGGGCCGATCCGGCGGCGCTGGCCGCCCGGCTGCGACAGCGGGCCTGGCCCGCCGTCCGGCCGGCACCGATCCGGCCCCTGGCCCAGGCCGCCGCGCTCGACGCGCTGGACTCCGACAGCCGGATCGCCCCCCGGGGTGGGCTGCGCTGGCAACTCGCCGCCACCGGCGACGACCGGGTTGCGTTGCGTCTGTTCGACCGGACGATCACTCTGCCGGCGCAGTGCGCGCCCGCGCTGCGTGCCCTGCTCACCGGGGACGGGATCCGGGTCGGGGACCTGCCCGGACTGGACGACGACGCCGATCGGCTGGTGCTGGCCCGCCGGCTGCTGCGCGAGGCCGTCGCCGTCCCGGCCTGACCCCGGCCGACCACCGCGCCCGGCCGGTCGGGGGCGCGGTCAGCGGGCCGCGACCAGCAACGTCACCGTGGTCGCCAGACCGGCCACCAGCACGATCGCGGCCGGGCGGGGGCCGAGCAGGGCGTGCCGCCGGTCGGCCAGCCGCTTGGCCGGAGCCAGCCCGGCCAGCGGACCGAGCAGGGTCACCACCAGCGCCAGCACCGGCATTCCCACCGCCAGGTCGCCGCCGTACCGGGCACCCACCGCCCGGGCACCGACACCCAACGCGTACGCCAGCAGCGCGCCCGCCACCCCGCAGAGCGCCAGCAGCGGGTTCGCCGAGCCCGGTAGTTCCCCCGGCTGACCGGCGCGGTCGAGCAGGTCCCGTACCGTGCGCAACGCGTCGACCGGATCGCCGGTGGCGTCACGGGCCGGCCCCGGCGGCGGTCCGAGCCGTCGTGCGCCCAGTCCCAGCCGGCCGCGCAGCTCCGCCCACAGGTGGGTCACCTCGGCGTCCACACGGTCGGCCAGGGACCGGGCCTCGGCCAGCTCCGCCTCGGCACGGCGCAGCTGCTCGTCCGCCTCGGCGACGGCCCGTTCGGCGGCGGCGCACTGCTGGTCGTACCAGGCCTGCGCCTCGGCGCGCTGGGTTGCTACCCGGCCGGTCAGCTCGGCGAGGCGGCGGACGTGGGCGGCGTACGTGTCACTGGCGACCGGTTCGTTCATCGGGACGGACCATAAGGGATGATCACCTGTCCGGTGCGGTGCACCGCTCGGTCGAAGAACAGCCCCCGCCACGGGCGCGGGTACCAGTCCGGCCCTCCGGTGCCCGGGTACAGCGACGAACCCAGCTCACCGCCCTGCACATCGAGCGCCACCCAGGCCCCGATCTGGTCGGTACGGGCGGCCGGCCCGCCCAGGTCGGCCCGCATCCGGGCCACCCCCCGCCACCAGGCCAGCACGTGGGTACGCCGTTCCGGCCCGTCGTGCAGGATCCGGCGCAGCCGGTCCAGGCCGTCGCGCCCGCCGGTGCTCACCGACAGCGCGCCGGCCGCCGCGTCGACGGCGAACAGGAACAGGTAGTGCGGTGTGCTCGGGGTGCCGGGCCGGCCCAGCGCCTCGACGGTCTCGGCCATCAGCTCCGGCACCGTCTCCTCGTCGTACCAGGCGGCGTCGTCGGCCAGGTCGGCGTAGAGGGCGCGGGCCGCCGGGTCGGCGTCCGGGTCCAGGCAGGCGATGGAGTAGCGGGCGGTGCCGGGACGGTGCTGGCGCGCCAGGGAGCGGGCGGCGGCGTCGAGAACCGCGCACGCCTCGTCGACCCGGGTGCCGAGCACGGCCAGGTTCCGTCCGGGCGCCCGGGGCAGGCGCAGCGAAGCGGAGCGGGCCTGCACGTCGATGATCTCCCCGAGCAGCGCCACCGGCCCCCGGGGTGGGGTATCACCGGCCGGCGGGGTGAGCGCGCGGAAGTCGGGCGCCTCGGCCAGCCGGGGCACCGCGTCGCCGTCGAAGAGCCGGGCCGGGGCGGCGTCGGCCGGCCGCATCCGCCACAGCCGGTGCTGCAGCTCGCTCCAGGTCTCCCAGTCGCCGGCCGAGGGGATCCGGGCGACCTGGTTGCCCTCGGCCATTCCGGACTCGGCGTTGACCACCGCGTGGTACTTCGGCAGCGCCTGCGCCGCGTCGTTGCGCTCGGCGAGGATCCGCAGCGCCTTGGGCAGCGCGATCCGCAGGGTGAACTGGGCGACCAGCGCCGGCCGCCCCCACAACGCCTCGATGCCGCGTACGTCCTGCGAGGCGAGCACCAGGTGGATGCCCTGCGAGCGGCCCCGCCGGGCCAGGTCCTCCAGCAGGTCGGCGGCCTCCCGGGCGACCACGTCGCGGCCGGCCAGCAGCGCCTGGAACTCGTCCACCACCGCCACGATCCGTGGCCAGTGCCCGGTCGGGTCCACCGCGCGTAACTCGGCGAGCTTGGTGACCTCGTGCTTCTTCGCCGCGTCGGCGCGTCGACGCAGCTCCTCGGCGAGGAACCGCAGCAACGCCAGCCCGAACTCCCGGTCGGTGTTGACGTTGATGCCAACCAGCCGCATGTGCGGCAGCCAGCTCGGGTCGCGCCGGCCCTGGGCGAACCGGGCGAAGGACACCCCCTCCTTGAAGTCGAGCAGGTAGAACTCCAGTTCGGACGGGGAGTAGCGGGCGGCCAGCGCGCCGATCCAGGCGAAGATCAGGTTGGTCTTGCCGGTGCCGGACGGCCCGCCGATCAGCGCGTGCGGCGGATAGTCACCGAGGGTGAGCAGCACCGGGCGGCCGTGTGGGCCCTCGCCGATGGGGGCGGTGAGCCCGTGCGCCGAATCCTCCCGCCACATCTGCTCGGGCGGAGGAAGCAGGTCGGTGAAGGGGGTCGGTGGCGGGCCGGCGTTGACCCGGGAGGCGATCTCCCGGCAGGTCTCGGTGACCAGCGCGGCGGGCGGTGGTGGGTCGAGGCGTACCGGCAGGCCGGTGGGGCCGCCGACGCGCGCCGCGCCCGGTTCGGCGACGATCCGGGTGAGCGTCGGGTCGTCCGGCAGCTCGATGCCGCGGACCACCAGGTGGACCCCGCAGGCCGCACCGGTGCGGACCACCCGGTCGAGTTGGCCGCGCTCGTGCCGCGACGGTTCGTCCCCGCCGAGCAGCACCGCCACCCGCCACGGCTCGGGTCTGCGGCCGGTCGCCGCGGCCAGTTCGCGCAGCGAGGCGTACTCGCCGGCGAGGACCGTCTCGTTGATCCGGCGGATCTGTTCCACCAGGTCGTCCAGGAGCCGTCCCAGCCCACCGGGACCGACGAAGGTGAGCAGCCCGGCGGTGCCGAGCGGGGCGAATCCGGCCAGGCCGCCGCCGAGGTGTTCGGGATCGTAGCCGTGCAGGCGCACCGCGCCGGGATCGGCCCGGCCGACGCCGCGCAGCAGCAGCGCGGAGACGACCGCGTCGCCGCCGTGCCGGTCGGTGCCGGACACCTGCACGTGCCCGGCGTCCAGCAGTGGGACCAGCGCCGGGACCGGTTCCGCGCCGGGGATGCGCAGGGTGCCCACCCGGGTCGGGCCGACCGGTTCACGCCGGCCGGCGGGGGTGGGCCGCCATTCGGCCCACGGCGCGGACGCCGCGCCGGGTGCCTCCCGCATCGCCGCGGCGGCGGCCCGTCGGGCCAGCTCGGTGATCCGGGTGGCGTGCCGCTCGTCGATTTCGGCGAGCCGGCGGTCCCGCTCCGCGGCGACCCGCTGCGGCACGGCGGCAGCGGCCCGCCGGGTGCGGGCCAGCCGCTCCCGTACGGCGGCCAGTTCCGCCTCGGCCGTGCTCAGCCGGGTACGGCTGGCGCCACCGGCCTCGGCGAGCAGCCCACGCACCCGGGACACCAGGTGGCCACGCAGGTCAGCCACGGGGGGCGCCATCCGGTCCGGTCGCGGTGCTCCGCCCGCCCGGGCGGCCCTCGGCCACCGCCTCCCGGCGCGCGTCGGTCTCCTCGGTGCGGGGCAGGTCGCGGCCGAGCCGGGACAGCAGCACCCCGGTCACCACCCCGGCGGTGACGGCCGGGTCGGCGGCGTGCGGCTGTTCCTCGCCCTCGCCCCGCCGTGGCGGCGGCATCCGGCAGAGCCGGGTGAGCAGGGTGTCCAGCACCGGTGGGGGCAGTCCGGGGAGCAGGTCGCGGACCCGGCCGTCCAGCTCGTTGCGCAGCCGGCTCAGGTCGTCGGCGCGGGGTGGGTGACCGAGCAGTTCGCCGGCGAGGTCGCGCAGCAGCGGCGGCGCGATCGCGGCCATGCCGAGGCCGACGTCGGCGTGCGCGCCGCGCAGCTCCCGGCGCAGCCGGTCCCGGTCGCCCGAGCGGACCCCGCCCACCACCCGGCGCAGCAGCTCCCGGGAGTCGGCGACGCGTTCGTCCGGTTCGTCCGGCGGGCCCTCCCGGCCGCCGGTCAGTTCGGCGACCCGCACCGACCACCAGCGGGTGACGGTGGGATCCTCCTGCTGCCGCTCCGGCGGCGCGGCGGGTGGCGTGGCCTCGTCCCGGGGTGCGTCGTGTCTCGGCGCCCGGCTCGCCGGTGGGGCCGGTGGGGCACCGTCCGGGGCGAGCCCGATCGCGGCCAGGTACGCCGAGAGTTGCTCCTGGGCCACCCGCAGGGCGTGCCCGGCCGACTCGGCGTGCTCGACGGCCGCGGCGAGTTCCGGCACTCCCATCGGATTCGCCGACTCCTGCCGGACCCAGCGCAACCGCTCGGTGGCCTGGCCGAACTTCTCCAACGCCAGGGCCAGCTGGGCGAGGGGGAACTCCTCGGCGGCGGCGCGCACCTGGGCCCCCACGTCCTCCACGATGGACATGGCGACCGCTCAGAGGGTCGAGACGTAGAGCTGTGCCTGCTCCACCGCGACCAGGGTCGCGGCGAGGCATTCCTCCAGCTCCTGGCCGGCCTGGGTCAGTGAGGCCTGGGCCGCCTCCACGGTCTCGTGGCCGCTGCCCTCCAGGGCCCCGGCGAGGGTCTGCTGTGCCTCGGCGAGTTTCTCGCCGGCGGCCTGGACCGCTGTCTGACCGTCCCCGATCTGTTGGAGGGCGACCTCGATGGCTGCCTTCAGTTCGGCGACGCTCGCCACGGTGACCTCCTGGGGGCGGGGAGACGTCCATTACAACGCATACCCGGTCGGTAAAGAACTTCCACCCTGGACATGTCCGGCCCGGATCGCTCCGATCAACGCCACGACGTGCGCCCCTGTGCCGCTCGTCCCGGCTGACCGGTCCCGTCCACACCCCATCCGGTCCCGCTGACCGGACCCGAGCCCTCGCCGGATCTACCGCCTCGGAGAGCGGTTTCCGGGCGTGCCGACCTGGCACCCGAGCCGCCGCGACGGGCGCGGGGCCATCAGGGGCGGGGCAGCCACCGGGGGCCGTGAACCTCGGCGCCGAGGCGGTTCACCCGGGCCCGCAGCTCCCGGTCGGCCGTCACCACCAGTCGACGGCGATCCGGAGCGGCGCGCACCAGGTCGACGATGGTGTCGTCGCCGGAGCCGGGAGCCGGCACCGTACGCACCTCGGGCGTCCCGCGGACCTCCCGGGCCGCCCCCTCCACCACCAGCACCACCTCCACCGGCGGCGGCAGTTCGGGTGGCAGCCCGCGCGCGGCCAGCGGGGCCAGGGCGTCCCGCAGCCGGGCCGCCGCCCCGGCCCGGTCCCGCCACCAGCCGTCGGGTCGGGAACCGACCACGTTGGCGCCGTCGACGATCAGCAGCGGGCGGGTCTCCATACCCCCCAGCCTGTCACCCCGGCGCGTTTGTCGCGCCGGCCCCCGGGTAGCCACCGGCGACCGTGCCGCGCCCGCAGGTCGCCTTGGGCGAGGCGTGCCGCGCCCCGAGGAGCGGAGGGAAGATGATGGGACCCGGTGACTACGGCGCCGATCCGTGGGACGAGTTCCTGGCCCGGTACTTCGGCCGCGGTGAGGGTGGACGCCGACCGGCCCACCGGGTCGACATCACCCGACTGATGACCGCCGACGCCCGGGAAATGCTGGCCGACGCCGCGCGGCGGGCCGCCGAGAAGCACAGCAACGACCTGGACACCGACCACCTGTTGTGGGCGGCGTTGCAGCGCGAGCCCCTGCGCGACCTGGTACGCCGGGCCGGCGCCGACCCGGACACGCTGGTCAACGCCCTCGGCGGCCGGGGCGAGGGGGTGCCCGGCGGCGAGGTGCCGCCGAACCTGTCGCTGACCCCGGCGGCGAAGCGGGCCCTGCTCGACGCCCACCAACTCTCCCGCGCGATGGGGGCGAACTACATCGGCCCCGAGCACATCCTGATGGCGTTGCCACTCAACCCGGAATCGCCGGCCGGTCGGATGCTCGCCGCCGGGCGGATCCAGCCAGAGTCGCTGCAGGCCGCCAGCGCCGAACGTGGCCCGGCGGGCGGGCCGCGCCCGGACCGCGGCACCCCCACCCTCGACCAGTACGGGCAGGACCTCACCGATCTGGCCCGCAACGACCAGATCGACCCGGTGATCGGGCGCGCCGAGGAGATCGAGCAGGCCGTGGAGATCCTCTCCCGGCGGACCAAGAACAACCCGGTGCTCATCGGCGAGGCGGGCGTCGGCAAGACCGCCATCGTGGAGGGACTGGCGGAGCGGATCTGCGACGGCGACGTGCCGCAGACCCTGATCGGCAAGCGCGTGGTGCAGCTCGACCTCGCCGGGCTGGTCGCCGGCACCCGCTACCGGGGTGACTTCGAGGAACGGCTGAAGAAGGTGATCGAGGAGATCCGGGCCCACCGGGACGAGCTGATCATCTTCCTGGACGAGATCCACACCCTGGTCGGCGCCGGCGGTGCCGGCAGCGAGGGTGGCATGGACGCCTCCAACATGCTCAAACCCGCCCTGGCCCGGGGCGAGCTGCGGGTCATCGGCGCGACCACACTGGACGAGCACCGTCGCAGCATCGAGAAGGACGCGGCGCTGGCGCGGCGTTTCCAACCGGTGCTGGTACCCGAGCCCAGCGTCGAGGACACCGTGGCCATCCTGCGCGGCCTGCGGGACCGCTACGAGGCCCACCACCAGGTCCGGTTCACCGACGAGGCGCTGGTCGCCGCCGCCGAACTCTCCGACCGGTACGTCACCGACCGGTACCTGCCGGACAAGGCGATCGACCTGATCGACCAGGCCGGCGCGCGGGTCCGGCTACGGACCCGCACCCCCGCCTCGGACGTACGGGAGTTGGAGCAGCAGCTCGACGAGGTACGCCGGGACAAGGAGCAGGCCGTCGCCGACGAGCAGTACGAGAAGGCGTCCGCGCTGCGCGACCGCCTGGCCGAGATCGAGGAGCAGCTGCGCCGCGCCCAGGGCGACGAGGGTGGCCACCACGTCCCGTCGGTCGGCCCCGCGGAGATCGCCGAGGTGGTCTCCCGGGCCACCGGCATCCCGGTCAGCCAGCTCACCGAGGAGGAGCGGGAGCGGCTGCTGCGGCTGGAGGGCCAGCTGCACGCGAAGGTCGTCGGGCAGGACGACGCGGTCAGCGCGGTGGCCGAGGCGGTGCGCCGCTCCCGTACCGGACTGGCCGACCCGAACCGCCCGATGGGCAGTTTCCTGTTCCTCGGCCCGACCGGGGTCGGCAAGACCGAGCTGGCCCGGGCCCTGGCCGAGGCGCTCTTCGGCGAGGCCGAGCGGATGGTCCGGCTGGACATGAGCGAGTTCCAGGAGCGGCACACGGTGGCCCGGCTGGTCGGGGCACCCCCCGGTTATGTCGGGTACGAGGAGGCCGGCCAGCTCACCGAGGCGGTGCGCCGCCGACCGTACGCGGTGGTGCTGCTCGACGAGGTCGAGAAGGCCCACCCGGACGTGTTCAACATCCTGCTGCAGGTGCTCGACGACGGCCGGCTCACCGACAGCCAGGGTCGGACGGTGAACTTCAAGAACACCGTACTGATCATGACGAGCAACCTGGGCGCGGAGCTGATCACGGGCAGCCAGCGCGCGGTGGGCTTCGGCGCGGGCGAGTCCGGCGGCGGGGGGGAGAGCGACGAACTGCGGGAACGGCTGATGCGCCGGCTCCAGGAGACCTTCCGCCCGGAGTTCCTCAACCGGATCGACGAGACGATCATCTTCCGCCGGCTGGAGACCCAGCAGCTACGGCAGATCACCGAGCTGCTGCTGGAGGAGACCCGCCGCCGGCTACACGCCCAGGACGTGCGGATCGAGGTGACCACCGCCGGTATCGACTGGTTGGCCGAGCACGGCTACCAGCCGGAGTTCGGGGCGCGGCCGCTGCGCCGGGTCATCCAGCGGGAGGTCGACAACCGGCTGTCCCGGATGCTGCTGGAAAACCAGATCTCTCCCGGCCAGAAGGTCACCGTCGACGCCCGCGACGGTCAGCTCACCATCGAGGTGGCCGCCGGTGGTTCCGGCCACACCCCGGCCACCACGTCGCACCCACGATGACGCGGAGGGCGAGGAGATGACCGAACCGGAGGAGACCAGGGACAACACCGAGCGCAGCGAACCGATCCTCGCCCCGCCGACGGCGAACCCGGCCCGGGTGCAAGTGCCGGCGGAGGGGCCGAAGCAGCAGACCGACGGGGACCCGGCACCGGCCGGGCGACCGGAAGAGGAGGCGTGATGGCACGCGAGCAGCGACTCGACCCCGAGGTCGAAGTGATCTGGGAGGACTTCCACGCCGAGGTCAACGTCCCCTCCGAACAGCTGCGGCAGTGGCTGCTCACCCGCGGCTCCGGGGAGGAGTCGTTCGGGCCGAACCCGGACCTCGACCTGCCGGAGCCGGGCCGGCGGATCCTGCGGGTGCTGACCAAACGCAAGGTGGACCTGACCCCGGAGGACATCGAGGTGATGCGGGAGGCGATCGACCGCATCCGGGCGCTGACGGCGGAGAAGCCCCGCGCCGGCAACTCCGACGACCAGTGGCGGCACGCCCTGCTCGACCTGGGGCACGACGTCCTCGTCGAACGCTGATCCCAGCGGCGTGCCCGCGGACCCGGTGGTCCGCGGGCACCGGCGTCCGCCGGTCAGGACTCCAGACTGGGCAGTTGCAGGCCGGCGGCGGTGGCGGCGCTCTGCCGGTCGGCCAGGGTGCGTTCCTCCCGGCTGAGCAGGGTGGCGTACTCGGTGACGTCGGTCGGGTCCGGCACCTCCGGCAGGCGGCGCAGGAACGCCTCGACATCGCGGGCCGCGGCGGTGTGCGCGGCGGCTGCCCGACGCAGCAGCTCCCGCTCGTCGTCGGTGGGATGGAGATCGGTCATACCGCCTCTGATACCCGTCGTCAGGCCGTTCGCACCCCCGGTCGGGCCGGCGCGGGGCGAGCCCCGAACTCGGGGTGGTGCCGCAGCCAGGCCAGGTAGTCCGGATGCACGCCCAGCGAGTCGGTGTACGCGGCCACCGCCCCTTCCAGCACCGGCTCGGCGACCCGGGCGGCGGGGGAGTCGGGGTGCCAGCCGAGCAGCAGCCGCCACCGCAGCGGCGTGCCGGTCAGCCGACGGGTCACCAAACCGGCCACCGGGCGGAAGGTGGCCTGGCAGAGCGCGACCGCCTCCCCGGCGTCGACCAGATCCATGCAGCCGCGCACGTCGGTCTCGTACACCTTGCGCGGGGTGAAACCGGCGCGGGCGCAGGCGGCGGCGAAACAGTCGCCGAAGCACCCGTCGCCCGGCGCGGCCACCCACTGCTCGTCGCTCAGCTCCGCCAGGCCGATCTCGTCGCGGCCGGCCATCGGATGCCATGCGGGCAGGAGCACCAGCACCGGGTCGACGGCCACCTCCCGCCAGCTCAACCCGAACTCCGCGGGCGGGTTGGCGTCCCCGCAGATGCCGGTCAGGGCGAAGTCCAGCCGCCCACCGGCCACCAGCGTGGCCAACTCGTCGGCCGACCAGGAGGCGTACGTGGTGATCTGTGCCTGGGGCTGCGCGGCGGCGAGCCGGTGCACCAGGCGACCGAGGATCGGGCTGTTCACGCCGCCGAACCGGTAGCGGGCCAGCGCGTCGTCCGCCCCGGCCAGCCGGGCCGCCTCGTCCTGCAGGCCCTTCATCGCCGGCAGCAGCACCCGGGCCCGGGCCAGGACCAGCTCCCCCAGCGCGGTGGGACGGGCCCCGCGCCGGTCCCGTTCGAACAGCGGGCCGCCCAGTGTGCGCTCGATGCGCTGCAGCTGCGCGGTCAGGGCCGGTTGGGCCAGGCCGAGGGCCGATGCCGCCTTGGTCACGCTCCCCGTCTCGGCGATCGCGCAGACCACCCGCAGGTGCCGCAGCTCCAGATTCATAACGTGACGGTAGGACCACGCCACGGTCAGGGGAAGGCCCTGAACGTATTGGTGTGGATCAGTCGCGGTCGTCGTCGGAGTCGATCGGGTACGTCCGCCGTCCGGTGACCGCGTCGCGCACCTTGTCCACCACCCCCCACGCCGGATCGACCAGGCGGTTCCAGGGCGGAGTGGCCGGGCTGTCGGGGTGCGGGCGGG
>NZ_SMKF01000045.1 GCF_004348325.1 Micromonospora sp. KC213 | reverse complement strand
GAGGAGGGTCTCAGGCGGTGACCGGTTGCAGCCGAGGGCCGCTCTCCCGCCGTACGGGGGCTGTCGTCGCCTCGGCGTCCTCCGGCGGCCCCAGGTCCGGCGTCTGGAACAGGTAGCGGACGAACTCCCCACCCACCTCGTTGTCGTCCGAACCGGGCCACTGTCCGGCGCAGTCCATGCCGACCACCTCGCGGCCGGACCCGTCGGACTCCTCGACCATCGCCCACAGGCTCACCGGGTAGCACCGAGTAACCTCCGGAGTGACCTGCCAGCGGGCGTACCAGCCGGGACGGGCGGGAACGATCTCGACGATCCTCTTCATGACGACCTTCCCTTCCGTGGTGCGCGGAAGACCCCCGGTCCCTGCGATCGTGCGACCGGGTCGGGTGAGCGCCCCTCACCCCGCGCGAGTGAACCCACGGCGCCGCTCTGAGCCGTTACCTTCCACGCCCGGACGGGAACGCCGACCGCGACGGTGAACCCGACAGGGAGTGAGGTCGACCATGCGTAAGCAGATGGAGGGCGACAACCAGCGCCGCCGGGCCCTGGCCCGCCGAGCCCGCGAGCAGGGTCGGCAGCCCAGCGAGGTTGGCAGCACGCTCAGCGCGTCCAAGCAGCTCACCAGCCTGGACCGGGGCAGGCGGTCCGGTCCGCCGCCGGCCGGGCGGCACAAGCCGGACAGCACGCGCGGTGGCCCGGCGCCGCCGGCCCCCGCCGTGGCGACCACCGAGCGGCCGCGCCCCGATCCCGGCCCGGGCACACCGGACACCCGACTGGGCTACCGCGAGCTCGTCGACGAGGTGAGCCGACGCGCTGGAGTCGACTTCCGGACCGCGAAGGTCGGCGCGGAGGCCACCGTGCTCGCCCTAGCCTGGGCGCTCGATAAGCGGGAACGGACCCGACTGCTGGCCGCCGTGCCGGTGTCGCTGCACGACGTGGTGCCGATCGGCGGCATCGAACGGCACCGCGACCTGCCCGGCTTCCTGGCCGAGGTGGGGCGGATCAGCGGGCGCTCCCCGGAGCAGGCGCGATATCAGGCGGCGGCCACCCTCGCGGCGCTCGCCGCCCACGACGGCGAGCTCGTCGAGTCGCTGCACGTACCCGACGGGTTGCGCGACCTGCTCGGCCCGGTCGAGGCCGGCGGGGGTCTGGTGGGTGCGTCGAGCACCACCGCCCCGCTGACCGAGGGTCAGCTGCGGGACGCCCTGGACGACCTGCCGTACTGGTCCAGCGACCGCCGTTCGCTGGTGCGGACCGTCGAGCTGCCGTCGAGCAACCTGGACCGGGTGCTCGACCGACTCGACCAACTCCGCGTCGACCTCGGTCGAGGGCCGCAGATCGGCCGGCCCGACCCGGACAACGCGGTGCTGACGGTACGCAGCCAGAACGCCGACGCGGTGACCGCCGCCGACATCGAGCTGGCCCACCGCGTCGACGACGCCATCGAGGAGGCCGGCGCCGGCATGGCCGGCGGTTAGGCCGGACCTCCCGGGCCGGCGGCCCGCGACGGCCGGATCGTCGCCGGCCGGTCGGGCGTCGGCCCGTGGTCTTCACCCGGGTGCAGGCCGCCACGCTGGGCGCGGTCTTCGCCGGCGTGTGCCTGCTGGCCGACCGGCGGATGCTGCGCGGGCGTCGCTACGGCAACCTGGTGCTGGCCGCGGCCCACCGCCCGGGTTCGGTTGCCGGTCGACCGGCTGGCCGCCCGGATGGCGGCCGACCCGGTACCGGGCGGAGTGCTGCACGGCGCGGCCCTGGCCGCGTTCGTCGGTGGCGCCCGCCCGGCCACCGACGACGCCCTGGCCGGTTGGACCGCCGGTCCCGAGCCGACGCGACGCCCGCCGCGGCTAGGACCGGGCGTGGACCGGCACCTCCGGCGACGAGCTCTCCAGCGGCACGGCGTGCGCCGGCACCAGTCCCAGTTGGGTGGCCGGGCGGGACAGCGCAGCGTCGAGCACCCAGTCGGCGCCGACCCGGGTCCGGTTGCCCGGCATCGCCAGCAGGTGGTATGCGCGGGTGACGGCCTTGGCGGGCAACCCGGACAGCGGCACCTGGAGCGGGTTCGCCGCCGCGTCCTTCCCGCCGAGGTCAACCACCCAGCCGAGGTCGTGGTGCTTGTACGGCCTACGCCGGCCCTGGCCGTAGGAGGCGGCGATGTTGTGCGCGGCGAGCTTGCCCTGACGCTGGGCGTGCTGTGCGGTCATCGTGCAGATCTCCCCCGGGCGGGCGAGATCCGGCACGGCGGCGGCGTCGCCGCAGGCGAACACCTCGGGGAAGCCGGGGACGTTGAGGTACTCGTCGGTGACCAGCCGCCCCTTCTCGGTGCGCAGGCCCAGCTCGGCGACGAACGGGTCGGGGCGTACCCCGACGCACCAGACCAGGGTGCACGTCGGAATGTAGTCGCCGTCGGTGAGCTTCACCCCGTCGGCGGTGGCCTCGGCGACCGAGGTGCCCATCCGGACGTCCACCCCGCGGCGGCGCAGCACCCGGTCCGCGGTGTCGGACATTCGTTGGTCCAGTTCCGGCAGGGGCCGTGGCGCCACGTCGAGCAGCAGCCACCGGGGGCGGACCGTGAGTCCGGGACGCTGGGCGTACAGCTCGTCGGTGAAGAGCTGACCGTGCGCGGCCACCTCGGTTCCGGTGTATCCGGCGCCGACCACCACGAAGGTGGCCCGGGCCAGCTGCTCGGCCGGGTCCTCGGCCTGCTCCGCCCGTTCGATCTGACGGATCACGTGGTCGTGCAGGTAGACCGCCTCGGGCAGGCCGCGGAAGCCGTGCGCGTACTCGGTGACCCCCGGGATCGGCAGGAGTTTGTTGACACTACCGACGGAGAGCACCAACCGGTCGTAGGCGAGGCGTCCCCGGTCCCCCTCGGGCTGGGTGAACCCCACCCACCGGTTGCGCAGGTCGACCTGGTCGGCCTCGCCGACGATCACCCGCACCCCGGGCAGGGTGCCGGCGAGCGGCACGCAGATCCGGGCCGGCTCCACCACCCCGGCGGCCACCTCGGGCAGCAGCGGCAGGTAGAGGAAGTAGTCGGTGGAGTTGAGCACCACGATCTCGGCGCGGCCCCGGGCCAGCCGGCTCAACGTCTTCGCCGCGTGGTAACCGGCGAACCCGGCCCCCACGATCACCACACGAGGTTTCGTCATGCCTGTCGCCGTTCCCACCGATCAGGCCGGCAAACGTCACGGGAAGCCGGGCAGCCGACACCGGCGCACTCCCGACAGGCAACGGGACGGTAGGAGACAGTGACGGTGCCGGTGGCGGCGCAGACTCCTGGGCCAACGGGCCCCGCGGGCTCACCCGGCCCGGGCGGGGCTGTCTCACCCGCCGCCGGCGCACCATGGTGGTCCACCGCCAACACCGGCCGGAGGGAGGACAGCCACATGACCACGCCGATGTCCAACGACCAGCGACAGCCGATCTACCTGCGGCAGAGCGGGCGCAAGCAGCTGACGCCCCGGCAACGCCGGCGGGTGGAGCAGAAGCAGGGCCGCATCGAGCGGCTTGGCGGGCAGCGCCAGCAGACGCGCGGGCCGGGCCGCTGAGCAGGGCCGGGGCGGTCGCCGTACGGGCCGCCCCGGCGCTCACCGCTCGGACGCCGGGGCAGTGAGCGCCCAGCGCTCGTGGTCGCGCCAGGCGCCGTCGATGAACAGGTAGTCCGGCGAGTACCCCTCCTGCCGGAAGCCGAGCCTGCGGGCCACCCGCCGCGACGGCTCGTTGCCCGGCTGGATGTTTGCCTCCACGCGGTGCAGGCCGAGTGTGTCGAAGGCGTACGCCAGCACCAGCCCGATGCCGGTCGAGGCGTGTCCCGTCCCGGCGTACGGCAGGAACGCGGCGTAGCCCATGAAGCCGCCGCGCAGCGGGCCCATGATGATCCCGCTGATGTTGACGTAGCCGGCGATCTGTCCGCTCGGCCGGTCGCAGAAGAGGAAGCTCTGCTGGTCGCGGCGGCGCGCCTTGGCCAGGTACGCGGTGAACTTTTCCGGGGTGTCGGGCGCGGCGAGCCAGGGATGGTGCAGCTCGCGGCTGCGCCGGGCGGCGGCGACGAATGCGGCGGCGTCGGCGGGGCGGGGGCGGCGGATGCCGACGTCGCCCGAGGTGCGCAGGTATCTCACGTCGGGCCACGTTAGCCCGACGGCCTGACCCGCTCGCCCGCGTCGGCCCGCTCGCCCACGCGGCGATCGGGTCCGGTCAGCGGGTCACCGGTCCGTCCAGCGGCATCGGCACCGCCAGGAAGGTGGCACCGCGCAGGTCGAGCCAGGCCCGGTCGGGGGTGCGGACCAACCGCAGCATCACCTGCGTGCAGGTGGGGCAGCGGGCCACCAGACCGGGCGCGTGGGAGTAGACGTGCAGTCCGGCCATCGGGGCGACCGTCCCGCAGGACTGGCAGCGCCCGGTGGCGGCGCTGAGGTCCACGGCGAACAGCTCGCGCAGCGGGCCGTCGAGCATGTTCCCGTCCAGGTAGGACATCTCGGTCATTGGGTCTCCTCGCCGCTCAGCCGGTGGGGCCGAAGCGTTCGGTGCGGATCCGCCGGTTCGCATGCCCCAGTCCCACCAGCAGGTCCGCCACGGTCTCCACGAAGCCGGTGGGACCGCAGACGTAACAGAGCGGCTCCAGCTCCGGCGGCCAGCCGTGGGTGTTCACGTCGGCCAGGCCGATCCGGTGCGGTTCGCCGCGCCAGCCCTCGGGCACCTCGCGGGTGTACACGTACGCCACGTCGAGGCCCTGGTCGTCACGGGCGCGGCGGCGCAGTTCGTCGGCGTAGCAGACGTCGGCCGGGGTACGCACCGAGTAGATCAGCCGGAACGGCACCCGACTGCCGGCGGCCCGCCGGGCACGGATCATCGCCATCAGCGGCACCACCCCGGAACCACCGGCGACCAGCAGCACCGGCGCGCTCTCGGTCGGCCGCCAGACGAACCAGCCGCCGAGCGGACCACGCACCTCCACCGGGTAACCCTCGGCGTACACGTCGATCAGGTACGACGACACCTCGCCGTCGGGCACCCGCTGCACGGTCAACGCGATCCGGTCGCCGTCGGCCGGGCCGGCCAGCGAGTACGACCGGGCCGCCTGGTAGCCGTCCTCGGCGGTCAGCCGCACGTCGACGTGCTGGCCGGGCAGGTGCCCTGGCCAACCGGGCACGTGCAGGATCAGGGTCTGCGCGGTCGGCGTCTCCGTCCGGCGCTGCACCAGTCTGGCCACCCGCCAGCTCGCCAAACCGGCGACGGTGGTTGTCGCGGTCATCTCAGTCGCCCTGGTAGCGCTGCTCGCGCCACGGGTCGCCGTAGTCGTGGTAGCCGGCGGTCTCCCAGAAGCCGGGCTGGTCGTCGACGAGCAGCCGGATGCCGTGCACCCACTTCGCGGATTTCCAGAAGTACAGGTGCGGCACCAGCAGCCGGGCCGGGCCGCCGTGCTCGGCCGGCAGCGGACCATCCTCGTAGGTGTGCACCACCCAGGCCCGGCCGCCCCGCAGGTCGTCCAGAGGCAGGTTGGTGGTGTAGCCACCGTACGAGTGCGCCAGCGCGTACCGGGCGGCGGTGTCGACGCCGTCGAGCAGGGTGTCCAGCGACACACCCTGCCAGCGGGTGCCGAGCTTGGACCAGCGGGTGACGCAGTGGATGTCCACCGTCGGCGTCTCCTGCGGCAGGCCGGTCAGTTCCGGCCAGGTCCAGCGGAACTCCGCGCCGGCCTCGGTGCTGAGCACGAACTCCCAGGTGTCCAGGGGCACCTTCGGGGTCGGCCCGGCCGAGAGCACCGGGAAGTCGTCGGTCAGGTACTGCCCGGGCGGCAGGGCGGGCCCGCCCGTTCGGCGCCGGCCCTGAAACCCTGGTGACACGATTCCCACCCGTCAGTCCTACCACCGGCGGTACGCGACGATGTGCCTTTCCCGGGTAGCCCGTCGCCGGCGCCCGCAGGGGCGCCGGCGACGGGCTGGGCGTCAGTGCCGCTCGACGACGACCTCGCGGTCGCCGGGCGTGCCGTGACGGGTGGCCCGCAGGCTGGTGAGGGTGACGACGACCAGGACACCGATGATGACGCCGAGGGAGGCCAGCGTCGGGATCTCCGGGACGCCCTTCCAGATGCCGTGGGCCCAGTGCAGGCCGAGCTTGACACCGATGAAGGCCAGGATGATGGCCAGGCCGTAGCTGAGATGCACCAGGCGGCTCAGTGCGGCGTGCAGCACGAAGTACAGGGCCCGCAGGCCGAGCAGCGCGAAGGCGTTGGTGGCGAAGACGAGGTACGGGTCCTCGGTGATGCCGTAGACGGCGGGCACCGAATCGACCGCGAAGACCACGTCGGTGGCGAGGACGGCGACCACCACGAGGGCCATCGGGGTGAGCGCCCGCCGGCCGTCGTGCCGGATGACCATCTTCGGCCCGTGGTACTCGTCGACCACCGGCATGAACCGGCGCAGCAGCCGCACCGACCGCATCCGGTTGATGTCGACCTCCTGCTCGTGCCCGGAGACGGCGTCACGCAGCAGCTTGACCGCGGTGGCGAGCAGGATGAGGGCGAACAGCAGGAACGCGAAGTCGAGGGTCTGCAACGCGGCGGCACCGAGGGCGATGAAGACCGCGCGGAGCACCAGCGCGCCGGCGATGCCGTAGAGCAGCACCCGCTGGGCCAGCACCGTGGGGACCGCGAACGCCGCCAGCAGCAGCATGAAGACGAAGAGGTTGTCGACCGACAACGACTTCTCGACCAGGTAACCGGTGAGGTACTCGACGCCCTGCTTTGAGCCGTGGCGTGCCCAGAGCCAGCCACCGAAGGCCAGCGGCAGCGCGATGTAGAACGCCGACCAGCCGAGCGCCTCCCGGATGGACACCTCGTGCGGGCGGCGGGTCACCAGGAAGTCGAGCACCAGCAGGGCCAGCACACCGACGATGGTCACCGCCCAGAGCGTGGGCGTGCCGACCGACTGGAGATCGGCAGCCAGATATGACGAATCCGTCATGGAGCCTCCTCGAACACCGTGCCATGTTCGAGGTCTCCTTCACCCACTGTTTCGGTGGGCAACCACCCGAGGCATGCCCGGAGCACGCCGTACTGACCGGAATGGTTCGTGGGAAGTACTCCCCTCGTGCGCTTTAGATTAGGGCAGGCCGCGACCGCCCGCAAAGCCGACCCACAGAGCTGGCGGCCCTGGCCAACCACCGGGTGGCGGTTCACCGGGCGGCTCAGGCCGGGCGCAGCAGGGTGGCGCCGGGAGCCAGCGCCGGCTCCACCATGTTCCGGTAGTCGCGGGGCAACTGCGTCATCAGGTCGTCGAACTCGCCGCCGCTGATCGCCTCACGCAGCGTGGTGAAGACCGCTCGCACGGCGTCCCGGGCCGTCGTCTCGTCGACGCCGGCCCGCCGCCCGACCCGGGCCACGAATTCGGCGGCGCCGAACCGGTCCGCCGCTTCGGTGCTCGGGCTGGGCCGCAGGACCACCTGCAACGGTGCGGGAAGCTGCACCGCGAGGTCGAGCACCTCCCCGCCGGTCAGTCGCTCGGCGAGGGTCTCCAGCGTGGCCCGGGTCAGCGTCACCGCCTGTGGCGAGTCGGTCCGCGTCCGCCGGGCCACCTGGTCGACGAAGGTGTCGTAGTTCATCGGCGCTCCCTTCGGCGTCGTGCGGCCTCGCGTACCCGTCGGGCCGGTCGGGAAACGGTGGTCCGGGCGGCAGGAGTGCGTGGGTTTTCCGACGCGGGCGGCGTGAGGTCCGTCCGGGTGGGTAACCGCCGCCGGTCGTGACCGGAATCGAGGCGGCGAGGGAGCTCACGCCATGGCGAGTTACAGCGACGTCCTGCACTACCTGTCCAGTCTTGACTACCCCGCGGGAAAGGACGACGTGGTGCGCGAGGCCGAGCGGGCGGGCGCACCCACGGATGTGCTCAAGGCGTTGCGGGCGCTGCCCCCGGTGGACTACGCCAACGGCAACGAGGTGGCCCGGTCGGCCGGAATCGAGGCCGCGCCTGAAATCGACGCGGCCCAGCGGGCGGCTCAGGCACGGGACCGGCACCAGCGGGTGTCCCAGCATCTGCGTGGCATCTGAGCCGGTGACCGGCGGGGCCGGCGAACAGGCGGACGCCCCGGGTCGCGAACCGCGACCTGGGGCGTCACCGTGCCTGTCCCGCCGCTCCGCGCCCGAACCGGGTCGCGTGCTGCCGGGATGTTCGCCCGAACCGGGCGGGCATCTCTGCCATGAACACCATACGACAAGCCATCATCCGTACGGCTGATTTTCGCCAAAAGTGTGGGATGTGCCTCAGGCGGAGATCTCCGCGTAGCGCTGCTCCAGGTCGACCCGGGCGAGCGCGCCGACCAGCCAGGCCAGCCGTTCCGACTCGCCGCTGCCGGCCAGCTCGGCCAGGTCGTCGGCGGACCGACCCAGTCCCAGGCGGCGGGCCGCGACCAGGGCCCGCCGGTCCGCCACCGGGGCCACCTCCCGCCACAGCGCCTGCGTCTCCCGCAGGAACAGGTCGGCCACCTGATCGTCCACTCCGGGCAGCGCGGTGAGCAGCTCCCGCTCCCGCGCCGGGTCGTGACCGGCGTGGGCACGTAACCGGCGCAGGTCGCCCCGGTACCGGTCGACCACGGTGCGGGCCAGGTCGCCGAGCACGTCGGCCAGCGCCGCCACGTCTCCGCGCTGCCCCGCCTCGCGCAGCACCCGCACCCGGTCGACGTGCCGCGAGCGGGCCAGCCGCGCGGCGCTGTCCCACCCGCTGTCCGGCAGGGCGTGGGCGGCGTCCAGGGCCCGCCGGAAGTCGCCCCGGCGAGCCAGCAGCACCGCCAGGCAGAGCAGCTGGAACAGGTTCGACGGATTGTTGGTCACCCGGAAGCCGTACTGTTCGGCGAACCCCCGGTCGCCGGCCAGCCGGCGTACCAGGCGTTTCCGATCCTCGGTACGGGAGGTCGCACTGGTCATGACGGCGACTACCCGCCCCGGCGGCGCGCACGCATGCCGATCAGCCGTGCCGCCCACCCCGGCGGTCCCGGGCCACGAGCCGGGTCGTCGGCATCGCCGGCGCGGCCAGCGGCGGGGCCGGGTCGTCGGCCACCGTCCCGAACCGGCGGCCGGCCATCCAGTCCGCCCGCGCGGCGGCCACCTCCTCGTGCGAGCGACCCACGAAGTTCCACCACATGACCAGCGGCTCGTCGAACGGCTCGCCGCCGAGCAGCATCAGCCGGCTGCCCGGGTCGGCGGCCAACTCCAGCCGGTCCCGACCGGCACCGAGGTAGAGCAGCGCGCCGGGGGTGAGGGCCAACCCGTCGATCTCGGCCGCGCCCGCCAGGGCCAGCAGGCCGTACTCGAAGTCGGGCCGCAGCGGCAGCGTGGCCCGTGCGGCTCCACGGGCCGTCAGTTGCGCGCCGAGCAGTGGGGTGTGCACCAGCGCCGGGGACACCTCGCCGGCCAGCTCACCGACGAGCAGAGTGAGATCCAGTGCCCCGTCGCGCCACCGGGGCAGCTCGGCGTGGTGGGCGAAGTCGGCGACACCCGCCCGTGCCGGGTCGGGCAGGGCCACCCAGAGCTGCACACCGTGCATCACCGGCGGGTGGCTCGCGGGTGACCGTTCGGAGTGCGCGATGCCGTGCCCGGAGGTCATCACGTTGAGCTGGCCGGGGCGGATCGGCTGCACGTTGCCGAGGCTGTCGCGGTGCACGATCTCGCCGTCGAGCAGCCAGGTGACGGTCTGCAGGCCGGTGTGTGGGTGTGGCGGCACCTCCATGCCCGGCCGCTCGGCGACGTCGTCCGGACCGAAATGGTCGACGAAGCACCAGGCCCCGACCATCCGACGCTGCCGCTGCGGCAACAGCCGGCGCACGGTGGTGTACCGCCCGAGCGGCACGTCGTGGCCGGGCAGCAGCACGCTGCCCGGATCGACCGGGGCCACACCGGCGGGTCGGGTCAGCGCGGGCAACGACTCGGTACGCTCCATCGCCCGACTCTATGCGTTGCCCCGTGTGTCGGCTCAGCCCTCGGTGACCGTGACGGTGTTCGCCCCCGCGACGAGGTCAAGGTAGACCCGGTCGGTGGCCCGGTCCCAGTTCGGCGAGCTGATGATCTTGCCAGTGGCCACGCCGTCGCGCCGGTCCTCGTACACCGTCACGGTCCCGGCACCGCTGCCGGCCCGGACCCGAACCGGGGGCCGGTCGGGGGCCTGGACGGTGAACTGGTTGACCCCGCCGCTCATCCGGATCGTCAGGGACCCCCGCACCGGCGGCAACCGCAGGTCGATCCGGGCCGCCCCACCGACCACCTCCACACCGCCGAGCCGGGTGGCACTCAGGTCGAGCAGATGCTGGCTGACCCCGCCGAACAGGCGCAGGTCCCAGACCAGCCGCGAGTTGAGCACCACGTCCACGCTGCCCTCACCCTTGCGCCCGGTCTTGGCCACGCGCAGCCGCACCCGGTCGTCGACCACCTCCGGGCGGGCCCGGACAGTCGACTGGGACGGGGTGCTGACCCGGTAGAGGTCCCCGCCGAGATCCTCGGCGCCCAACCGGACCACGCTCAGCCCGTCGACCAGTTCGAACGTCGCCCGTCGACGGCCGTCCACCGGCGCGGTCAGCAGTTGCCCGGACGCCGCCGACTGGGCCGCCCCCGAACCGCCCGGCTCGTCTGGCACCACGGCCGGGGCCACCGCGCCGCCCTCGGAGAACGCGATACCGAGACGGTCGGTGTTGGCCAGGGTGGCCCGGACGGCGAGCCCACCCAGCGCCAGAACCACGACCGCGGCGGCGACCAGCAGTCGGGTGCTGCGCGGCCAGGACGGGCGGTCGGCCGGCGCATCGCCGACCAGGCCCGCCGCGGGCGGTTCTCCGGTCACCTCGATCTCCGGCTGCCGCTGCTGGCCCGCGGTGTCCGCGACCCCCGCACGGTCGCTCCAGCCCGGTTCCGACCCTGCCATACGCTCCCCTTTCGCGTCCCCCGCCCGGGTGTACGTAGTCAACAGCCCAGCGGATCACTGCTGCGCCCACCCACCGGTGCGGCCTCGTCGCCTCCGTCCCGCCCCGGTGCCGGATCACAGCCCGGCGCAGGGCGCGTCGTCCACGGCACAGCCCCGGGGCGCCTTGACCAGCAGGTCAGGGTCGCGGACGTCGAAGCGCACCGTGTGGGATGCGCCGGCCGGCACGGCCGGCCCGGTGAAGCTGACCACCTGGCCCTCCTGCCGCCACTGCGCCCCGGTGGCACCGCCGACCGTCGCGTTCGCGCCGAGCGTGACGACCAGCCGCCAGTCGTCCACACCGGCGGCGCCCGGGTTGTCGATAACGACCTCGGCGGTGTAACCGAGGATCCGGGTGGTCACGGTCGCGTACCGGGCGGCCAGGGCCGGAGCCGGCGACGTCGACCCGGACGGCCTCGGTGACAGCGACGTGTTCCGGCTCGTGGCAGGGCGCGGCGGGATGGTCGCAGGGCTGGACCGGACGGCGGAGGCGGTGGGTCGGGCTGGCGGGCTCGACACGGCCGCCGAGGACGGGAGCGGAGTCACCGGGCCGGGTGCGCCGACGGGCCGCGGCGGTGCCGGCAGCGCCGCCCACACCCCCGCCCCGGCGACGAGCACGAGCCCGACCAGGACGGCGACCCAGACCAGCCGGCGGCGATCCCGCGCGGGCTGGTCGAACAGCGGGATCACCGGCAGTTCCACGGTGGCCGGGCCCTCGGCGCGGCGCAGGTCGACCTCCCGGAAGGCCAACCAGTCGAGGATGGCGGGCAGCCGCCCCGAGACCGCGTGCTGGTAGTAGCGCTCCCGGTCGGCCCGCTGGGCGGTGGACCACCGGCCGTGCTCAAGGGACTCGGTGACCGACAGCCGGCAGCCCTCGACGGTGCTGGTCAGGGTGCAGGTCAGCCGGCTGAGCCGGCCGGCCTCGTCACAGCGCAGCACGAGCGCCTCCGGCTCGCGGTGCTCGACCACCTCCACGTCGACGGCGACGTCGAAACCCGGCAGACCGGCGGTGTGCAGCAGCAGCCGGTCCGGCGTCCCGGTGTCCGCAGAGACCTCGGTGAACCAGCGGACGAGCAGGTCCGGCCGGGTCAGCGCACGCCAGACCCGCTCGGCCGGGTGGGCCAGGTCCGCCTGCGCGCTGATGTCGGTCATGGCGAAACTGTACGGACGGCGACGACCCGCCGCGGCAACGGGATCGACCGCCACGAACGACCACGGTGGAGACCACGATGGACGGTCGGGCACCCCGATCGTCGCGCGGACGCGGACGGTCAGTCGCCACCGGACCACGAGGAGGTCCGGTAGACCGTCCCCCGACCGGGCTGGTCCGTCTCCACCGGCACCACCCCGCGATACACCTGGTCCGTCCCGGATTGCGGGGTGGTGGAGCGGGCCTGCCGGGCCCGGCGTATCCGGGAGACCACGAACCAGCCGGCAGCGACCGCACAGACGACGATCACCACCCGCTGGAAGGAGCCGGCGTACGCCTCGACCAGGTGCCAGTTGTCGCCGAGCAGGTATCCGGCCAGCACGAAGGTGGTGTTCCAGATCAGGCTGCCCAGCGTGGTGTACAGCAGGAACGTCCCGATCGGCATCCGCTCCACCCCCGCCGGGATCGAGATGAGGCTGCGGAAGATCGGAATCATCCGCCCGAAGAACACCGCCTTCACGCCGTGCCGCAGAAACCACGCCTCGGTCCGGTCGACGTCGCTGAGCTTCACCAGCGGCAGTCGGGCCACCACGGCCCGCATCCGGTCCCGGCCCAGGGCCGCGCCGATGCCGTACAGTGCCCAGGCGCCGACCACCGAACCGAGGGTGGTCCACAGGATCGCCCCGATCAGGCTGATCCGACCCTGGGCGGCGGTGAACCCGGCCAGTGGGAGGATCACCTCACTGGGGATCGGCGGGAAGAGGTTCTCGAGTGCCACGGCCAGCCCCGCGCCGGGTCCACCGAGCCGTTCCACCAGACCGGTGACCCAGCCGACCGGCCCGTCGGTGGGCGGTGCGGAAGCGGACAGGACCATGGTGGGGCTGAGCGCCGGAGGGGTGGGGATCATGCGACAAAACTACGGGGCACGGCGCCCTTCGACCACGGCCGTGTCCCACCGCGACACAGCAATGGCGCCCTGCGCACGTCACTGACCCCGGCCGTCGTCCACCGGCCTGCGTCCCGACGGCCCCGGGCCGCCGCTGTCCGCGTACCGCCGGCGGTCGCGGCGGGTGGCGGCCGGACGGCACGCCGGTGGTACGGACCGACGCGGAGCCCGGCGAGGTCGTCCGACCCCGCTGGGTTGACCGCATTTTCCGCCGCCGGGGTGGGCGGGGCAGCGCGGCGGCCCGGCTGGGGCATACGGTGGACCGGTGACGGTGCCGCTCGCCTCCGGACGGGACGCCGACGTCTACGCCCTCGACGCCCACCGGGTGCTGCGCCGCTATCGCGCCGGCGGGGACGTACGGCCCGAGGCGGACGTGATGCGATACCTGCACCGCCTCGGGTACCCGGTGCCCGAGGTGTGGCGGGCCGAGGGCTGTGAGCTGGAGCTGACCCGGCTGTCCGGCCCCACCCTGACCGAGGCTCTGCGCGACGGGGACATCGACGTACGCACCTGCGCCGACGTCCTGGCCGACCTGCACCGGCGGCTGCACACCCTGCCGGCCCGGCTCTCTGACGACCCGGCCGACCGGGTGCTGCACCTCGACCTGCACCCGGGCAACATCCTGCTCACCGAGGACGCCCCGGTCGTCATCGACTGGCGCAACACCGCCGAGGGCCCGCCGGAGCTGGACACCACGACCACGGCGCTGATCCTCGCGGAGGTCGCCACCGATCCGGGCGAGCCGTTGGCCGCGACGGCGGAGCAACTGCTGGCCGACTTCCTGGCCGAGGTCGGCACGGCCGGCCTGCTGGACGAGGCGGTCGCCCTGCGGGCCAGGACGGGGCCGCACGGCCCGGATACCCTGGCCCGGGCGGCGGCCCTGGTGGCGCGGGTCGGGCGAGGTTGATTCCCGGCTACAGCTCGTCGCGCAACCGGGCCAGGATCTCCGGCGTACGCTCCGGTGGCTCGGCCTCCACACAGAGCCGTTCCATCGCCACCGCGTAGTAGTCGAGGTCTTCCCGCTTGTCGAGGTAGATGGCGCTGGTGAGCTGCTCGATGTAGACGATGTCGGGCAGGTCGTCGTCGCCGAAGCGCAGGATGGTGAAGGCGCCTCCGGCCGCGGCGTGTCCGCCGGCGGCGAACGGGACGACCTGCAGCCGTACGTGTGCGGCCCGGGTCGCCTCGATGAGGGCGTCCAGTTGCCCGCGCATCACCTCCAGCCCTCCGATCGGGCGGCGCAGGACCGCCTCGTCCACCACCGCCCACAGCTGCGGCGGCTGCTCCCGGCGCAGCAGCTCCTGGCGGCGCAGCCGTAGCTCGACCCGGCGGTCGACCTCCTCGGTCGAGGCGTGCCCGTGGCCGAGCAGGACCACGGCCCGCGCGTAGTCTGCGGTTTGCAGCAGCCCGGGGACGAACTGCACCTCGTAGGTGCGGATCAGCGAGGCTGCCGCCTCCAGGCCCAGGTACGACTGGAACCACCCGGGCAGCACGTCGCCGTAGCGGTGCCACCAGCCGGGACTGTTGGCCTCCCGGGCGAGCTTGAGCATCGCCTCCCGTTCCTCGGGGGCGGTGACCCCGTAGAGGGTGAGCAGATCGGCGACGTCGCGCTCCTTGAAGCCGACCCGGCCCAGCTCCATTCGGCTGATCTTGGATTCGGAGGCGCGGATCTCCCAGCCGGCGCCCTCCCGGGTCACTCCGCTGGCCTCGCGCAACCGGCGCAGTTGGGCCCCGAGCAGCATGCGGAGCACGGTGGGCCCGGTGGCGGGACCTCCATCCGCGATAGCCATCGTCACGTGCCGCCCTCCGCCTGCGCAGCCTACGTCCGTCGACCACCCCCGGACCCGGCCGACGTGTAAGCATGCCATGGGCCGACCGTGAGGTGTACCGCACTGGCGGACGATTCGGCCGGCGGGGAGACCGACCGGGGTCAGCCGATGAGGTTGTCGAAGTCCCCGTCGCGGGCGCCGAGCACGAAGGCCGCGATCTCGTCCACCGTGTAGATCAGCGCCGGCCCCTCCGGGTGGCGCGAGTTGCGCACCGCGATCCCGGCCCCGCCCGGGAGCTCGGCCAGCTCCACGCAGTTGCCGCTGGGGTTGCTCCGCCGGCTCTTCTGCCACCGCAGCGGCGGGAGCTGGGTGACCGGTACGCCGTTCTCAGGCTGCTGCATGCGCGGTCTTTCTGTGCGGTGAAGGGCTTCCGGTGTCGCGGGTGGACAGGGCGGCGGCGGGAGGGGCGCGGCACCGGAAGGACTGTGCTGCACGTGCATCTGCTATTGCATCTGCATCGGACAGCGAGCATGATAACCCACGTGTGCGCGGTACCCACCCGCTCACTCACGGTTACCTCACCCGGTAGCCATCAGGAGAACCGACGGCCCGGCGCCGCGTGCGAGGGCCGACACCGTCCGGCTGTGCGCCGACGCCGCGAGGGAGGTCTCGTGCCGGATCCGTTGAGTGTCGCTTCCGGCATCTCCGCGGCGGGTGCGCTGGTGTCCCTGTGGCAGCTGCGCCGCCGCGCCCTGCGCGCGGAGGCCGAGATCGCCCACCTGCAGGCCGAACTCGCGGCGGAGCGGCACGCCGCCAGCCACGACCCCCTCACCGGGCTGCCCAACCGCCGGGCCTTCTACCGCATCGCGGCGGCCCTGCTCACCGACGCGGGCGGGCAACCGCTGATCGCCGTGGTAATCGACCTCAACGACTTCAAGCAGGTCAACGACCGGTACGGCCACGCCGCCGGTGACCAGGTACTGGTCTGCGTCGCTCAGCGACTGACCGCGTTCGCCGGGGACAACCTCGTCGCCCGCCTCGGCGGGGACGAGTTCGCCGGGCTACTGGCCACACCCACCGTCGACCGACGCTGGATCGACCACGCCACCCGACGGCTCTGCGAGGCGATGGCCGCGCCGATCCCGCTGGGCGGGCGCAGCCTGCGGGTCACCGCCTCGGTCGGCCTGGCCCCGGTCACCGGACCCAGCCAGCTCGCCGAGGCGCTCAGCGCCGCCGACGCCGCCATGTACCGGGCGAAGGGCGTCGCCGGTCGCCGGGTCCCCCGACAACTCACCGAAACCGCACGCCTGGCCGAGTGCTGACCTGCGGTACGGACGGGTCAGCGCCAGCCGTAGCCGGCGCGCAGCGCCTGCCCGACCCGGTCGAACCGGCCCCGGTCCAGCACCGCGCCCTCGCGCCGGATGCTGTCCTCACGCATGGTGAGCACCCGATCCAGGCGCACCCAGCTGGGACGGCTGTCCCGGTCCCACTCCCCCGGGCCGAGCGCCAGCCAGTGCCGCTGGCCGTCGCGCTCACCCTGACTGGACAGCATCAGGCCGAACAGGGTTCGGCTGTGCCGGCCCACCACCAACACCGGGCGATCCTTGCCCTGCCGGGGGTCGTCCTCGTAGGGCACCCAGGTCCAGACGATCTCACCGGGATCGGCCTGACCGTCCAGCTCCGGGGCGTACGTCAGCTCCCGGCGCTGCAACGCGCTCACCTGGCGACGCCGGGCCACCTGCGCCGGAATCGTGCCCGGCGGCACCACCCTTCCGGTCACCTGACCCAGGCGAGCGGCCACGTTCCTGAACAGACCTGCCACGGCGGGCAGCCTAGCCCGCCGGTGACCGCGACGGCGAGGGTGGGCACAGTGGAGGACATGACGACGACCCTGCACACCCCGTTGGCCCGCTACGCCGCCCGGCTGCACGCCGGTGTCGGCGACCGACACCACGTGGCCTCCCCGCTCGGCGCGTGGCTGCTGCTCGCGCTGGCCGCCCCGGCCACCACCGGCGGAGCCCGCGCCGAACTGGACGACGCCCTCGGCCTCGACGCGACCACCGCCGCCGGTCTGGCCGCCGCGCTGGTGGACACACCGCACCCACTGGTGCCGTCGGCCACCGCGGTCTGGCACCGCACGGGGTACGACCCGCCGCCGCTGGCCGCCTGGCGGGCCACGCTGCCCCGGAGCACGGCCACCGGGCCGCTGCCGGACCAGGCCGGCCTGGACGCCTGGGCGCGGGAACACAGCCTGGGCCTGATCGACCGGTTCCCGCTGACCGTCACGCCACGGGTGCTGCTGGCCCTGGCCAGCGCCCTCGCCACCCGGATCTCCTGGGCCGAGCCGTTCCACCTCGCCCCCGGCCGGGCGCTGGGCCCGACCAGCCCGTGGGCGCAACGACTCGGCCAGGTGCTGCGGGCCCCGGAGCACGGGCACCGGGCCTGGATCTCGTCGACCGGTCCGGCGGGGGACGTCGCGGTGCACGCCGCGCCAGCGGTGGCGAGCGACGACGCAGGGCTGGTGGTGGTCTCGGTGGCCGCCGATCCGGCGGTCCGCCCGGCCGCCGTGCTCGCCGCCGCGTACGAGGTGGCCGCCGGCGCGGTCGACGACGCCGCGCCGGCGGACCGCCGCAACCTGTTCGACCTGCCACTCGGCGACGGACCGGCGTGGTCGCTGCGGGAGGAGCCGGTGCACACGTTCGCCCCCGACGGCCGCGAGGAGCGGCACCAGGCCGTCCTGCCCTGCTGGTCGGCGTCGGACGAACACGACCTGACCGCCACGGCGCTCGGTTTCCCGGCCGTGGCCCGCGGCTTGGGTGGGCTGCTCGGTACGGCGGATCTGGGCGTCGAGGTACGGCAGGCGGCGATGGCCCGCTACGGCCGGTACGGCTTCGAGGCAGCCGCGGTCAGCGGGGCGTTCGCACTGATGAGCCTGCCCCCACCGGGGGTGGCCCGGATCGCCGAGCTGCGCTTCGGCCACCCGTACGCGGTGGTGGCGGTGGCCGTCGACCGGCGGGGCGGGACGGGCCCCTGGCACGGCGTGCCGGTCTTCTCCGCCTGGGTGGCCGACCCGCAGGAGCCGGCGGCGACCGACCTGGCGGACCCGCCGCAGGTGTGAGAGGACCGGCGGGCCGCGGACGGGCTCACCCGTCGCGCGGCCCCGGCTCCGGGGGCTCGATCCCCCGGGTCAGGCGACCCGGCAACTGGGACATCAGGTCCTCGAACTCGCCGACCGTCACCGCCTCCCGCAGCGTGGCGAAGACGGCCCGGACGCCGACCTGGGCGGTCGCCGGCTCCACCCCGGCCCGATCGGCCACCCGACGCAGGAACTCCACCGGCCCGAACGTGCCGGCCCGCGCGACCCCGGTCGGGCCCGTCGACTCGTCGAGGTAAGCGCTCAGCTCGTCGGGTAGCTGCGCGGCCAGGTCGTCGGCCTCGCCGGTCTGGACCCGCTCGGCCACCGTGCGCAACACGGCCCGGGAGATCGCCGCTGCCTGCTCGGGGCGCAACTGCGCCCGACGGGCCACCGCGTCGACGAAGAGGGGAAACCGCACGCGGGCGGGTACCCGGCCGCACCGGCGGCAAACCGCTCAGGCGGGGGTGGTGACCGCCCGGGCTGCGGCGGGGTCGAGTGGGCTGCCGGCGGGCACCAGATCGACCAGGCCGGCGGGGAGCCGCACCGGCCGCACGTCGCGGTAGCCGAGCATCCGCAGCACCTCGGCGTCGGCGAGCACGTACCGCCGGCCGAGGTCGGTGACGACGGAGACCGCGCCACCGGTGGCGCCCGGCGCGGCGACGGACTCGACGACGGCTCCCCGACCGGGCTCGACCACCACGTGGTCGGCCGGCACCCCCGCGTCGCCGCGGCCGGACACCGGCCCGGCCAGGTCGGGCACGTCCGCGCCCACCCGTACCTCGTCGACCTCCCCGGCGTCCGCGACCCGGACACAGAGCCCACCGTCAGCCCCGGTGAGGCGGGGCGGGACCGCGGGCGGCGCGGTCGGGCCGGCAGGGACCAGGTCCGGCACCTTGGGCAGGGCAGCGAACCGGCCGAGGGTGACCGGCTGGGGCTCGCCCTGGCCGGTGCGGGCCATCAGCAGGGCCGCCTGGAGTTCGGTGATGCCGGCCAGACCGGCGGGTTGGACGACGGCGTACTGGCGGCCACCGCCGGAGTTACTGACCAGATAGACGTCGCCGACCGTCGCGCCGGGCACCGCAGTGGAGTGCCGTCCCAGCTCGGGCAGCGCCAGCGGGGCCAGGTCGGCACCGGCGGGCAGCGCGTTGAGCAGCGCCGGCGCCACCGGCACCGCCCGTTCCCGGGTGGTGGCCAGCGCCGCCAGCACCCGGCTGGTGTCGCGCAGCAGGTGGCGGCGGTTGCCCCAGATCAGGTGCAGGCCACCGTCGGGGTGCTGGACCAGCACCCCGTCCTGGCCGGTGGACCGTCCGCCGTCGGCGTCCCGGCCGATCAGCACCGTCGAACGGGGCACCGACCGGCCCGCCTGAGCCCGTGTGACCGAACAGACCGTCCACGGACCCGTCGAGAGCCGCCCCCGCGCGGGCAGTGAGTCCGGGGCGTTGGCGATACCCAACGGCAAGCCACGGGGCACCCCGGCGATGGAACGGCGGGAGACCAGCACCGTCGAGGATCGCTCCGCGCCGATGATCAGCAGCGCCGAGGCGTAGTTGAGTACCGGATGCAGCTTGCCGTCGCGGTAGACGAACCGGGCACCGGACTCCTTCTCCACGATCACCGCGCCCGGGTCGCGCCACTTGTTGCCGCCGCCGGCGAACAGGCCGTAGAGCGCGAAGCCCCCCAACGCGATGGCCGCCACCAGCACGCTGGCGACGCCGGCGCCGGCCAGCCGGCGAAACGGGGACTGCGCCGGGTCGGTCTCCCGCATGACCAGCGCGGCGACCGCCCGCTGGACGGTGAACTGGTACGAGTGGAGCTGGTCCTGCCGCGACGGCATGGCGTCCCTTCCGGCGAGTCGTCGGGGCCAGGATAAGCGGTGCGTCGATGCCGTGGAGACCCTGCGTCGTCGTCCGCCACCGCTCGCCGGCCCCAGGCCAGCCGCGAGGTCGAGGTACGCGGCGCGGCAGGGGTGCACGGGTAGCATCCGGCACGACGACGACGGCAGGGAGGCCGGGTTGGGCATGCGTTTTGAGGAGTTGGCCTGGCGGGAAACCCCGATCGGGGCCATCAGCCTGCGTCGCCGCCACGATCCGGCCGTTGGCGTCGACGTGTTCGAGGTGAAGCTCGACGACGAGTTTCTGATGTCCAGCCTCTTCCCGGTGGCGGAGATCGAACTGGCCCGGCTGGGCCTGGCGCCGCTGGTGGGTGACGCTCTGGACGTGGTGGTCGGCGGGCTCGGCCTCGGCTACACCGCCCGCACCGCGCTGGAGGATTCCCGGGTCCGCTCCCTGGTGGTGGTCGAGGCGATCGAGGACGTGATCGACTGGCACCGGCGACAGTTGCTGCCGTTCGCCGCGGGGCTGGCCCCGGATCCGCGTACCCGCTTCGTGCGGGCCGACTTCTTCGCCGCGGTGGCCAACGGTGCCGGCCTCGACCCGGAGCACCCGGGCCGCCGGTTCCACGCCGTGCTGCTGGACGTCGACCACTCCCCCCGGCACCTGCTGCACCCCAGCCACGCCCCGTTCTACACCCCCGACGGGCTGCGTCGGCTGGCCCGAGGGCTACATCCCGAGGGGGTGTTCGCGCTCTGGTCGGACGACCCGCCGGACGACGGGTTCGGCGCGGCGTTGGCCGAGGTGTTCTCCACCTGGCAGGCCCACGTCGTGCGGTTCGCCAACCCGTTGACCGGCGGCGAGTCGGCCAACACCGTGTACGTCGCCCGGCGCTGAGCCGCTTCTCCACCTGACCGCGGCATGTGGCCTGGCGACGTGGGTATGCACGCACGTGGGTCAGGCGGTCAGCCGGGAGGTGCAGTGTGCGGGCCATGCTCTGGGTCGTCGGCGTCATCGCCGGCGCGATCATCCTGTTGGGGCTGCTCCTGGAGGCGGTGCGGTGGCTGGCGATCATCGGCGGTGTCGCGTTGATCGCGGTGATCGTGCTGGCGTTCCTCCGCGGACGGCAGGCGATGCACCGACACTCAGCCGGCCGCTGACGCGGCCGAGGAGAACCCTGCCGCCCGGGCGAGGGCGGCCCCCTGTGGCAGGGTGTCGGCATGCCCGCACAGACCACAGTAGTCGCACCGATCCGCTCCGGTCCGGCCCGTGTCGTCACAGAGGTGTTCGCTCCGGCGGTGTGGGCGGCGCTGATGCCGCTGGTCGTGGCGGTGCACGCCACCGCGCCGGCGCTGTCTGCCGGCCTCGGCTGGGGACTGTTGGCGGTGCTGTTCAACAGTGCCGTGCCGTACGCGGTCATCCTCTGGCAGGTGCGGCGCGGCCGGCTCACCGACCACCACATCGGGCGGCGTGAGCAGCGCCGCAAGCCCCTGCTGTTCGGCCTGACCTCGGTGCTGGCGGGCCTCGCGGTGCTGGTGGTGCTGGGCGCACCCCGACCGCTGGTGGCCATGGTGGTGGTGATGTTCGCGGTACTGCTCGTGGTGACCGCGGTCAACCAGGTCTGGAAGCTCAGCGCCCACGCGGCGGTCTCCGCCGGCTCGGTGTCCGTGCTGGTGATCCTGTTCGGGCCCGCGCTGCTGACGCTGGCCGGGCTGGTCGCGCTGATCGGCTGGTCCCGGGTGCGGCTGGGCGACCACACCACGGCTCAGGTGCTCGCCGGCACGACGGCCGGTGTGCTGGTCGCCGCGCCGACGTTCCTGCTGCTCGGCTAGGTGGTACGACGGTGGGCCGTCCCGGCTGCCGGAACGGCCCACCCCCGTTGCGTCGGCTCGCGAGTCAGCGGGTCGCGCAGATGGCGTACGACCTCAGGTTCCAGTTCCCGGCGAAGACGTCTTCCTCGTAGGCGCCGGAGGTGACCGAGGTCGGAGCGATGGCGGCGCTGCCGTTGGGCCGCAGGTCGTCCACCACCACCTCGCCGGTGCCGCCGGTGATCTCGAACCCGGTGCCGGTCAGCACCTGACCGCTGCCGCAGCTCGCGGTGACGAAGCGGGAATCGGTCGAGTTGTTGGCGCTGACCGCCGTGAACCTGACCAGCCCGGGTACCGGGTTGGCGCAGATCGCGTACGCGGTGAGGCTCCAGTTGCTGGTGAACGTCTCCGCCTCGTACGCCCCCACGGTCACCGCGGTGGGCGCGGTGACCGTGCTGCCGTTGGGCGTGAAGTCGTCCACCACCGCCTCACCCGTGGCACCGGTCATCTCGAAGCCGGCGCCGGTCATCACCTTGCCCGTCGGGCACGCGGCGGTGGTGCCGTGGAAGTCGTTCGAGTCGGTGGTGCCCGCCACCGAGACGCGGACCAGCCCGGCCAGCGGGCTGGCGCAGACCGCGTACGCGGTGACGGTCCAGTTGCCGGCGAACGGGTCCGCCTCGTACGCCCCGACGGTCACCGCCGTGGGCGCGATGGCCGCGCCACCGTTGGGCGTGAAGTCGTCCACCACCACCTCGCCGGTAGCCCCGTCGACCTCGTAACCGGTGCCGATGAGCACCTTTCCGGCCGGGCAGGTGGCCGTGACGCCGCGGAAGTCGTTGGAGTTGCTCGCGCTGACCGCGGAGATCCGCACCAGGCCGGGTACGGCGGCCGAGGCCGGGTTCGGGACGGCGACCACGCCCGTGACGGTGGCGCCGAGCACGAGGACGAGGGGGGCGCGGCGATGCGCCGGATTCCGATGTGACCTGACATGTGTTGCTCCTGTTCCATGACCCGCGGCTGCGCCGGTCGGCCGACCAGCCGGTGCCGTTACGGTGCGATCACGGTAGGCAACCAAGTGACCAGGCATTATCTAAAATCCGACTACTGCCAGTAGCCGACGGAAGGGGTCCTATCCGGATTGAACGGTCATATTATCTTCTGCCCGTCTTGCGGTTCCCATCGCGGTCCGCCCGCCGGTTGTCGCACCCGGCGGCCATCATGGTCGGCGCGCGGGGCGGTCCCGCGGTCGAGGGAGTTCAGATGGCCGAGGTCCTGCTGTTCCACCACGCACTCGGGCTCACGCCCGGGGTACGCCGCTTCGCCGCGCACCTGACGATGGCCGGGCACACCGTCCACCTGCCCGACCTGTACGAGGGCCGGATCTTCGACGACCTGGCCGCCGGCCTCGCGCATGCCCAGCAGGTCGGCTTCGGCACCCTCGTCGAACGGGGCCGACACGCCGCCGAAGGGCTGCCCGAGACGCTGGTGTACGCGGGCTTCTCCCTCGGTGTCCTGCCGGCGCAGGCCCTGGCCCAGACCCGCCCCGGCACGCGGGGGGCGGTGTTCGTCGAGGCGTGCCTTTCGGCCACCGAGTTCGGCGACGGATGGCCGGCGGGCGTGCCGGTGCAGGTGCATGGGATGGACGCCGACGCGGTGTTCGTCGACGAGGGCGACCTAGCCGCCGCCCGCGCGCTGGTCGACGGGGCGGCCCGGGGTGAACTGTTCCTCTATCCCGGCAAGCGGCACCTCTTCGCCGACGACGGCCTGCCGTCCTACGACCCGGCGGCAGCCGCGCTGCTCGTCGACCGGGTGCGGGGCTTCCTGAGCGCCGTCGGCTGACGGCTCCGGTCAGCGGACCGCCGTGGGTGGGCCACGGCGACCGCGGTTTGCCCGAACACTCCGGCGCCGCCCACCGGGTACCCGGTGGGCGGCGCGTGGTCGGTGGTTCAGACCCCGGTCGGGGCCAGGCTACGGGCGGGAACGCCGTCGGCCGACTGCGTCGACCGCCGGTTCGGCAGCGAGAGGCGGATGACCTTCCACCAGGCGGAGGCGACCTGCTTGGGCAGCGGCCCGGTGGTGTACTTCAGCCCGTACCGGTCGAACAGCGCCCGCACCTGCGGGGCGATCTCCTGGTACCGCTTGCTGGGCAGGTCGGGGAAGAGGTGGTGCTCGATCTGGAACGACAGGTTCCCGGTCATGATGTGCAGCAGCCGGCTGCCGCTGATGTTGGCCGAGCCGAGCATCTGCCGCAGGTACCACTCGCCCCGGGTCTCGCCCTCGATGGAGGTCTTCTCGAACGTCTCCACGCCCTGCGGGAAGTGCCCACACATGATCACCGAATGGCTCCACAGGTTGCGGATCAGGTTCGCGGTGAAGGTGGCGGCCAGGGTGGTGAGGAAGGACGGACCGGACAGCAGCGGATGGATCACGTAATCCTTGAGAACCTGCCGGCGGATCTTGCGGCCGACGGCGCGGACCCGGGCCCGGAACGCCGGGTCCCGGTGCCGGCCCTTCTGCAGGTTGCGGCCGAGCTCCAGGTCGTAGGCGGCGATGCCGTACTCGAAGAAGCACGCGTTGACGAAGTTCCACAGCGGCTGCCCCAGGTGCATCGGGTGCCACCTCTGGTCCTCGTCGACGCGCATGATGCCGTAGCCGAGGTCGTTGTCCTTGCCGAGCACGTTGGTGTACCGGTGGTGCAGCTCGTTGTGCGAGTGCTTCCACTGGTCGGCCGGGGAGACGTGGTCCCACTCCCAGGTGGTGGAGTGGATCTTCGGGTCGCGCATGAAGTCGTACTGGCCGTGCAGGATGTTGTGGCCGATCTCCATGTTCTCCAGGATCTTGGCGATCGACAGGCCGAGGGTGCCGACCACCCAGGCCGGCGGGAAGAGCGAGAAGAGCAGCACGGCCCGGCTGCCCACCTCCAGCGTCCGCTGGGTCTTGATGACGGTGCGGATGTACCGCGCGTCCGCCTCGCCGCGCTCGGCGAGCACCCGGTTACGGATGGCGTCGAGCTCCTTGCCGATGATCTCGATGTCCGCGGCGCTGAGGTGCGCGATCGGGTTGTCCGGCTTCTTCTGGATCACGGTCACGTCGGCCTCCGGTCTACAGTTCGATGTCGCAGGTACCGGCCGCCGCCGACACGCAGGTCTGGATGAGGACGCCGTCACCGGGGACGGCGGTGGTGAGTTCGCCGTTGCGCAGGTCGCGCACCGCGCCCTGGCGCAGCGGGACCACGCAGCCGTAGCAGATGCCCATCCGGCAGCCGGACGGCATGAGCGCCCCGGCGGCCTCCCCCGCGTCCAGGATCGGGGTGGCGCCGTCGGCGGCCACGGTGAGGCCGGTGCGGGTGAAGGTGACGGTGCCGCCCTCGCCCGGGGAGATTACCGTCGGCCGGAACCGCTCGGTGTGCAGCCGCTGCGCCACACCGGCGGCGCTCCAGTGCCGCTCGGCCGCGTCGAGCATGCCCATCGGCCCGCACGCCCAGGTCTGCCGCTCCAGGTGGTCGGGGACCAGCCCGGCCAACTCGTCGACGCCGAGCATCCCGTCGGTGTCGGTGTGCCGTTCCAGCAGCCGGATCGCGCCCTGCGCGGCGAGGGCCCGCAGCTCGGCGCCGAAGACGACGTCGTCGGCGGTGGGCGCGGAGTGCACCACGACCACGTCCGAGCGGGTGTGCGCGCCGGCGCGCAGCATGCCCATCACCGGGGTGATGCCGCTGCCGGCGGTCAGGAAGAGCACCCGGGCCGGGGCGGGGTCGGGCAGCACGAAGTCGCCCTGCGCCTGGTCGAGGTGGATGATCGTGCCGGGCCGCAGCCGCCGGACCAGGTGGTTGCTGACCTTGCCGTCGGGGATGGCCTTCACGGTGACGCGGATCCGGCCGTCGGGGCGCCCGGGGGCGGAGGTGAGCGAGTACGCGCGCCACTGCCGGACCCCGTCGACGTCCACGCCGAGGCGGACGTACTGGCCCGGGGTGTGCCCCCGCCAGTCCCGGCCGGGCTGGATGGTCAGGGTGGCCGCGTCGCGGGTCTCCGGGTCGACGGCGAGGACCCGGCCGCGCAGCGCCGCCCCGGCGCGCAGCGGCGCGATCAGGTCGAGATAGTCCTCCGGCAGCAGCGGGGTGGTGACCGTCGCGGCGAGCCGGAGGAGCCGGTCGCGGACGGAGGTCCGCGCCGGGGAACGCGGAACGGTGGTGGTCATGTCTCCAGGGTCGTCGCCGGTACGGATAACATCTTGACCAGCGAAGGTGAATCGGGCACGGGTTCTTGTTCGAGGTGAACAACATGACCGACGACTGCGGGGCCACCTCCCACCGGGCGGCCCACCTGGAGCTGGACGAGCAGGTGGCCGACCGGCTGCGCGACCGGCTGTCCGTGGTCGCCGAGCGTACCGTCACCGCGATCACCGCCGAGGTTCCCGACTACTCCGGCACCCTCACCGGCCAGATGCGCGACAAGATCGAGAATGCGGTACGCATCGCGCTCGACACGTTCCTCCAGCTGGTGGTGCGGGCCGAGGATGCCGACCCGAGCACCCCACTGAACCGGGCGCTGGAGGCCGCGTACGCGCTGGGCAGCGGGGAGGCCCGCTCGGGGCGGAGCATGGACGCGCTGCTGGCCGCGTACCGGGTGGGTGCCCGGGTCGCCTGGCGGGAGGTTTCCACCACCGCCGTACGCAACGGCCTGTCCGCCGAGACCGTCGCCGAGTTCGCCGAGCTGCTGTTCGCCTACATCGACGAGTTGTCGGCCGCCAGCGTGGCCGGGCACGCCGACGAGTTGGCCAGTGCCGGCCGGATGCGCCGCCGCTACCTGGAACGGCTCGCCCAGCAGCTCCTCGCCGGGGAGCCGGAGGACGTGCTGCGCCGAAGCGCCGAGCGGGCCGAGTGGCCGCCTCCGCAGACGCTCACCGTCGCGGTGCTGCCCCGCAGCAACCTGCGGGCCGTGCTCGCCGTACTCAACCCGCACACCCTGGAGAGCGGGGAGGACCTGCCCGGGGTGGAGCTGGCCGAGGAGCCGGCGGTGCTGCTCGTCCCGGACATGCACGGCGCGCGCCGCCGCCGGCTCGTCACCGCGCTGCACGGGCACCGGGCCGCGCTGGGCCCGGCCCGGCCGTGGACCCGGGTCGCCGAGTCGTACCAGCGGGTGTTGCGCACGCTGGCGCTCGGCCTGGACCGGCCGGCGGACGGGACCCCGCTGGACACCGAGGCGCACCTGGCCCGACTGGTGCTCGGCACTGACCCGGCGGCCCTGGCCGACCTGCGCGAGCAGGTGCTACGCCCGCTGGCCGGGTTGGCCCCGGCGACCGCCCAGCGGCTCACCGAGACGCTGCGCTCCTGGCTGCTGCACCAGGGGCGGCGCGACGACGTGGCGGCCGACCTCTTCGTGCACCCGCAGACCGTCCGCTACCGGATGGGCCGCGTCCGCGAGTTGTACGGCGATCGCCTCAACGACCCGGCGACCGTGCTGGACCTGACCCTGGCGCTGGCCTTCCCGCCGCAGTCGTGACGCCCCACCGCCACCGTCGGCCTGGCCCATCCGGCCTCGGCCGTCGGTTGGTCCGGCTCGCTGCCCAGCGCGGTCGCCAACCTCGCGGTCGCCGCCGAGGTCGGCACCGGCTACAGCCGCCACCTCTTTCCGTACTGGATCGACGCCGACGACGGCTGCACACCCGCGACGAGGTGCTGCTCGCCCGTCACGCTGTCGCGGCGCAGCATGTACGCCGCCCGCCGGTCGTCACGGCGCGTGTCGAACGTGGTGTCCCCGAAGGCGTCGGCGACCGCGACAGCCCGCGTGCGGCCGGCTCACAGGGCCACCTCCCGCAGCGCCAGCCGATTGCCCCAGTCCCGCGAACCGGCGTTTCAGGATCGCGGCCTCCGCAACGCCGGACACCCCGACCGGCCACAGTTCCTAAACACATCGACATCCATTAAAGTCTTAGGGGTGAAGACGCTGATCCTGCGCCCGGCCAGGTGGATCACCCTCGCCGGGGCACTGGTCCTGGCCGCCGCGGCGGTCGCCGTCCTGCCCGCGCCGGCCCGCGCGGCCGTCGCGGCCTTCGAGAAAGAGAGCGAGTGGTCGACCGGCCACGTCGGGAAGATGACCGTCCACAACAACACGCCGGCGACGATGGCGGGCTGGCGGGTGGAGTTCGACCTGCCGCCCGGCACCAGCGTCAGCCACCACTGGAACGCGGAACTGGCACGGGTCGGCACGCGCTACGTCTTCACCAGCCTGCCGTGGAACGGCACCCTCGGCCCGGGCGCCTCGACCAGCTTCGGCTGGGTTTCGACTGGCACCGGCACCCCACAGGCATGCCTGGTCAACAACGCACCCTGCGCCGGGGCTCGCCCGGACGTCAGCGCCCCGACCACCCCGGCGAACCCCCGCACGAGCACCGGGAGCCAGACGCTCACCCTCCGGTGGGACGCCTCGACCGACGACCGCGGCGTCGACCGGTACGAGATCTTCTCCAACGGCACCCAGGTCGCCACCACCACCGGAACCAGCCACACGATGCCGACCCCGCCGCCGATGGTCTTCACCTTCGGCATCCGGGCGGTCGACGCCGCCGGCAACGCGTCCCCGTTCGCCATCATCAAGCTGGGCGCCCCGCCCGACAGCCAGCCCCCGAGCACGCCGACCAACCTGCGGCTCACCGGCCCCCAGGACGGCCACTACCGGATCACCTGGGACGCCTCGCGGGACAACGTCTTCGTCG
This sequence comes from Micromonospora sp. KC213, assembly GCF_004348325.1. Classification (GTDB taxonomy): domain Bacteria; phylum Actinomycetota; class Actinomycetes; order Mycobacteriales; family Micromonosporaceae; genus Micromonospora. The sequence goes on along the minus strand of NZ_SMKF01000045.1, from coordinate 6,882 downwards.
CGGGGTACGAGGTGCAGCAGAGCGGCACCGTGTCCGGCGTGAGCCTGGTCGGCACCCCGTTCGCCTACGGTGTGTCCCGTGGCTTCGGCACCTACGCGTTCCGGGTTCGGGCCTTCGACAGTTCGGGCAACTTCTCGGCTCCGGCGTACATCGGGATCGCGGTCGATCCGCCGCCGCCCACTCCGTAGCCGCGTCACCCTCGGCCGGTACGGCCGGCCCGGCCACCGGGAATCCATCCGGCGATTCCCGGTGGTCAGGTCGTTGACGACACCTTCTGTCACATGGTGTGCTCACTGCGCACGATTGGTTGGCAATGGTTGTCGTTTCTACCCGAGGAGAAGTGCATGTCGCTCACCGTCCCACCCACCCTGTTGGACGCCGCCGAGGCCGGCCCGGTGTCGGACGCCGAGTTCGTCGCCTGCGTCCGCGACTCCCTGCCGTACGCGTGGCAGCTGGTCAGTGGGGTCGTCGACGACCTGCGGTCGTCCGAGGCGGAGTTCGCCGACAACGTCGTCCCGCCGCCGAGCGAGGCGGAGCGGGGCCAGCTGCTGCGGGCACTGGCCAGCGACGCCATCCGGGGCGCCCTGGAGCGGCACTTCGCGGTGAAGCTCGCCTTCCAGAACTGCCACCGGGTCGCCGCGTTCCGGCTGTCGGCGGTCGGCTCGGAGGCGTACCAGAAGTTCGTCTCGACCCGCGGCCAGCTGCTCAACCAGTCCCCCGAGCTGCGTGACTGCTGACCTCCCGGCGCCCCGGCGGGCAGGGCGGGGGGTCGACGCCCACCTTTTCCTGCTCGCCGGGCAGCACCCCGGCGCCAGCCACTCCGAGGCGCTGGCCGACGCCCACGCGTACGCCCTGGCGGCCGAGGCCGCCGGTTGGGCCGGCGTCTGGCTGGCCGAGCACCACTTCGTGTCCTACGGGGTCTGCCCCTCGGCGACCGCCTTCGCCGGGTACCTGCTCGGCGCCACCGCCCGGATCACCGTCGGCACGGCGGCGTGCGTGCTCTCCGACCGGCACCCGGTCGCCCTCGCCGAGGAGGCCGTCCTGCTCGACACGCTCTCCGGGGGCCGGTTCCGCCTCGGCGTCGGTCGGGGCGGCCCGTGGGTGGACCTGGAGGTCTTCGGAACCGGACTGGGCCGCTACACCGACGGTTTCGCCGACGCCCTCGACGTGCTGGGCCGCTGGACCTCCGGCGCGGCGACGGTGAGCGGCAACTCCCGCTTCCCGTTTCGCCCGGTGCCGGTGGTTCCCCGCCCCACCCGGGCACTGCCGGTGTGGGTGGCCGCCACCTCCCCGCCGACGGTGGAGCTGGCCGCCCGGCACGGTTTCCCGCTGCTGCTGGGGATGCACGCCGACCTGCCGGAGAAGGCGGCGATGCTCGAGCGGTACGCGCGGGTCGCCGCCCGGCATGGCCACGACCCCGGCCGGGTGCCGCACGCCAGCGCGCATCTGGCGTACCTGGCCGACAGCGACGAGCAGGCCGCCCGGGCGGTCCGGGCGGGGCTACCGGGGTTGCTGGCCGGCGCGGCGGAACACCAGCGCATCGACGGCTCCTCCGGGCCGGGCCGGGATCCCCTGCGGTACACCGAGCACCTGATCGACATCCATCCGGTGGGTGCGCCCGTCCGGTGCCGGGCGGCCGTGGCCCGGGCCGCGGCCCTGCCCGGCGTACGGCATCTGCTGTTCATGGTGGAGGCCGCCGCCGATCGGGGCCGGACCCTGCGGACCATCGACCGGTTCGCCGCCGAGGTGCTGCAAGCCGGGACCGGCGCCACCGGCAGCTCCGCCGCGATTCCGACAAACGACACGATGGGGGCTTCCGTCACACCGGCCGGGACGGCCGACTAGAGTCACCATCATGGAAACGGTTCCCATTACTGGAGTGCGGGAGCAGGGACGATGAAGATCGCATTCGTCGGCAAGGGCGGCAGCGGCAAGACGACGCTGGCCGCTCTCGTCGCCCGCCACCTCGTCGCGACCGGCCGTCCACTGCTGGCCGTCGACGCCGACATCAACCAGCACCTGGCCGCCGCGCTCGGCGCGACGGCGGAACAGGCAGCCGGGTTGCCCCCGCTGGGCGAAGGGCTCCCCCGGATCAAGGAGTACCTGCGCGGCGGAAACCCGCGGATCAGCTCGGCGACGGCCATGGTCAAGACCACCCCGCCGGGGGTCGGCTCGCGGCTGCTACGGGTGATCGAGGAGAACCCCGTCTGGACCGCGCACGTGCGCGAGGTCGGCGGCGTCCGGCTCGCCGTCACCGGCGCGTTCACCGAGCAGGACCTCGGTGTCGCCTGCTACCACTCCAAGGTGGGGGCGGTGGAGCTGATCCTCAACCATCTGGTCGACCTCCCCGGCGAGTACGTGGTGGTGGACATGACCGCCGGGGCGGACTCCTTCGCCTCCGGCCTGTTCACCCGCTTCGACCGCACCTTCCTGGTCTGCGAGCCGACCCTGCGCAGCGTCGGCGTCTACCGCCAGTACGCCGCCTACGCCCGCGACTACGACGTCGCCCTCTCGGTGATCGGAAACAAGGTCGAGGACGACGCGGACCTGGCCTTCCTGCGCGAGCACGTCGGCGCGGACCTGCTCGGCCACCTCAGCCGCTCGGCTTACGTACGGCGGGCCGAGCGCGGCACGGTCGGCCCGCTGGACGAGCTGGAACCGGCCAACCGCGCGGTGCTGGACCGGCTGGTCGACCAGGTCGACGCCACCGTGCAGGACTGGGCGGCGTTCACCCGGCACGCCCACGAGTTCCATCGGCGCAACGCCGCGGCCTGGGCCAACGAGCGGGCCGGCACGGACCTGACCGCCCAGATCGACCCGGACTTCGTGATGGGCCCAGCGGCCATCCGGTCCGTCGCCCCGACCCCGGTCTGAGCCGCGAGGGCGGGTAGCTGCCCTGCCCGCCCTCGCAACCGCCGAGGAACACGACGCGGGCCACGCCACCCAGCCCGCCTTCCCGCGCCGACCGGCATCACCCCTGGACGGAAATATCGGGGCCCGCGCCGCGACGCACCCGCACCGGCCTCTCGTCGCCGGCGATGCCGCTCGATACACTGTGGCCCCCGCCCGGCGCCGGCGCAGCAGGTCCGTCGGCGAGTGTGCCGTGACCACCGTGGATCCGGCCGCCCAGCCCGGTGGCGAGAACGGAGAGAACGTGGTCGCACCCGAGCACACCGGCACCGCCGATCCCGGCGGAGCACCCCCCGCGACCGCAGAACCGGCACCGGCCGGACCTCCCCGCAACCGGCTCACCGACCGGATCGGCTCGGTGGAGGTGCTCGCCGCGCTGCTGATCCTGCTCATCGCCCTGCGTGAACCCCTCGCCGCGCTGCTCTCCGCGCCCTCGCTGGCGACCTGGACCACGGTCTTCGTCTCGGTCATGGTGCAGGCGGTGCCGTTCCTGGTCTTCGGGGTGCTGCTCTCGGCGGTGATCGCGGTCTTCGTCCCGCGGTCCTTCTGGGCCCGGGCGCTACCCCGCCATCCCGCGCTCGCCGTGCCGGTGGCCAGCGCCGCCGGGGTGGTGCTGCCCGGCTGCGAGTGCGGGTCGGTACCGATCGCGGGCTCGCTGATCCGCCGGGGCGTCACCCCGGCCGCCGCGCTGGCGTTCCTGCTCGCCGCCCCGGCGATCAACCCGATCGTGCTCACCGCCACGGCGGTGGCCTTCCCCGCCAACCCGGAGATGGTCCTCGGCCGGGCCGTGGCCAGCCTGATCGTCGCCGTGATCATGGGTTGGCTCTGGCTGCGGCTGGGGCGTACCGACTGGATCCGCCTGCCCCACCGGCCCGACCTGGACGACGCCCGCCGCGGCGCCGCGTTCTGGTCGGCCGTGCGGCACGACATCGTGCACGCCGGTGGCTTCCTCGTCATCGGTGCGGCGGCCGCCGCCAGCATCAACGTCCTGGTGCCGGAACGCTGGCTGCAGGCCCTCGCCGACGAGCCGGTCCTCGCGGTGCTGGCGATGGCGGTGCTCGCCGTTCTGCTGTCCATCTGCTCCGAGGCGGACGCCTTCGTCGCCGCCTCGCTGTCGCAGTTCTCGCTGACCGCCCGGCTCACCTTTCTGGTGGTCGGACCGATGGTCGACCTCAAGCTGATCTCCATGCAGGCCGGGATCTTCGGGCGCGGCTTCGCCGCCCGGTTCGCCCCGGCCACGTTCGTCGTCGCGGTCGTCGTCGCCGCCGTCACCGGGATGGTGTTGCTGTGAACCGTCAGGCCCAGGCGTGCGTCCTGCTGCTGCTCGGCGGGGCGGTGCTACGCGCCAGCCTCTCCGACCTGTACCTGCGCTACGTCAAGGAGGGGCTGCGTCCCTTCCTGATCGCCGCCAGTCTGCTGCTGATCGCCGCCGCCGTGATGACCCTCTGGTACGAGATGCGGCCCGCCCTGCGCCGGTCCTCTCCCGCCACGTCCTCTCCCGCCACTGATGCCGCGCACGGCGACCACGACGACCACGGGCACGCCCACCACGAACCGCGGGTGGCCTGGCTGCTGATCCTGCCGGCGCTCGGCCTGCTGCTGGTCGCCCCGCCGGCCCTCGGCGCGTACGCGGCCAACCAGTCCGGCACCTCGCTGGCCTCCGGCGGGCTCCCCGAATACCCTCCGCTGCCCGACGGTGATCCCGCCACCATCACCGTGTACGACTACGCGGTCCGTGCCGTGTTCGACAAGGGGCAGTCGATCGGCGACCGGCGGGTCCGGGTCACCGGCTTCACCGTCGCCGGGGCGGACAAGCAGCCCATCCTGACCCGGATGCGATTGTCCTGCTGCGCCGCAGACGGCCTGCCCACCAAGGTCGGGCTGAGCGGCAACACCCCCACCGGGCTCGCCGACGACACCTGGATCGAGGTGACCGGCCGCTACACCAGCCGGATGGGGCGAGACCCGATCAACGACTTCGAGATCCCGTACCTGGAGGTGGAGAGCTGGCGGCAGGTGCCGGCCCCCCGCGACCCGTACGAGTGACCGGCCCCGGGCCGCGACGCGGTAGGGGCTGTGCGCGCGTACCGAGGATCTTGCGCTAAGCTGTACCGGCTGCCGCGGGGAGCAACACGCGGGAGCATCGGGACGTGGCGCAGCTTGGTAGCGCACTTGACTGGGGGTCAAGGGGTCGTCGGTTCGAATCCGGCCGTCCCGACGCAGGTCAGAGGCCATTCGGAATCTTCCGGGTGGTCTCTTCTGATCTTGTACAGCAGCGAAGTACAGCAACGGCTCATTGATCGAGGCTCTCGCCGAGCTTCCGCAGGGCCTCGCGGGTCGCCTTGGACGAGACCTGGCTGTAGATCTCCATCGTGATCGAGAAGTCTGCGTGCCTCAGGATCGCCATCGCGATCCGGGGATGCACGTCCAGGTCGACCAGGAGCGAACCGCAGGTACGTCGGGCGTCGTGAACCGTGATCTTCGGGACGCCAGCCCGGTCGATGCGGCTGTCGTAGGACCGGTTGAAGTTGCGCGGCTCGACGGGCAATCCGTAGCGGGTCGTGAAGACCATGCCGGTGTCATGCCAGGCATCGCCGGCCTTCTTCCTGGCCGCCTCCTGTTGCCGGCAGCGGTGCCGCAGCGCGGTGACGCAGATGGCCGGCAGCGGGAGGGGTGCGTCCGACTCTTCAGTTTTCGTGGCCCGATGCAAGAGCTGGCCGCGTACCCGCTGGAGCTGCTTGTCGATGACGAGGCTGATGTCGTGGTGGTCGCGACAATGCTCGCAGAAGTGCTCGCCATGCGGGGTGCAGGGCTTGTCCCAGCCGTCCCACTCGATGTGCTCCCAGGTGAGACCGAGGACTTCTCCCTTGCGTAGGCCGAGCACGAGGACCAGGACGTAGGCGGCGTACAGGTAGTCGTCGCCGTCGCGGGACGATTCCAGGAACGCGCGGGCTTCCTCACTGCTCCACGACTTGCCCTTTCGGGTGCGGATCGGCGGAAGCTTCACGAGAGCAGCGACGTTCTTCACGACCAGTTCCTCCACCACGGCCTGCGAGAGGGCCGAGCGGAGAACAGCGCGTATTCCCTTGACGGTGCGAGCCGAGGGAAGGTCCTGGCAGCACCGGCCGACCGCGCAGCATTTTCGGTTCTTCGGTGGCCGGCGTTCGTCCTTTCCCTGGGCGCAGCACTGGCACGTCTTCGCGACTTTGTTCAACCAGGTCTGCACCTCGCGCACGGACAGGCGGCCGTCGAGCCGCTTTGTGCCGAGGCCGGGGACGATGTAGAGGCGACTCAGGGTCTCGTAGGTGGCGTAGGTCAGTGGGGCGAGGTTCGGCTCCACGATTTCGGCGAGCCAGTACGTCATGTAGTTCGCCACCGTGGGGACGTTCGTGGCAACGGGGCCGGCCTTGGCTTGCTGGTGCAGCCTCACCCACTTGTCGTGGACTTCATCGCGCGTCTTGCCGTAGACGTACTTGCGGGCGCGTTTGCCGTCCGGCTTGGTGACCCAGACGTAGGCGGCGAACCCGTTTCGGTACGGGAAGATGGAGCCTTCGCCGTTGGCGCGTTTGCCGGGCATCAGGCCGCCTCCTGCCGGTCGATCTGGGCTTGGATGTATTCATCGATCCATTCCGGCAGGATGCGGCGGTACTTGCCGTCCTTGACCGAGCGCAGCTCCCCGGTAGCGATCTTCATCTTTACCTTGGACGAGCCGTAGCCGAGGATCGCGGCGACCTCGGCCGGGGAATGCCACCTCGGAACGATCGGGACTGGGGTCCTATCCATGTGGTGCCTCCTTCGGGGTGATGGTGATGTAGGCCCGGCTTTCACCGGCCTGACGGGAGGAATGAGTACTGGTGCGGCAGGTGATGCGCTCGCGGTCGTAGTGGGCAGCGAGCTGGGCGGCGATGGTGGCGGCGTGGGCCTTGACGGTGGCGGTGGGGCCGATGAGCCGGACCGCGACCAGGGGGCGGG
>NZ_SMKF01000044.1 GCF_004348325.1 Micromonospora sp. KC213 | reverse complement strand
CCTCGGCCCAGTTAACGTCTGGTGACGTACGAGAGGGACCTGCGGCGGGTGCCGCAGGTCCCTCTCGTACGTCGAGGGTCAGAGGTACTGGCCGGTGTTGCTGGCGGTCTCGATGGAACGGCCGGCCTCGGCGCCCTTGCCGCCGGAGACGAGCGTGCGGATGTAGACGATCCGCTCGCCCTTCTTGCCGGAGATGCGCGCCCAGTCGTCCGGGTTGGTGGTGTTGGGGAGGTCCTCGTTCTCGCGGAACTCGTCGACGCAGGCGTCGAGCAGGTGCTGCAGGCGCAGCCCCTTGCGACCGGAGGTGAGGAACTCCTTGATGGCCATCTTCTTGCCCCGGTCGACGATGTTCTGGATCATCGCGCCGGAGTTGAAGTCCTTGAAGTAGAGGACTTCCTTGTCACCGTTGGCGTAGGTGACCTCGAGGAAGCGGTTCTCCTCGGTCTCGGAGTACATCCGCAGCACCACCGCGTCGATCATCGCCGCGACGGTGGCCTGGGGGTCGCCGCCGTGCTCGGCCAGGTCGTCGGCGTGCAGCGGCAGGCCGGAGAGAATGTACTTGGAGAAGATGTCCTTGGCCGCCTCGGCGTCCGGACGCTCAATCTTGATCTTCACGTCGAGCCGGCCGGGACGCAGGATGGCCGGGTCGATCATGTCCTCCCGGTTGGAGGCACCGATCACGATGACGTTCTCCAGCCCCTCCACACCGTCGATCTCGCTGAGCAGCTGCGGAACGATGGTGTTCTCCACGTCCGAGGAGACGCCGGAGCCACGGGTCCGGAAGATCGAGTCCATCTCGTCGAAGAACACGATGACCGGGGTGCCCTCGCTGGCCTTCTCCCGGGCTCGTTGGAAGATCAGCCGGATGTGCCGCTCGGTCTCGCCGACGTACTTGTTGAGCAGCTCGGGGCCCTTGATGTTGAGGAAGAAGCTGGTGTGCTTCTCCTTACCCTCCCGCTCGGCGATCTTCTTCGCCAGCGAGTTCGCCACCGCCTTGGCGATGAGCGTCTTGCCGCAACCTGGCGGCCCGTACAGCAGGATGCCCTTCGGCGGTCGGAGCTGGTGCTCGCGGAACAGGTCGGCGTGCAGGAAGGGCAGCTCCACCGCGTCGCGGATCTGCTCGATCTGCGCCTGGAGGCCGCCGATGTCGGTGTAGTCGACGTCGGGCACCTCCTCCAGGACCAGTTCCTCGACCTCGCTCTTCGGGATCCGCTCGTACGCGTACGCCGAGCGGGGCTCGATCATGAGCGAGTCGCCGGCCCGGATCGGTGCGCCGATCAGGGTCTCGGCGAGGTGCACGATGCGCTCCTCGTCGGAGTGCGAGACCACCAGCGCCCGGTCACCCGGTGCGCCGTCCGGCCCGGCGAGGATCTCCTTGAGCATCACCACCTCGCCGACCCGCTCGTAACCGAACGCGTCGACGACGTTGAGCGCATCGTTGAGCAGGACCTCCTGCCCGCGCTGCAACTCCGTCGCGTCCAGCGAGGGGGAGACGGCCACCCGGAGCTTGCGTCCGCCGGTGAAGATGTCCACCGTGCCGTCGTCGTGCCGCGAGAGGAAGACACCGTACCCGCTCGGCGGCTGTGCCAAGCGGTCGATCTCCTCCTTGAGCGTCACAATCTGCGCGCGAGCCTCCTTGAGGGTGCTCACGAGCCGGTCGTTGTTCTCGGTGAGCCGCGCCAACTGTGCCTGGGTGGCCGCCAGCCGCTCTTCGAGCTGCCGGACGTGTCGGGGGCTTTCGGTCAACTTGCGCCGCACCAGAGCGAGTTCCTCTTGAAGGAACGCGACCTGCGTGGAGAGATCGTGGGCTTCCTTCTCCCACCGTGCGGCGCGCGAGTCCGCGTCGTCGCTGCGTGCCACGTCCCACCTCCCCGGGGGGCTTGAACGTTCTGCCCTAACACTAGCCGCTATGAGGCCCATTCGGTCCTACGCAACGCCCTCGTCACCGAACCTTGATCGCGAAGGGACGCCTGAGGGGCAGGTCCGGGCGTTCGGGTACCGTCGAAACGTGGGACGGGAGAACATGGGGGGTGCCGCGTGACCGAGGTCGCGACCGACCAGCTTCAGGTCTGGGTGGACCAGGACCTCTGCACGGGTGACGGGCTCTGCGTGCAGTACGCGCCGGAGGTCTTCGAGTTCGACGTCGACGGTCTGGCGTACGTCAAGGGCCCCGACGGCGAGCTGCGGCTGAACCCGGGCAGCCGGGTGGACGTGCCCGGGCACCTGCGCCTCGAGGTGATCGACTCGGCGCGGGAGTGCCCCGGCGAGTGCATCCACGTGGTGCGTGACAGCGACGGCGTCGAGGTGGCCGGCCCGGAGGCCGAGGACGACTGACCGCCAGCGCCGACGGGCACAGCACGGCCGGACATCGTGGTCGATCATGAGGCCAGCGGCGCGGATCTCACATCCGCTCCCCGCCAACCTCATGATCGACGCGTACGGCGGCGACTGTGCCTCCCCGGCCCGTCGGTCACAGCACCGGGCGACCGACCACCGAGGCGACCAGCCGGGCGAACTCCTCCAACCGAGCGATCTGACCGGCTCCGCCGTCGTCGAGCGTCTTGCCGAAGCGCAGCGCGTCGTGCCGCGGCACGCCCGCGACCTCGTCACCGGGCGGCGCCTCGTCCAGCGAGGTGAGCAGCAGGTAGACATCGATGCTGTCGACCCGCACCTCGCCGTTGTCGGTTCGGGTCAGCCGGCGTCGGCAGCCGACCTCGGTGACCGTGGAGACCGGCACCACCCGTAGCGACGAGGTCATCGCGCCGGCCGGCCCCTCCCCCGGCGGCACGTCCTCACCGTGCCACAGCACCAGCCGGCTGCCGTCGCAGACGACGACCTCCTGCCAGACGCCGTTGACCTCGTTGACGAAACGTTCCAGCGTGAAACCGAGCACGGACGCCCCACGCAACACCCCGCCCAGCGCCTCGAGCGCGATGTCCGGATCGCGCAGGTAGGCCCGCGCCGCCGACTCCAGGTCGGTGTAGGGCGACCAGTCCGGGAACACGGCCGGCAACTCCCCACCGCCGAAACCCGGCCGACTCATGACATCTCCCCCAGGTCGTGCCGCCGACCCGCACCGGCCGACGGAATCAGCCCGATCACTGCCAGCCGTCCCGCCACGCCGTCACGGCAGCGCCGGCCCGTCGGCCGCGTCCGGCGTCGAGCCGGCCGCCGCCTGGCGGGCCGCCTCGGCCGCGCGCAACGCCTGCCGGCGCTCGGCGTACGCCTCGGCGCCCTTGCTGGGCTTGCGACGCCGCGGCGGGGCGGTGACGCCCGGTGCGAGCTTACGCGCGGAGACGAGGAACGCGGTGTGCGCGATCATCCGGTGGTCCGGGCGGACGGCCAGCCCCTCGGCGTGCCAGTCGCGCACCAGCGACTCCCAGGCCCTCGGCTCGGTCCAGCCGCCGCGCTCGCGCAGCGCCTCCACCAGCTCGGACAGCTGCGGGGTGGTCGCCACGTAGCCGATGAACACACCGCCGGGCAGCAACGCCCGCTCGACCATGTCGAGGGTCTCCCACGGGGTGAGCATGTCCAGGATGATCCGGTCGAACCCGGTCTCGGCGCAGTCGGCGACATTACCGACGTGCAGTCGCCACGCCGGGTGCGGGGCGCCGAAGAACGCCTCGACGTTGCGCCTGGCGATCTGCGCGAAGTCCTCGCGCACCTCGTACGAGTGCAGTTCGCCGCCGGTGCCCACGGCCCGCAGCAGCGAACAGCTCAACGCGCCCGAGCCGGCGCCGGCCTCCAGGACCTTGGCACCGGGGAAGATGTCACCCATCGCGACGATCTGCGCCGAGTCCTTCGGGTAGATCACCTGGGCGCCGCGCGGCATGGACAGCACGTAGTCCGACAGCAGCGGACGCAGCGCGAGGAAGGCCGTCCCCCCACCGGCGGTGGTCACCACGCTGCCGTCGGGCTGACCGATCAGCGCGTCGTGCCGCAGGATGCCGCGATGGGTGTGGAACTCCTTGCCGGGCTCCAGGACGACCGTGTGCATCCGGCCCTTCGGATCGGTCAGCTGGACCCGGTCACCGGGGCGGAACGGCCCCCGGTGCGCCGGAGGCAGTTCCGGGACGGCGACGAGGGTGTCCGGGGCGGCCGGGAGGGCGGAGGAGTGTGCGGTCACCTGTTCAACTTCCGTGTGGGTTCGAGGACCTGTGCCAGATCCGCGACGTGCAGAACGCCGACCACATCTTCGCCTGCCGTCACCACGTACCGTGCGGCCGGGTGGGCCTGCACGGCGGCCAACACCCGCTCGGCGTCGAGCCCGGCCGGCAACACCGGCAGTTGGTCCAGCGAGCGGGCCACCGCGTCCACGGCCAGCCAGGGTCGGCGCGGCGGGGGCACCGCCTCGGCCGCCGCCGGATCGACCAGGGCGACCGGGCGACCGGCGCCGTCGAGCACGGCCACCGCCGCGCCCGGGGGCGCCTGCGCGGCGTGCCGGCGCTGGGCCTCGGCCAGCGGGGTGCCGGTGGGCACCCCGAAGACGGGACGGGTCAGCCGGGCCAGGTCGATCAGGGGAACCCGGCGGCTGATCCTGGCGTACCGGATGGACTGGCCGGCCCCGCGCCACAGCGTGACGGCGACCAGCAGCATCAGCGGCAGCACCAGCGGCACCAGGATCCGCTCGACGGTGAGCAGCACGACCGACCCGACGGTGCCGACGGCGACGGCGCGGCCGACCCAGCCGGCCACCTCGGTGGCCCGGTGCCGGTCCCGGGTGGCCGCCCAGATCGCCGCGCGCAGCGCCCGGCCACCGTCCAGCGGCAGCCCGGGCAGGACGTTGAAGGCCGCCACGACGGCATTGCTCAGCGCCAGCTGCAGGGCGAGCTGGTGGGCGAGGGTGCGGTCGGGCAGGGCCAGGGTGACACCGACGCCGAGGGCGCCGAGCACCGCCGAGACCGCCGGCCCGGCCAGGGACACCAGCAGCTCGACCCGGGGGTTGGGGGCGTCGGACTCCATCTCGGTGTAGCCGCCGAGCAGTTCGAGGGTGATGCCCCGGACGCCGATGCCGTACCGGCGGGCGGTCAGCGCGTGGCCCAGCTCGTGCAGCAGGACGGACCCGAGCAGCGAGACGACGAACCCGAGGCCGATCAGGAACCCGCCCAGCGGGGTCAGGTCCAGCCGCTCGCCGGCGAACCGCGCGTACACCACCGTGACGAGCAACGCCAGCAGCAGCATCGACAGGTTGATCCGCAGCGGGACCCCGCAGACCCGGCCCACGCCCAGGCTGCCGCGCCGACGGGCGGGGCGTGCGGATCGGTCGGGGGCGCTCACCGCCCCGATGCTACGCGGTGCGGATCATGCTCCGGTGCGGCGACGACCGGCCTGTCACACCGGTGCCCTACCCTTCGGGGCATGACGGCGGAACCGGTGACCGACCAGCAGGGCTCTGGCGCCCCGGCCGCGCTGCCGGCCACCGTCCGGGCGTCGTTGTCGCCGTCACGGGCGGCCGACTTCAAGACCTGCCCGCTGCTCTACCGGTTCCGCAGCATCGACCGGCTGCCCGAGCGCCCCAGCCTCGAGCAGGCCCGGGGCACCCTGGTGCACGCCGTGCTGGAGCGGCTGTTCGACCTGCCGGCACCCGGGCGCACCCCGGATGCCGCCGGTGACCTGGTCGCTCCGCAGTGGGACCGGCTGGTCACCGAGCAGCCGGAGCTGGCCGCCCTGTTCGACCCCGCCGACGAGGCCGGCACCGCCGAGTTCCTGCGCTCGGCGGCGGCGCTGCTGCGGGGCTACTTCGCGGTGGAGGATCCACGGCGGTTGGAGCCCGCCGAGCGGGAAAGCCTGATCTCCGCGGTGGTCGACGACGAGCTGCTCATCCGGGGCTACCTCGACCGGCTCGACGTCGCGCCCGACGGCGCGCTGCGGGTGGTCGACTACAAGACCGGCGGCGCGCCCCGGGAGGCCTTCGAGGCGCGGGCGTTGTTCCAGCTCAAGTTCTACGCGTTGGTGCTGTGGCGCACCCGGGGTGTGGTGCCGCGGGTGCTGCGTCTGCTCTACCTGAAGGACGCCGAGGTCTGCGACTACTCCCCCGACGCCGAGGAGCTGTTGCGTTTCGAGCGCACGGTGGTGGCGCTCTGGCAGGCGATCGAGCAGGCCACCCAGCGGCAGGATTTCCGGCCCCGGCCCAGCCGGCTCTGCGACTGGTGCAACCATCAGTCGCTCTGCCCGAGCTTCGGCGGCACCCCGCCGCCGTTCCCGCAGCCGGCGGCGGTGCCCGACCCGCTGCGCGACGCCCGGTCCGGCCCGGCCGCTCCCGGCGCCGACGAGTGACCCGCAGCCCCGCCCCACCGGCGGGGGCGGCGGCCTGATCGGTCGGCTGGCGCGCTGGTGGCAGTATCCCGCGTGCAAGCACGCAACCGTGGGTGACGGGTCGGGGCGCCTCGCAGGCTGCGGGCCGTTTCCCGGTACCGGGCGTGCGCCGGCGCAGCGTTCCGCCCCGGCGACGGTGCCCCCGGGGTTGCGCCGCGCCGGCCGGTGCCCAACGCGGCAGCCAGCACGACAGGAGGGCGATGAGCGACCACGGGATGCCGGTACGTCCGGTGCGGATCCTGCTCGCCGACGACCAGCCGCTGCTGCGGACCGGCTTCCGGACGGTGCTGGGCGCCGAGGCGGACCTGGACGTGGTGGGCGAGACGGGCGACGGCCGGGAGGCCGTGGAGTTGGCCCGGCGGCTGCTGCCGGACGTGGTGCTGTTGGACGTCCGGATGCCGCGGCTGGACGGCGCGGCCGCCACCCGGGCGATCGTCGAGGCCCGACTGCCGGTGCGGGTGCTCGCGCTGACCACGGTCGACCTCGACGAGTACGTGCTGGGCGCGCTGCGCGCCGGGGCCAGCGGCCTGCTGGCCAAGGATGTGCCGGCGGAGGATCTGGTCGCCGCGGTCCGGGCGGTGGCCGCCGGGGAGGCGGTGGTGACGCCCCGGATCCTGCGTCGGCTGCTGGACCGTTTCGCCGCCGTGCTAGCCGACCCGGCCGCGGCCCCGCCGACGGCGTTGAGCGTACTGACCGGGCGGGAACGGGAGGTGCTGGTCCAGGTGGCCCGAGGGCTGTCCAACGCCGAGATCGCCGCCGTGCTGTCGGTCAGCGAGACCACCGTCAAGACCCACGTCGGGCATGTGCTGACCAAGCTGGGCCTGCGCGACCGGGTGCAGGCGGTGGTGCTGGCGTACGAGACCGGGCTGGTACGCCCGCGGGCCTGAGCCGCGCCGCGCGGCGGCCCGGATAACGGTGGCCGTGTTTGTGGCCGTCACCTACCGTGACGCGAGACGGGGTCGTGGAGTTGGCCTGATGTGGCGTTCGGTGCCCCCGGTCGGTATGCCGCGGCGCCGCCGACTCAGGGGCAACCCTGAGTCGGCGCCGGGGTCGACCCGCAGCGGGAATCCGGCCGGAGATCAGCCCACGGACGGACGGATCACCGACCGGCCCGGGTGAGGATGGGATGGGCCCCACCGGCCAGCGGGGGCGGTGGGATGACCGCAGCAGACGGAAGAGGTAGATGACGTGACGGCGACGGTAGGCCGCGAGGCGCAGGTCGCGGCCCGGGCCAACGACGTGTGGAAGGTGTACGGCAGCGGCGAGGCGCAGGTGATGGCGCTGCGCGGGGTGAGCGCGGAGTTCGAACGCGGCCGGTTCACCGCGATCATGGGTCCGTCGGGTTCGGGCAAGTCCACGCTGATGCACTGCCTGGCGGGGCTGGACTCGGTCACCCGGGGCACCGTGATGATCGGCGACACCACCGTCACCGGGCTGGGCGACGCCGGCCTGACCCGGCTGCGCCGCGACAAGGTCGGCTTCATCTTCCAGCAGTTCAACCTGCTGCCGACGTTGACCGCACAGGAGAACATCCTGCTGCCGATGTCGATCGCCGGCCGCAAACCCGACCCGGCCTGGTACGACACGGTGATCGACACGGTCGGTCTGCGGGACCGGTTGGGACACCGTCCGGCGCAGCTCTCCGGCGGCCAGCAGCAGCGGGTGGCGTGCGCGCGGGCACTGGTCGCCCGCCCCGAGGTGATCTTCGCCGACGAGCCGACCGGCAACCTCGACTCGCGTTCCGGGGCGGAGGTGCTGAACTTCCTGCGCAACTCGGTACGCGAGCACGGGCAGACCATCGTCATGGTCACCCACGACCCGACCGCCGCCGCGTACGCCGACCGGGTGGTCTTCCTCGCCGACGGGCAGATCGTCTCGGAGCTGATCGAGCCGACCGCCGAGACCGTGCTGGACACCATGAAGAAGCTCGACACTCCGGTCGAGGTGGCGCGCTGATGTTCCGCGCGACGTGGAAGAGCCTGCTGGCGCGCAAGGTGCGCCTCGTCCTCTCCGGCCTGGCGGTGGTACTGGGCGTCATGTTCGTCTCCGGTGCGTTCGTGCTCACCGACACCCTGGGCCGCTCCTTCGACCAGGTCTTCGCCGACGCGTATGAGGGCGTCGACGTCAACGTCAACGCCACGCCGAAGGTCGCCCTCGACGAGCTGGAGGGCGAGCCGGTGAGCCCGCCCGTCCCGGCCGCGTTGCTGGAGCGGGTCCGCACGGTTGCCGGGGTGGCCGAGGCCACCGGCATCATCGCCGCCGACGGCGCACTCATGATCGGCAGCAACGGCAAGGTGGTCACCTCGTTCGGGCCGCCGCAGCTGGGTGAGAACTGGCTGGGCGAGAGCGACCTGCTGACGCTGCGCGAGGGCCGGGAGCCGCGCGCGGACGACGAGATCGTCATCAACGCGGCGCTCGCCCAGGCGGCGGGGGTGAAGGTCGGCGACCGGGTCGGCGTACAGACCCCCTTCAAGTCGAAGAAGGAAGATTTCCACCTCGTCGGGATCTTCGGCTTCAGCGGTGGCCGGGACTCCCTCGGCGGAGCCAACGAGATCGCCTTCACCACCCCGGTGGCGCAGCGACTGATGCTCGGTGAGCCGGACGTGTTCACCAACATCAGCGTTCAGGCCGTCGACGGCGTCGGCGAGGAGAAGCTGCGCGACGACATCGCCGCCGCTGTCGGCGACGGCTACCAGGTGCGGACCGGCGAGCAGATGTCAGCCGACGCCGCGGCCGGTCTGAAGGAGGGGCTGTCCTTCTTCAACAAGATCCTGCTCGGTTTCGCCGCCGTGGCGCTGCTGGTGGGCACCTTCCTCATCCTGAACACCTTCTCCATCATCGTGGCCCAGCGCACCCGGGAGCTGGCCCTGATGCGGGCCATCGGAGCCAGCGGCCGGCAGATCATCGGTTCGGTGGTGCTGGAGGCCATCGCGGTGGGGCTGATCGCCTCCGTGCTGGGGCTGGCCGCCGGCATCGGCGTGGGCGCGCTGCTGGCGTACCTGTTCGGCGAGCTGGCCGGCGGGCTCGCCCTGGCCGGGCTGGGCGTGCCGGCGGCGGCGGTCATCGGGGCCTTCGGGGTGGGTCTGGTGATCACGGTGGTGGCGGCGCTGCTGCCGGCGCTGCGTGCCGCGCGGATCCCGCCGATCGCCGCCATGCAGGACGTGGCCACCCCGGACCGCCCGTTGACGAAGGTCACGGTGTCCGGCGGGATCGTCACCGCGATCGGCGCGACGCTGCTGTTCCTGGGGCTCAGCGGCAACGCGGGCGACCTCACCCTGCAGACCATCCTCGGCGGGGTGTTCCTCGCCTTCATCGGGATGGCACTGCTGACCCCGCTGATCAGCCGGCCGGTGGTCGGCCTGCTCGGGGCGGTGTTCGCCTGGTCGGTGCCGGGCAAGCTGGGCCGGCTCAACTCCGGCCGCAACCCGCGCCGCACCGCGATCACCGCGGCGGCGCTGATGGTGGGCATCGCCCTGGTCACCGGCGTGACGGTGATCCTCGACTCGGCCAAGAGCAGCATCAGCGCCTTGGCCGAGGACCAGATCAACGCCGAGCTGGTGATCTCCGGGGTGCAGTCCGGGCCGCGCCCGCCGAGCTTCGACCCGGCGGTGCTGGAGCAGGCCGCCGCCATCCCGGGCGTCCAACTGGTCGACGGTGAGTACGGCGACATGGCGGAGGTCGACGGCAAGGCAACCTGGGTGGCGGTGTCGAGCAACGTCGCCGCCCTGGAGCGGATCTTCAGCGCGAAGGCCACCGCCGGTGACATCAGCCGGCTGGGGCCGGACCAGATGCTGTTCAGCTCCGACACCGCGAAGTCCCGCAACGTGTCGGTCGGCTCGCGGGTCACCGTCCAGCTGTCCAGGGGCGAGGCCCGCACCTACACGGTCAGCGGGATCTACCAGAGCACCGAGCTGACCAGCCCGGTGGTGTTGCCGCCGCAGGCGGCGCGGGACTTCGCCATTCCGCAGCCGATCCAGGGTTTCCTGCAACTGGCCCCCGGCGCCCGCGTCGAGGACGTGCGCCCACAGGTCGAGACGTTGCTCGCCGACAACCCCCAGGTGTCGGTGGCTGACCGGGCCGCCTTCATCAAGCAGCAGACCAGCCAACTGGACGGCCTGCTCCAGATGATCCAGATCCTGCTGGCCCTGGCCATCGTCATCGCGGTGCTGGGCATCATCAACACCCTCGCCCTGTCGGTGCTGGAACGGACCCGGGAACTCGGCCTGCTGCGGGCGATCGGGCTGCGCCGGGCGCAGACCATGCGCATGATCACCGTGGAGGCGGTGGTGATCTCGGTCTTCGGGGCGTTGCTGGGCGTGGCGGTCGGCACCGGCCTCGGGGCGGCGGTGGTCGAGGCGCTCAAGGACGAGGGGATCACCGACCTGGTCCTGCCCTGGGGGCAGATGGGTCTCTTCCTCGGCCTGGCCGCGATCATCGGGGTGGTCGCGGCGGTGCTGCCGGCGATCCGGGCCGCGCGGATCAACGTGCTCGGCGCGATCGCGCACGACTGACCGGTCGCTCGGGGCCCCGCCGCTACCGGCGGGGCCCCGTCCCGACCTGCGGCATCCCGGGGATCTCAACTGCTGGTCAGCCCCGAGGTGCCGCAACCGGCACGGTCAGGACGGCGGGTCGCCGAGCAGCGCCGCCAGCAGCTCCAGGTCCGCACCGGTCAGGCTCTGCACCTGGTGTACGCCGTCCGTCGGCGGCAGTGGTGCCTCCGCCGGCACCGCCAGCACCGCCGCACCGGCGGCGAGCGCGCTGGCCACCCCGGTCGGCGAGTCCTCGATCGCCACGCAGCGGGCGATCGGCACGTCCAACAGCCGGGCGGCGGTCAGGTACGGCTCGGGGTGGGGCTTGGCGGCGTCCACCTCGTCACCGCAGACCACCGCGTCGAAGCTGTCCCGCCCGAGGGTGTCCAGGGCGATCTCGACCAGGGCGCGACCGCTGGAGGTCACCAGGGCGGTGGGGATGCCCGCGGCGCGTACCGCCTGCAGCAGGGCCAGCGCGCCGGGCCGCCAACGCAGCCCGGTGCGGAACAGCTGCAGGATGCGGGCGTCGATCCAGGCGGCGCTGACCCGCGGGTCCCGCTCGGGCTGGCCGAGGTCGTCGTGCAGGATGCGCATCGCCTCCGCCATGCTGGTGCCGACGATGGCGCGGCGGGCCTGCCCGGACAGCTTCCCGCCGTACTCGGCGGCCAGCTCGCACAGCGCGACATCCCACAGCTTCTCGCTGTCGACCAGGGTGCCGTCCATGTCGAAGAGCACAGCGGCGGGGTGTGTGCTGCTCAACGGATCCTCCTGCGGGTGCGGCGACCGCACCGATCCTGCCAACCCCCCGGCCGCGGCGTCGGGGCGGACCGGGCACCAGTGACGCAGGTCAACCGGCGGGCTCGGGGTCAGCCGAGGTCGCAGGCGCGCAGGGAGTTCTCGTAGCCGCGGAAGAACGAGTCGGTGCGCTGTTCGGCGGTACCGTGCGACCCTTCGGCGAACCAGGGTTGGTCGGGGTCGTCGCCGACGGCGAGCAGCCCGTCGCGGAACTCGTCCAGGTCGCCCTCCTGGAGTTCGAGCTGCCCGTTGCGCACCGAGTCACCCAGGTACGCCCCGGCCATGCAGTCGGCCTGGAGTTCCTGCTGGATGGTGAAGCTGTAGCGGGTGCCCATGCGCACCTGGATGCCGTGGGCGTACTCGTGGCCCAGCAGGTAGAACACGAACGCGTCGCCGACCTGCCGGAACGCGGCCACCGACCAGTTGACGTCGTAGGCGATGTAGTCGGCGGCCGAACAGTAGACCGCGTTGTTGCGCGGCACCGGCTGACCGGCGCAGGCGACCTCCCCCTCCCGCTGGTAGGGGATGATCCGGCGGATCGGGGTGAACGGCCGCCCGGAGGCCCGGAACTGGGCGGCCCAGTAGCGCTCGGCGATGCGGACCGCGCCCTGGATGTCCTCCTTGAACTCCGCCACGCTGGTGGTGCCGTCGGCGCGGGTGGTCGACGCGTCGGGCAAGGCGGCCGTACGGGTCGGCTGCGGGCGGGGCTCGTTCGGTGGCTGCTGCGGGCCACCCTGCCCCACCCCGCCGGCCGCGCAGCCGACGGCGACCAGGGCCGCCACCAGACCCGCCAGTGAGCCCCGCGACCGCCGTCGCCCGCGTACCGTCACCGCTGCCTCCCCAGGCTCCTCACCGATACGGCCCGGTACCCGTATCGCGTGACGATCATGCCGGGCGGAGGCCGCCCTGACCACAGGCGGACGGCGTGGCATCGCCGTGCGCGCACGGTTGTGCCCGACGTCGCCGCCCTCCGGCCGTCGACGTCACTGCGAGCGTTCGTTGCGGATGACCGTGTGGTGCTGGGCGGCGTGCCGCTGCCGCTCGTACCGCTGTTGGTCGGTCAGCGCCGCCTGCCCGGCGGCCCGCTCCTCCGCGCCGGGGACGCGCACCCGGTCCCGCCAGGCCACCCAGCCACACACCCCGGCCAGCACCACTGCACCGGTTCCGAGCACCACCCACACCGTCGTCATGCGACCCACGGTAGGAGCCAGCCCACCGCCGGCCGCCCACGCCGTCGCGCGGTCAGCCGGCGGAGAGGACCTCCCGCAGCCGGACGGCGAACGCCGCCGGGTCGTCGACGAAGCCGATGTGCCCGCCGGGGAACATCGTCGGTTCGTCGCCCAGCGACGCGGCCAACACCCGCGACGTACGGTCGCACAGCTCGTCGGTGGACTGCTCGCCGAGGCCGACGAGCACCCGGGTGGGTCCGTCGCGCAGCGCGGCCACCTCGGGCCGGAACCGGGTGGTGCCGCGCAGCATATGCAGGTACTGGTAGCGCTCGTCGGCGGCCGCCTGCGGATCCGGTTCGCCGCCGAACATGGCCAGGACGGCCTCCTCGGGCAGCTGGATGTTGGCGTTGGTGAGGAACATGCGCCACGCCCCGAGCCGGTCCCCGCCGAGGTACGTGGCGATCATGTCCTCCTCCCGGGCGAGAATCTCCTCGGCCTCGTCGAGGAGCGTCACCAGGGGTGGCTCGTGGGCGATCACGGTGTGCGCCACCTTCGGGTGGGCCTGGGCGAGGGCCAGCGCGGTGACCGCGCCGCCGCTGGAACCGAGCACGGCGGCCGGCCCGAGGTCGAGGTGGGCGACGAGCCGGGCGAGGTCGTCGGCGCGCAGTTCGGGCGTCGAGTCCTGTTCCGGGTCGTGCAGGCGGCTGCGGTTGATGCCACGAGGGTCGGTGGTGAGCACGGTGTGGTCGGTGGCCAGCAGCTCGGCCAACGGCGCGAACGCCGCCGCGTCCATCGGGGCGCCGACCAGCGCCAGCAGCGGGCCCCGCCCGCGTACCTCGTAGTGCAGCAGACCGTCGGCGACCTTGAGGGTCGCGACGGTGACGGTGCCGGTGGAAGTGGTGCTCATCGGGTCCTCCAGTTGGTGACGCGGGATGCGTTCGCAATGGAGACTTCCGGCGTACGGCAGAATCGCCGCTCGTGATGGCGACTTTTCCGGCGGACCCGGCCGTACCCGGTTCGGTGCTGGCCCGGGCAGCCGACGGCGACCAGGACGCGTTCGCGGAGCTGGTGGCCCCGCTGCGCCGAGAACTGCACGCGCACTGCTACCGGATGCTCGGGTCGACTCACGACGCCGACGACGCCCTGCAGGAGGCGCTGCTGCGAGCCTGGCGAGGACTGTCCCGCTTCGAGGGGCGCAGCTCGGTGCGGTCCTGGCTGTACACGGTGGCCACCCGCACCTGCCTGGACGCGGTGGCCGGCCGGAACCGCCGGGCGATGCCCGTCGACCTCGGCCCGGCCAGCGGGCGGGCCGTGACCGACGACACACCGGTCACCGACGTCGCCTGGCTCGGCCCCTACCCCGACGCCGGCCTGCCCGACTCCCCCGCCGCCCCGCACGCCCGCTACGAGCAGCGCGAGGCGGTCGAGCTGGCGTTCGTCGCGGCCCTGCAACACCTGCCGGGAAACCAGCGGGCCGCGCTGCTGCTCTTCGAGGTGCTGGGGTTCTCCGCTGCCGAGATCGCCGCCATGATGGCCACGTCGGTCACGTCGGTGAACTCCGCCCTGGCCCGGGCCCGCCGGATCGTGGCCGACCGGGTGCCCGAGCCCAGCCAGCAGCGAACCCTGCGCCAGCTCGACGACGCCCGGCTGCGGCAGCTCGTCGACGGCTACGCCACCGCCCTGGAGAACGGTGACGCACCGGCGCTGGTTGCTCTGCTCACCGAGGACGTCACCTGGTCGATGCCGCCGATACCGCACTGGTACCGGGGGCTGGCGGCGGTCACCGACTTCGCCCGGGCGGTGCCGTTGACCAGTTGCGGTCAGTGGCGGCACCTGCCGGCCGCCGCGAACGGCCAGCCCACCGTCGTTTCCTACCTACGGCGGACCGGACAGGGCCCGTTTTCGGCCTGGTCGGTCGGCGTCCTGACAGTGCGGGACGGACGGATCGCCGAGATCACCTCGTTCGTCGGCGTCGAGCACGTCACCAGACTCGGGTTGCCGGCGACACTGCCGGCCACCACGCCACCCTCGACCCCCGCCGGTTGACCAGCGGCTCCGCGAGCGGGAGTCAGGGCCGACGCTGATCGTGTAGACAGGCTGACCGGCACGGATCCGTGCGCAGAGCGTCGTGGCGAACGGCGCGACCGCTCCGGGGTGCGGAGTGACCTGGAGGACAGCGAACGGGCCAGTTCGTGCGGGACTGTCTCCGGTCAGGCAGTGACGGGGCCGCTCGGTTCCGTCCGGCCGGGCTCGGATCCGCGGGCACTCCGGCCCAGGACAGTGTCCTGGGCCGGAGAGGTGTGATGGCTGTCGCTGGTGCCGATCAGACGAAGTTCACGTCGCTGCACCACATGTAGGTCTGGTCGAGGTGGGATGCCTGCCAGATGACGAAGAGGACGTGGTGTCCGGTGTATCCGGAGGTGGAGACGTTGAACCGGATATCCTTGGCCGGCGCGTAGCGGCCGGTCTGGGTGATGAAGTCGAGGTCTCCCCAACCGAGGCGCTGGGTGGTGGGGTTGAACCCGTTCTTGCTGACGTAGACCCGGAAGAAGTCAGCGCCGTGGCTGGCCTGGTCGTACAGGTGGATGGTGAAGTTGCGGCTGACGTTGGTCGTCTTCCACGGTCCGGGCTGGTTCAGGCTGTCGTTGCGGGAAAGGGCGTTGCTGCACAGCTGCCCGTTGGGGGTCGCTCCTTGGAAGTTTCCGCGCAGACCGTCCCGCAGGGCGCTCATCCAGTTCCACATGGTGTCAGGGTTGGCCTGGAATGCCCGCCAGCACATAGGGTCCTGTTGCTGCATGGCCGGGCTCATGTGGTTACTTCCCCAGGTCTTCCAACACTGGTAGGCGCGAGTTGCCGGGCTGACGATGGTGCCGTGGGCCTGCGCCGGGCCGCTCCATGGCAGCACACCGACCACCATGGTGAGCAGCAGTGCAAGCCCTCGGAGGGCCTGGCGGACGGCTGGCCGGGATCGCCGGCCGGATTGATCGGGCTTGGGGGAACGCACGGTGGGTCCTCCATTCTTCGGCGTTCGGAATCAGCATGGGGGTGCCTCCACCAGCATCGCACCGACAAGCCGAGGCATCAACTGTTATCGATAAGTATCGGCGTTGGCCGAGTTGACTGGGAACACTGCCGAGCGCGGTTCAAGATCTGTCCGCTTCGGACCGGTGGAAGATCCGACACCCCCGCGATCAACAATTGACCGATCGGTGGGCCGTCGGCGCCACCGCGATTCAGAACGACAGGATCAACCGGCCCGAGCCGTCGTGCTCGGCCAGCCGCAGTCGGACCGGTGGGCAGGGCCGTTCGGTGTCCGGATCACGAACGACGCAGATCCACTACGGCCAGTGCGGTGGGTGCTCGTCACACAGGTTGAAGATCAACTGTGGAACCGTGCTGTTCCGCTCAGGCAACGCGTCCGCGAACGGTCCAGGCACGGGCGGTCAGCCGGATGGAGCCATCCTCCTCGACCGGCAGCCGGGTGGCGATCAGATCGCGCAGGCGGGCCTGGTGCGGTGCCGGCAGGGAGGCCAGGTATCCCGGGACCGAGCCTTGGCCGCCCAGCAGCGGCGTCCAGTAGTCGTCGAAGTCGCGGAACACGGTATGCACCGTGATGGCGTCGGTCGACACGTCGGTCAGGTCGGCGTCGCGCCACAGGTCGCGCAGCGTGTCCGGATCGCACACCGTCGTGCGGCGCCCCTCGTCACGGGCGGCTGCGGCCGGGTCGAGCTCGATTGCGGCGTCCCAGAAGGTTCGCATCATCGCCATGCCCTCCGCGTAGTCCCAGACGTACGCCGCGGCGATGCCCTCCGGGCGCAGGACCCGCCGGAGTTCTGCGACGGCCGCGCCGGGGTCGGGCACGAAATTGAGCATCAACCCGCCGACCGCGACGTCGATGCTCGCGTCCCCGATCGGCAGGTTCTGGGCGTCACCCACCCGGAACTCTGCCCGGTGGTCACCGATCCGATCACGGGCATGGGCGACGTAGCCCTCGGACTTGTCCACGCCCGTAACCCGCCCAGGATTCGCCGTCGTCAGGATGACCTCGGTGAGGGCACCGGTGCCGCATCCGGCGTCCAACCAGTCAAGGCCGGAAGAGGTTCCGAGGGCCGCAACGAATGCCTCTGCTACGGGCAGGCTCCACCGGCCCACGTACCGCTCGTAGGCCGCCGCGTTGGACCACTGTGTACCTGACATGAGCGCCACTATAGCCATTTGTGACGGTCACTCCGCTTTCGGTTGATCAGACGGTCTCCCGCACCGCGATACCGGCGTACTGCACGCGGCTCCGCCCGGCCGAGCGAGTCACGGGCGGCACAGCAAGGCCGGAGACCAGGGAGATCAGGCCCATGAGGAACCAGCCCGGCTGGCCGAGCTCGATGCCCGAGAAGGTCAGCAGTGCTGGCCCGAGGGATTCGGCCAGCGCGATGCCGAAACCGAACACACCGAGGTACTGGCCGATCGCCTCGGGTGGGGCGAGCACGTTGGATGCCTCGAACCCGCCGGCCGCCTGCCAGAGCTCACCGACACTGTGAATGATGACACCGCCCACGATCAGGGCCGCCCCGATCCAGGCCGACATCCCGGCGGCGGCTCAGCCAGCCGCTGCCAGCGAGCGCGACCGCGTGGATGAGCCGTTCCAGCAGGCGCAACTCCGGGCCGCCGAGTCGAATCCTATTTGGCGTTGAAGTAGTTGGCCTCCGGGTGATGCACCACGATCGCGTCGGTGGCCTGCTCCGGCACCAACTGGAACTCCTCGGACAGGTGCACGCCGATCCGCTCCGCGCCCAGCAGCTCCACGATCTTCGCCCGGTCCTCCAGCTCCGGGCAGGCCGGGTAGCCGAACGCGTACCGGCAGCCCCGGTAGTCGGTGCGCAGCAGGCCGGCCAGGTCCGCCGGATCGTCGTCGGCGACGGTACGCCCGCCGGGCAGGGTCAGCTCGCTGCGGATGCGCCGGTGCCAGTACTCCGCGAGCGCCTCGGTGAGCTGCACGGACAGGCCGTGCACCTCCAGGTAGTCGCGGTACTCGTTGGCGGCGAACATCTTTGCGGTGTACTCGCTGATCGGCTGCCCGACCGTGACCAACTGCAACGCCACCACGTCCAGCTGGTCGCCCCTGGGCCGGAAGAAGTCGGCCAGGCACAGCCGCCGCTCCTGCCGCTGCCGGGGGAACGAGAACCGGGCCCGCTCGGTGTGGCCGTTCTCGTCGAGCACCACCAGGTCGTTGCCCTCCGAGTACGCCGGGAAGTAACCGTAGACGACCGCCGCCTCCAGCACCTTGTCGGCGATCAGCCGGTCCAGCCAGTAGCGCAGCCGGGGCCGCCCCTCCGTTTCCACCAGTTCCTCGTACGACGGGCCCTGACCGCCGCGGGCACCTCGCAGGCCCCACTGGCCGAGGAAGGTGGCCCGCTCGTCGAGCAGTGCCGCGTAGTCGGCCAGCGGCACCCCCTTGACCACCCGGGTGCCGAAGAACGGCGCGGTGGGCACCTCCACGTCGGCGGCCACGTCGGAGCGGACCGAGGCGTCGTCCAGCTCGGGCAACGCCTCCCGTACCGTCGCCCGCTGCTTCTCCCGGCGGGCCCGCCGCGCGGCCAGCGCCGCCTCCCGCTCCGGGTCGACCACGGGCGCCCCGCCGCGCTTGGCGGCCATCACCCGGTCCATCAGGGACAGCCCCTCGAAGGCGTCCCGGGCGTAGTGCACCTGGCCGGGGAACATCGCCCGCAGGTCGTCCTCGACGTACGCCCGGGTCAGCGCCGCACCGCCCAGGAGCACCGGCCAGCGTTCGGCGACCCCGCGCGAGGCCATCTCGGCGAGGTTCTCCTTCATGATGACGGTGCTCTTGACCAGCAGCCCGGACATGCCGATCGCGTCGGCGCGGTGCTCCTCGGCGGCGTCGAGGATCGCGCTGATCGGCTGCTTGATGCCGATGTTGACGACCTCGTAGCCGTTGTTCGACAGGATGATGTCGACCAGGTTCTTGCCGATGTCGTGCACGTCGCCCTTGACGGTCGCCAGCACGATCCGGCCCTTGCCGCCGTCGTCGGCCTTGTCCATGTGCGGTTCCAGGTACGCCACCGCGGTCTTCATCACCTCGGCGGACTGGAGCACGAACGGCAGCTGCATCTGCCCGGAGCCAAACAGCTCACCGACGACCTTCATGCCGTCGAGCAGGATGTCGTTGATGATCGACAGCGGGGTCCGGCCGGTGGCCATCGCCTCGTCCAGGTCGGCCTCCAGGCCGTTGCGCTCCCCGTCGATGATGCGCCGCTTGAGCCGCTCGTCCAACGGCAGCGCGGCCAACTCCTCGGCCCGGCTCGCCCGCGCCGACGCGGCGTCGACCCCCTCGAAGACCTCGATGAACCGCTGCACCGGGTCGTACCCCTCGCGGCGGCGGTCGTAGACCAGGTCGAGGGCGACCTCACGCTGCTCCTCGGGGATCTTCGACATCGGCAGGATCTTGCTGGCGTGCACGATCGCGCTGGTCAGCCCCGCCTGCACGCACTCGTGCAGAAACACCGAGTTGAGCACCTGCCGGGCCGCCGGGTTGAGACCGAAGGAGACGTTCGAGATGCCCAGGGTGAAGTTCACCCCCGGGTACCGGGCGGCGATCTCCCGGATCGCCTCGATCGTCTCCAGGCCGTCGCGGCGGGTCTCCTCCTGCCCGGTGGCGATCGGGAAGGTCAGCGCGTCGATAAGGATGTCCGAGCGGTGCATCCCCCACCGGCCGGTCAGGTCGTCGATCAGCCGGGCCGCGACGCGGACCTTCCAGTCCTTCGTGCGGGCCTGGCCCTCCTCGTCGATGAGCAGCGCCACCACGGCCGCGCCGTGCTCCTTGACCACCGGCATGACTCGGGCGTACCGGGAGCCGGGGCCGTCGCCGTCCTCGAAGTTGACCGAGTTGACCACGCACCGGCCGCCGAGCATCTCCAGCCCGGCCTCGACCACCGCCGGCTCGGTGGAGTCCAGCATGATCGGCAACGTGGAGGCGGTGGCGAAGCGTCCGGCCAGCTCCCGCATGTCGGTGGTGCCGTCCCGGCCGACGTAGTCCACGCAGAGGTCCAGCAGGTGCGAGCCGTCCCGGGCCTGGCTGCGGGCGATCTCCACGCACGCCTGCCAGTCGGCGGCGAGCATCGCGTCGCGGAACGCCTTGGAGCCGTTGGCGTTGGTCCGCTCCCCCACCATCAGCACGCTGGCGTCCTGGGCGAACGGCACGTGGTGGTAGATCGACGACACGCCGGCCTCGGGACGCGGCTCGCGGGCCACCGGGGCGGTGCCGCGCAGCCGCTCGACCAGCACCCGGATGTGCTCCGGGGTGCTTCCGCAGCAGCCACCGACCAGCGAGACGCCGTACTCGGCGACGAACCGCTGCAGGGCGTCGGCCATCTCGACCGGGGTCAGCGGGAAGTACGCACCGTCGGCGGTCAGCACCGGCAGGCCGGCGTTGGGCATCACCGACAGCGGGATCCGCGAGTGCCGGGACAGGTAGCGCAGGTGCTCACCCATCTCGGCGGGCCCGGTGGAGCAGTTCAGCCCGATCAGGTCCACGCCCAGCGGCTCGATCGCGGTCAGCGCCGCGCCGATCTCGCTGCCCAGCAGCATGGTGCCGGTGGTCTCCATCGCCACGTGGCAGATGATCGGCACCTGTTGGCCCAACTCGGCCATGGCTCGCTTCGAGCCAACCACCGCGGCCTTGACCTGGAGCAGGTCCTGGCAGGTCTCCACGATCAGCGCGTCCACACCGCCGGCGATCAGCCCGGCGGCGTTCTGCGCGTACGCGTCGCGCAGCGTGGCGTACGCGGCGTGGCCCAGGGTGGGCAGCTTGGTGCCGGGGCCGATCGAGCCGAGGACGAAGCGGGGCTGCTCGGCGGTGGCGTACACGTCGGCGGCCTCCCGGGCCAGCCGCGCCCCGGCCTCGGACAGCTCCCGGATCCGCCCCTCGATGCCGTACTCGCCGAGGTTGGGCAGGTTCGCGCCGAAGGTGTTCGTCTCGACGCAGTCCGCGCCGGCGGCCAGGTACGCCTCGTGCACACCACGCACCACGTCGGGGCGGGTGACGTTGAGGATCTCGCTGCACCCCTCGAGCCCGTCGTAGTCGTCGAGAGACAGGTCGGCGGCGTGCAGCATGGTGCCCATCGCGCCGTCGGCGATGAGGATCCGGTCGGCCAGCACATCCAGCAACGAAGTCCGCACGGCATCAGGTTAATCTGATGTTCCGGTGTTCCGTCGAGACCCATGAGCGGTCCCACATTGTGTCAACGGAGCAGCACATCCGTTTCGTACCATTTGCCGTGCCGACCGGCGTGGCGGGCCGGCGCGGCCGACGGGCCGCATGGCGCCCCGGGACGTAGGCTGGCGGACGTGAAGGACATCAGCGACGCGACCGTGCGACAGCTCCAGGTCGCGGCGCGGCGCCAGACGCGCCGAGCTGGAGCTGTCGTAGGCGGCCAACCGAGCGGGCACCGGCCGGCCGCCGGCCCCGACGAGCAGGGCGAGGTGACGGCGTGACCGAGTTCGACGGGCTGCCGGTGCTGCGGTCCCCGGTGGCGATCGCCGCCTTCGAGGGGTGGAACGACGCCGCGGACGCCTCCACCGCCGCCGTGGAACACCTGGAGCAGGTCTGGCAGGCCCGCCAGGTCACCGAGCTGGACCCGGAGGACTTCTACGACTTCCAGGTCAGCCGGCCGACCATCAGCATGGCCGACGGCGAGACCCGTCGGATCGAGTGGCCCACCACCCGGTTCATGGTGGCCAGCCCGGAGGGCACCGAGCGGGACGTGGTGCTGATCCGGGGCATCGAGCCGAGCATGCGCTGGCGCACCTTCTGCGAGCAGGTGCTGGAGATCTGCCACAGCCTCGAGGTGGAGCGGGTCGTGCTGCTCGGCGCGCTGCTGGCCGATGTGCCGTACACCCGGCCGCTGCCGATCAGCGGCAGCGCCTCCGACGCCGAGGCCGCCCGGCGCTACCAGCTCACCCCCACCCGGTACGACGGGCCGACCGGCATCGTCGGGGTGCTGCACGACGCGTGCACCCGGGCCGAGGTGGACGCCGTCTCCTTCTGGGTGCACGTACCGCACTACGCCAACAACCCGCCCTGCCCGAAGGCCACCCTCGCGCTGCTGCACCGGGTCGAGGAGGTCCTCGACCTGCCGGTGCCGATGACCGATCTGGCGGAGGAGGCCGCCGAGTGGGAGCAGCGGGTACGCGGCGCCGCCGAGCAGGACGCCGAACTCGGCGAGTACGTCCGTGAGCTGGAGGAACGCGTCGGCGACGCCGGCATCACCCCGCTGACCGGCGACGAGATCGCCCAGGAGTTCGAGAAGTACCTGCGCCGCCGGGGAGGCTCGGCCGGTCCGACCGCCGGCTCCTGGTAGCCCCCTCTTCCGCCTGACCGGGCCCTGGACGGATTGCCCGTCCAGGGCCCGGTCTCGTGTGTCCGGGGTGGCGGCGTCACCACTTCTACGGCATCCTAGGAACCTAGCTGTTCTTGAGGAGGCGGGTGTGCAGATCAACCCGGGGGCCGCCGAGTTCCCGCACCGGCAGATCGCCGCACAGCTCAAGGCCCAGGTGCGCCGCGGCGACTGGGGGCCGGGCGAGCGGCTGCCGTCCATCCCGGCCATCGCCGAGATGTTCGGCGTGGCGAAGCAGACCGTGCAACGCGCCGTCGACCAGCTGCGGGTCGAGGGCATCCTGATCACCAAACCCGGCTCGGGTACGTACGTGCGGGGCACCCGACGCCGGCTCAACCGGCTGTCCCGGGGCCGGTACGGCGGCTTCCGCGGCTACCACACCGACCTGGCCGCCCGATACCGGCAACAGCTCGTCTCCGTCGGACGCGCGCCGGCCCCGCCGGAGGTCGCCGACGCGTTCGGCGTACCCGACGGCACCGACCTGCTCTGCCGCCGGCACCTGGTCCGCACCGACGACTCACCGGTCGAGGTCGGTGCCTCCTGGTTCCTGCCCAGGGACACCGCCGGTACCTCACTGGAGCGGGCCGAGGCGTTCGGCCGCCCGCTCTACCAGGAGGCCGAGGAGGCCACCGGCCGCCGGTACGTCTCGGCCACCGACACCATCAGCGCCCGGCAACCCAGCCGGGAGGAGGCCGAGACCCTCCAGATCCGCCCCGACACCCCGGTACTGCACCTGCTGCACGTCGCCTTCGACGGCGACCGCAAGCCCATCGAGGTCGCCCAGGCCACCTGGCCCGGTCCGATGACCACCCTCACCGAGGAGTACCGCATCCCCGCGCCGGCACCGGAGCCGGACCCCGACCCCGGCCTCGTCCTCGGTTGACCGTCCGGCCCGCCGCGAGCCCGGCTCCGGCTCCGGCTCCGGCTCCGGCTCCGGCTCCGGCTCCGGGCATGATCGACTCTCATTGCGGCAGGTGCTCCGCGAGCCGGACACCCCCACTTGCGCACAGCGGAGTCGATCACAACGACGCCGGGCGGAGCTGGGCAGGCCAGGACCACGGCGGCGCCGGACAGCGGCAGGGCAGGCCAGGACCATGGCGGGCCGGGGCGACGGGCGTGGTGGATCAGAGGCGGATGCCGAGCAGGGCGTCCACCGTGGTGCGGAAGAGGGCGGGTGCCGCCGTGTCGTCGCCCGCGCCGGCGAGGGCTCGGTCGGCCCACGCGTCGGCCAGGGCCAGGGCGCCCGGGCTGTCAAGGTCGTCGGCGAGCCGGGCGCGTACCCCGGCCAGGAACGTCTCTCCGGACGGCCCGGCGGGCGCGGCGGCGGCCTGCCGCCAGCGGGCCAGCCGCTCCCCGGCGTCGACGAGCAGGTCGTCGGTCCAGGAGCGGTCGGCGCGGTAGTGGCCGGCCATCAGCCCGAGCCGGACGGCCATCGGGTCCACCCGGTCGGCCCGCAGCCGGGAGACGAAGACCAGGTTGCCCCTGGACTTCGACATCTTCTCGCCGTTCAGGCCGATCATTCCGGCGTGCACGTAGTGGCGCGCGAACGGCGCCTCGCCGGTGAGCCGCTCCGCGTGCGCGGCGGAACACTCGTGGTGCGGAAAGAGCAGGTCGTTGCCGCCGCCCTGGACGTCGATCCGGTCGCCGAGCAGGTTCAACGCGATCACCGCGCACTCGATGTGCCAACCGGGTCGGCCGGCGCCCAGCTCGCCGCCGGGCCAGGACGGCTCGCCGGCGCGGGCACCGCGCCACAGCAGCGGATCCAGCGGGTCGCGCTTGCCGGCGCGGTCCGGGTCGCCGCCGCGCTCAGGAAAGATCTCCACCATCTGTTCCCGGGTCAGGTTCGACTCGTAGCCGAACGCCGGCACGGCGCTGATGTCGAAGTAGACGTCGCCGGTGCCGTCGTCGAGCCGGTACGCCGCACCGTCCTTGAGTAGTTCCTGGACCCGGTCGGCGATGTCCGGGATGGACTCCACCGCCCCGACGTAGTACGCCGGCGGGATGATCCGCAGCGCCTCCATGTCCTCCCGGAACAGCGCCGTCTCGCGCATGGCCAGGACCTTCCAGTCCTCGCCGTCGCGGGCGGCCCGTTCCAGCAGCGGATCGTCGATGTCGGTGACGTTCTGCACGTACCGCACGGTCAGGCCGGCGTCGCGCCACATCCGCTGCACCAGATCAAAGGTGATCATGGTGGCGGCGTGGCCGAGGTGGGTGGCGTCGTACGGGGTGATGCCGCAGACGTACATGGTCGCGGTGCCGTCCGGCCGGCCCGGGTGGACACCGCGCCGAGCCGAGTCGTACAAGCTCAGTGCGACGCCCGCACCCGGCAGCCGTGGCACCTCGTGTCCCGCCCAAGACTCCATGACCGTCAGCCTAACCAGCCGTCGACCCCCCACGCCGCACCGCACGGGTGATCAAGACGACAGAACTACATGGGCGGCCACGGCATCGCGGGCCAGTCCCGCGAAGGCTGTGGGTAACGGCCGGTTCCCCGCAACCGGTCGATCCGCGCCGCCAGCTCGGCGACCTCGCCGACGGTCAGGTGCTCGGCCAGCTCCTCGCCCAGGTCGCCGGCGACCTGCCCGGCGAGCGTGTCGAGCATCCGCACCGCGTCCGGCGGCAACCGTCGGCCGGCCCAGCCCCACAGGACGGTACGCAGCTTCTCCTCGACGTGGAAGCAGACGCCGTGGTCGACGCCGTAGAGCCGGTCGTCCGGACCGACCAGCACGTGCCCGCCCTTGCGGTCGGCGTTGTTGAGCACCGCGTCGAGCACCGCCAGCCGGGCCAGGCGCGGATCGTCGGCGTGAGCCAGGGCGTACGCGGCGCCATCGTCGTCCCGGGCGGCGGCGACCGGAAACCAGCGCGGCGGCACCGCCTCGGCGGGCACGAAACCGACCAGCGGCTCGGCGTCGGACGGCTCGTCGATCCAGAGCTGACAGGAGCCGGGGCCGAACGGGCCGTCGCGCAGCACCGTCGGCGGGACCAGATCCCACCCGGTGGCCCGGGAGACCAGGTACGCGGAGACCTCCCGGCCGGCCAGGGTGCCGTCGGGGAAGTCCCACAGCGGGCGTTCCCCGCGCACCGGCTTGTAGACGCAGCGGGCCGTCTGCCCGTCGAGGGTGAGGATGCCGCGCAGGGTGGCGTTGGACGCGTCGGCCAACCGCCCCTCGATGTCGAGGTCACCGTCGCGCAGCAACCGGAGCGCTGCGCTGCCGTCGTGGCGGGGCTGCAACTCCGACGAGGTCACCGGTGGTAGCCGTTGTGCCGCGGGCAGAGGTGGCCGGCCGGGTCGAGCGGCTGGCCACAGAGTGGGCAGGGCGGGCGGCCGGCGTTGACCACCCGGCGGGCCCGCTCGATGAACTCACGGGTCGCCTGGGGCGTCAGCCGTACCCGGAGCCGGTCGAGGTCGTCGTCCGGCTCCACGTCCTCGTCGTCGGCGTCGTCGGCGAGCTCGACCTCGGCCTCCGCCTCCCCGGCGGCGATCGCCTCGATCACCACCGTGGCGGTGTCGACGTCGAAGGCCAGCCCCAGGGTGCCGACCCGGAACTCCTCGTCGACCGGGGTGTCCAGCGGGTCGTTGTCGTCGGGCGCGGCCGGTGCCTCGGGCAGCTCGACGCCGAAGCGGCGCTGCGCCTCGGCGAGCAGCTCCTCCAGCTTCTCGGCCAGCAACGACACCTGGACCTTCTCCAGCGCGACGCTGACCAACCGGCCCCCGCCGCGCGCCTGGAGGAAGAATGTGCGCTCCCCCGGTGGCCCGACCGTCCCGGCGACGAACCGCTCCGGCGGCTCGAAAGCGTGCACCTGGTGGGTCATACCCACGACCCTATCGGGAGCGTGGAAGGGACGCGCACCGCACCGACGCGGAATCCGCCCAGGGCGAACAGCGGGGGACGCGCCGACGGCCGGGGCAGCTCAGCCGGCCGCCCCGGCGCCGCCGCCGACCGTGGCGTCGGAGTCGGCCGGTCGCCGCGCCCGTCGGCGCCGCTTGGCCGGCGGGGGCACCAGCGGGGCCAGGTCGCCGCCGGTGTCGTTGAGCCGGACCAGGAAGGGGCGCAGCGGGGTGTAGCGGATCGCGGTGACCGAGGCCGGGTCCGCGACGATGCGCTGGAAAAGATCCAGGTGTACGCCAAGCGCGTCCGCCACGATGGCCTTGATCACATCGCCGTGGCTGCACGCCAGCCACACCGCCTCGGGGCCGTGCTCGGCGGTGACCCGGGCGTCCCAGTCGCGTACCGCGGTCACCGCCCGGGCGGCCATCGCCGCCATCGACTCTCCCTGCGGGAAGACCGCGGCGCTGGGATGTTGCTGGACGACCGGCCAGAGCGGCTCCTTGGCCAGTTTCTTCAGCGGCTGCCCCTCCCAGCTGCCGTAGCCGCACTCGATCAGCCCCTCCTCGACCACCGGTGTCACCTGCGGCAGCGCCAGTTCCAGGGTCTGCCGGCACCGGATCAGTGGGCTGGTCACCACCGCCACCAGCGGCAGCCCGCGCAGCCGCTCGCCGACGGCGCTGGCCTGGGCGCGGCCGGTGTCGTCCAGCTCGACCGGCTGGCGACCGGCCAGCCCGCCGTCGGCGTTCGCGGTCGTCCGGCCGTGTCGCAGAAGCAGAAGGGTCGCCACGGCTCCACCCTAGGGCCTGCGGCGAAGTCCGCGGTCGCGCCGAGGCGGAGTCCGGGCGGCGGACGGCAGGCAGGTCCTTGGCTGCCCCCACCGGTTCGCGGCCCCGGCGTCCTCTGGCGCCGGGGCCGCGAACCGGTGGCTCAGGTGGCGCTGATCGTGCCGGTGAGCAGCAGCGACAGCACCAGCGTGCCGAGCGCCACCCGATAGAGGACGAACACGTACAGGGTGTGGTGGGCGACGTAGCGCAGCAGCCAGGCGATGGCCGCGTACCCGACGGCGAAGGCGATCACCGTGGCCACGACCATCTGCGCCACGGTCGGCACCGAGGTGCCCGGCGCGGCGGGCTCGAACACGTCGCCGATGCTGAAGATCCCCGACATCACCACCGCGGGGATGGCCAGCAGGAACGAGTAGCGCGCCGCCGCCTCGCGGGTCAGGTTCAGCAGCAGCCCCGCGGTGAGCGTACCGCCGGAGCGGGACACCCCGGGCACCAGCGCCATCGCCTGGGCGAAACCCATCACGACGCCGTCACGCAGCCGGAAGTTCGCCAGGGTCCGGGTCTGCCGGCCCCAGTACTCGGCGAAGGCCAGCACGAACGCGAACACGATCAGCGTGGTCGCGACGACCCACAGGTTGCGGGCGGTTGCCCGGATCTGGTCCTTGAACACAAACCCGAACAACCCGATCGGGATCGAGCCGACGATGACGTACCAGCCCATCCGGTAGTCGAGGCTGGAGCGCACGGAGCGGTCCCAAATGCCGACCAGCCAGGTCCGGGTGATCCGCCAGATGTCCTTGGCGAAATAGATCAACACCGCCGCCTCGGTGCCGAGCTGGGTCACGGCGGTGAACGAGGCACCGGCGTCCTGGTCGAAGAAGATCGCGGAGGTGATCCGCAGGTGCCCCGACGAACTGACCGGCAGAAACTCGGTGAGCCCCTGGACGATGCCCAGGACGATGGCCTCGACCCAGGTCACTCGCCGACCCCCGACAGGTCGAGGGCCTCCGCGACGGTCCGCAGGGTCTGCACACCGCTGTCCCGGTCGGCGACGAAGAGGGTCACCGACAGGGTGCTCACGCCGGCGGCGGCGTACTCCCGCATCCGCTCGGCGATGCGCTCCTTGGGACCGAGCAGCGAGGTGCGGTCGATGAACTCCATCGGCACCGCGGCGGCCGCGTCGCGCTGCCGCTTCGCCAGGTACAGGTCCTGCACCTCGCGGGCGGCGTCACCGTAGCCCATCCGGGTGGCGAGCTGGTTGTAGAAGTTCTGCTGCCGGCTGCCCATGCCGCCGACGTAGAGGGCCGCGTACCAGCGGACCAGCTCCGCGCAGGTGGCGATGTCGTCGCCGACGACCACCGGCACAGCCGGCACCACGTCGAAGCCCGCCAACTCCTTGCCGACCTTCGCCCGGCCGGCCCGTACCGAGGCGAGCTGCTCCTCGGCGAACTCGGGGGCGTAGAAGACGGCCAGCCAGCCGTCGGCGATCTCGCCGGCCAACTCCAGGTTCTTCGGACCCACGGCGGCCAGGTAGATCGGGATGTGTTCGCGTGGCGGGTGGAAGCCCAGCCGCAGCGCCTTGCCCGGCCCGTCGGGCAGCGGCAGCGTGTAGTGCTCGCCGTCGTACGCGACCTCCTTGCGGGCCACCGCGAGCTTCACGATGTCGACGTACTCCCGGGTCCGGGCCAGCGGCTTGGCGAACCGTACGCCGTGCCAGCCCTCGGAGACCTGCGGCCCGGACACGCCGAGGCCGAGCCGGAACCGGCCGCCGGAGAGCGCGTCGATGGTGGCCGCGGTCATCGCGGTCATCGCCGGGGTACGCGCCGGGATCTGCATCACCGCGCTGCCCACGTCGATCCGCTCGGTCTGGCCGGCCATCCACGCCACCATGCTCGGCGAGTCGGAGCCGTACGCCTCCGCCGCCCACACCACCGAGTAGCCGAGCCGGTCCGCCTCCTGGGCGAGCGCCAGGTGATCGGCGGGTGTGCTCCACGCCGTCTGGTATCCGAGGCTGAGCCCGAGTCGCACTGGTCCTCCCCCATCCGCGCCACAAGGTCGCATCAGGGTACGCAATGACGGCGGCGGCCCCGACGCCCGGCTCACCCAACCTCCGGGCGGACGGACCGGTCGGGTGGCGACGGTCGGATCGCCGACGCGGCGGGCAGACATGACGGGAGCGAGGATGTCCGTGACGGCGGGTTCGAAATAAGGTTCACCCATGCAACAGCGACCGCTCGGCCGAAGCGGGCTGGCGGTTTCCCGGCTCGCGCTCGGCACCATGACCTGGGGTCGGGACACCGACGCCGACGACGCGGCCGCCCAGCTGAAGAGTTACCTCGACGCGGGCGGCAACCTGGTCGACACCGCCGACGTGTTCGCCGACGGGGACGCCGAGTCGGTGCTCGGCTCCCTGCTGGGCACCCTGGTACCCCGCGACGAGGTGCTCATCGCCACCAAGGCCGGGCTGCGTCCGGGCAGCGGACGACGCCGCGACGGTTCCCGCGGGCACCTGTTGCGTACCCTGGACGCCTCGCTGCGCCGGTTGGGCACCGACCACGTCGACCTGTGGCAGGTGCACGGGTACGACCCGGACACCCCGTTGGAGGAGACCCTGGCGGCGTTGGATCACGCGGTGGCCAGCGGCCGGGTCCGCTACGTCGGGGTGTCGAACTTCTCCGGCTGGCAGACCGCCCGGGCCGCCGCCTGGCAGGCCGCCTGGCCGGGGCGGGCCCCGGTGGTCGCCGCTCAGGTGGAGTACTCGCTGCTGGAGCGGGGCGTGGAGCGGGAGGTGCTGCCGGCCTGCGCGGCGCTCGGGCTGGGCGTGCTGCCCTGGTCGCCGCTGGGCCGAGGGGTGCTGACCGGCAAGTACCGCAACGGCCGACCGGCCGACTCCCGGGCCGCCTCGGCGCACTTCGAGCGGTTCGTCACCACCTATCTGGAGCCACGCTGCTCCAGCATCGTCGAGGCGGTGGCCATCGCGGCGGGTGGCCTCGGCGTGTCACCGCTGGAGGTGGCGCTGGCCTGGATCCGTGACCGGCCCGGGGTGACCGCGCCGATCCTCGGCGCGCGGACCGTGGGGCAGTTGCTCGGCGCGTTGCAGGTGGAACGGATGACCCTGCCGGAGGAGATCACCACCGCGCTGGACGACGTCTCCGCCGTGCCGGTCGGCTACCCCGAGCGGGACGGCTGAGCTCGCCCGCCGGTCAGTCGGCTGCCGGCCGCTGCCCGGGGATCTCGCGGACAGCGGCGAGGAAACGGTGCTGGTCGTCGCGGAGGGTCGGATTGACCACCCGGATCCAGGAACCGTCGTCGAAGTGGATCGTCATCGGGAACTGCGCCACCCGCATCGTCCCGTGGTCGCAGTCGATGCGGGTGATCCGCTGCCGCGCGACGCTCCACAACAGCCTCGGCTGACGCCGGTCGGGGCGCCCCTCGTCCGGGCGGCGCCCCATCCGCAGCAGGTGCAGATGAGTGTCGGTCACCGCGAGCGGGGTGCCGGTGTAGCGCTCCAGGAACAGCAGCAGGCTGCCGGCGAGGGTGGCGAGGTCGCCGCTGAAGGCGTACCGCCGGCGGTAGGCGATCTCGGCGAGCTGGTCGGCGAGCGGCCGGTGCCGGCTGAGCCGGAACAGCGCCCGGAACGCCTCCTGTTCGTCGGTCAGCGGCAGCACCGGCCGGGGCGGCTGCGCCGTGGCGTCGGACGGCGATGCGTCGACCTCGCGGGTGACCGCCTCCGGGGCCCCCGCCGCCAACGCGGCAGCCCGGCCCGGCAGCAGCAACACCCCGGCGGCCAGCCGCACCGGTGTCATGACAGCCTCCACCCAGGCCACCGGGTTGACGATGTGCAGCAGCCCGAACAGCACCCGGGGATCCAGCGCGTCGGCCACCTCGGCCCCGACGTGGTCGGCGAACTGGCTGCCGGCCCGGTGCGTCTCGTCGACCCGCACCGGTGCCAGACCGACATGACGCAGCTCCTGGCCGGTCACCAGCGGCGCGACCAGGGCCCGCTCCGGTTCGTCGGAGGTGCGGAACTCGTCGCGCAGGGCGCGAGCCCGGTCACGAGCCACCCGGGCACCCTCGCGCACCGCGTCGCCGAAGCGCCCCAGTCGTCCCCAGGCACCGCTCACGCCGCTCCTCCTCGCTGCCGGGTCAGCGACCCGCCGGCTCCTGCGCGGCGGGCGGCTGACCGAAGACATTCTGGTCGATCCAGTCCGCACCGTCGCGCACCGCGTCGCCGACCTGGTCACTGACCAGGTCCGCGCCCGGCACGGAGAGACCGGTGACCACCGCGGTGGTGCCCCAGGCCACACCGTGCACCACCGAGTTGGGCACGTTCCACGGCAGGTTGGTGGCCCAGTCCCGGGCGATCATCCGGCCGCCGTCGGCCATACCGTGCGTGCGCAGCGCGCCGGCCCGATCCAGCGCGCTCATGTCGAACGGCGTCCCGCTCTTGCCGAGCTTGAAGTGACCGTTCGCCGGGTCGGTCACCTTGTGGTACCACTTGTCGGCCTTGCCGGCGGCACGCCGCTTGTCGATGGACTTCTGCCCCTTGCGCAGCGCCCGCTGCTTGTCGACCAGCTTGTCGAGGTGGTTGCGCAGCCTGCGCAGCTGGAACATGACCCGCTGGAGCAACCGGATGACCTTCTGCAGGTGGGCGGCGAGCGGGCGGATCACCTTCAGCGCCCGGGCGAGCACGATCATGCCCCGGGTCACGGTGACCGCCAGCCCGGCCGCCCAGGAGGCGCCCGCCGTGAACGGCGCCATCACCAGCGCGGTCACCAGGGTCACCAGCATCCAGTTGACGAACTCGACGCAGAGGTCGACCAGCACGTCGTGCACGGTCTGGAGGCCGTCGGCGACACTGCGCAGGTACTCGGCGGTGGCGGTGAACTGCCCCGCCACGTCCAGCAACTGCTGTTCGACCTCGGCCAGCCGCCGGCCGTACGCGTCACCGGCGTCCGAGCGCCAACCGGGCTGCTCCGCCTCGCGTACCGCGCGGTGCCCCATCGCCAGCTCCCGGACCTGCCCCGCGAGAACATCCCACTCGGCGGCCCGGGCCCGCAGTGCCGCCGGCTCGCCGTCGACCATGTCGACCAGCTGGATCAGCGGCCAGGCCAGCGTGCGGCAGACGCTGTCGACGACGGCCTCCACCCCGGACAGCGCGTTGTCGATGCCGTTCCACAGCTCGACGGCACTGCCGGCCGGCCCGCTCACCGGCCCATCCGCTCGTGCACGGCCCGGAAGCCGGACTCGATGCCCTGCTCGTTGCGCTCGTAGTTGTCCACCGTGGAGGCGAGGGCGTCACCGACCCGGTCGAAAGCGTCCTGGCCGGCGCGGAACAGCGCCGTGCCGTCGGACACCTGCTCGGCGTACGCGCCACGCAGCATGTCACTGACCACGGGCAGGCGCCCGAACGTGCTGTCGGGCAGGTCGCCGGCCGCGACCACCCGGGCCTCCATCGCCCCCATCGCCGCGGCGACCCCGGCGGCGGCCGCCTGCAACCGCTTCACCGCCGCCACGTCCACTTCGATGCCCGCCGCCACTGCCGTTCCTCCCCCGTCTCCGATGCGGGACGACGATACGATTCCCGGGCCTCGACCGCCACCCCGGCCGAGGTGATCACAGGGGGAGGACGAACGCATGACGGATCCGCTGTCCGGGTTGGAGGCGCTGGCCGGCCGGCTCGCCGACGTCGAACGCCGGTTCGCCGGGGTGCAGGCCGAGCTGGACGAACTGGCCGGCACCGGCGTCGACGAGACCGGGCTGGTGTCGGTCACGGTCGACGCCGCGGGTGAACTCACCGATTTGACCTTCCAGCCGACGGCGCTGCGGTACGGCACCGCCGAACTGACGGCGATGGTGCTCCAGGCGTACCGGCGGGCGCGCTCGGCGGCCGGTGAGCGGCTCGCCGAGCGCACCGACGGCCTGACCGCGCAGTTGGGCACCGGCCTGACCGAGCTGTTCGGCCGGCCGGGGGACTTCTCCGCCCTGGGCCGCCTCGACGAGGCCGCCGCCCGGCTGGACAGCCTGGACGCGCGACTGCCGCGACCGCCGGCGTGACCGGCCCGACCTGGCCCCAGATCGCCGTCCGGCTGCACGACACGCTGGCGGCCTGCCGGCAGGACACCGATCTGGAACTGACCGCCGGGCCGCGCCGGCTGCGGCTGGCGGTCCGGCGGGACAGCGTCTCCGGGCGCTGCCCGGCCTACGACCCGTCGCGCCTGGCCGAGCTGGGCTGGCGCCCCGCCGGCGACGGCGACGACTGGCGCCAGGAGACGCCCCGCACCGCCGAGGCGTTGCGCTGGTGGGGCGACTTCGCGGCGGACACCGCCCGGGCGGTGCTGACCGCCGATCCGGCCGGGCTCGCCTGCCGTGTGCTCACCCCGGACGGCGTGGTGCCGCCGGCCCCCGGATCAGCCCCGGACGGCGGGGTGCCGCCGGCACTCCCGGACAGCCACCTGTCGGACGCCGCGCCGGGCCGGCGTCGGGTGGCCAACCCGTCGGTCTCCGCCGGGGCTGCCGGGACCGCCGTCGCCGACCGGCTCGCGCGGGCTGCGGCCGCACAGGACCTTCCCGGCTACCTCGGGGCGTTCGCCGGCGGCGCGGTGTGCGTACCGCTGGCCGGTGAGCCGTCGCCCGAGCGGGACTTCCCCTGGGTGACCGTCCACGACGCCGGTCAGGCCCCGCTACTGCCGGTGTTCACCACCGCCGAGGCGCTCACCGCCTTCGTCGGCGTCGGAGTGCCGTTCCTCGCGATACCGGCGGCCGAGCTGCTGGCCGCCTGGCCGGACCCGGCGTGGGGGCTCGCCGTCGACCCGGGTGCCCCGCACGGGCTGACGCTGACCGCGCCGGCCCTGACGGCACTGCTGGCCGCCAACGACCTCGACGCCGCCCAGCCGGCCGGGCCGACCGGGGAGGACCGGCCCTCGCCGCCCGCGCCCACCGCCTGACCATCTGCCCCGCCACCCCTCGGAAGCCGGGCCCCGGCAGCGGACGCCCGCGCCGGGGCCGACCGGCCCCACCCTGCTCGGGGGTACGCCCTGCCCGACGCGCGCCGCGTCGGACCCGGTACGCCGGGGGTGGTCCGACCGGTGCCGCGGGAAGGGTGGCGGACAGGCCCAGGGCTGGGCAGCATAGGGCACATGGACTACGAATACGCGCCGCTGAGGTTGCCGCCGAACGTCGACCGGGTGACCGCCGCGGCGCAGTTGGCGATCCAGGCCGAGTTCTCCGGATGGGAGTTGGCCCGGGTGCGACTGTTCCGGGACGGGACGCGGCAGGTCGTGCTGCGTCGTCGCCGGGTCGCCCAGCCGCAACCGGGCCTGTCGTACTGAGCGCGCCACCTGACCCTGGCGCGGGTGCCTGACTAGTGGGCGTGCCCGGCGTGGTCGTGGTCGTCCTCGTCCAGGTAGGGATGCTCGTCGAGCCGCCCCACCAGGCGGTCGTCGGCGGCCGGCTGGAACGGGCCCACCGGGTCGTCGTCGTCGAACGACTCCAGGTCGACCGGGGTACCGACCTCGCTGACCATCACCACCCCGTCGAGCGGCTCCAGCTCGGGCACGTCCAGGGCGCTCAGCGAACCGTCACCGCTCTGCAGCAGCTCCAGCACCGCCTCGCCGACCCCCTCGACCGGCGCCGGCTCGTCGGATTCCGGGGTGCCCTCGCGGCGGGCCGCCTCGGCGACCCGGATCAGCGCCGAGACGCTGGGCACCCGGTAGTCGCGGCGCTGCCGCACCGAGATCACCTGCGGGTGCGGGTCGGTGGCCTCGACGCCCTCGACGCCACCGAACCGCTCGTCGGCCTCGTCCGGGTCGATCGCCTCCACGTCCCAGGGTGTGACCTCGCCGAACGCGTCGAGCAGCTGCTCGTCGTAGGCGTACGACGCGTTGTTCAACGCCACGTACGCCTGCCAGACGTCGTCGTCGTCGATGCGGCCCTGGGCGGCGCGCACGGCCGCCAGGTGGGCCCGAGCGGCGTCGATCACGCGCTCGAGTGCGGCGTCCAGCTCACCGTGCTGGTCGGTCATGAGGTGATCCCTTCGCCAATGGGGCAGGCTGCGACACCGGACGGGTCAGCAGGCGCGCAGGAACCGGTCCAGAACCCGCACGCCGAACTGTAGTCCGTCCACCGGTACCCGCTCGTCGATGCCGTGGAACAGGGCGGAGAAGTTGAGGTCGGGCGGCAGGCGCAGCGGGGCGAACCCGAAGCAGCGGATGCCGAGCTGCGAGAACGCCTTCGCGTCCGTGCCGCCGGAGAGCATGTACGGCACCGGCCGGGCGCCCGGGTCCTCGGCGCGCAGTGCCGCCGACATCGCCGCCACCAGGTCGCCGTCGAAGGTGGTCTCCAGGGCCGGTTGGCGCTGGATGTACTCGATGTCGATGTCCGGGCCGACCAGCTCGCGCAGCTGCTGCTCCAGCAGCTCCGACTGCCCGGGCAGGCTGCGGCAGTCGATGGTGGCGGTGGCCCGGCCGGGGATGACGTTGTCCTTGTAGCCGGCGGCGAGGCGGGTCGGGTTCGCGGTGCTGCGGATCGTCGCCCCGATGATGTTGGCGATCGGCCCCAGTTTCGCGATCGCGGTCTCCGGGTCGTCCGGGTCCAGTTCCACGCCGAGGACCTCGGAGACCTCCGTGAGGAAGGCCCGGACGGTGGCGGTGACGGTCACCGGGAAGCGGTGCCGCCCGATCCGGGCCACCGCCTCGGCCAGCGCGGTGACCGCGTTGTCGTCGTGGATGAACGAGCCGTGCCCGGGGCGGCCCTTGGCGTGCAGCCGCAGCCAGTCGATGCCCTTCTCGGCGGTCTCGATGAGGTAGAGCCGGGTGGCCTCGTTGACCGAGTAGGAGAAGCCCCCCACCTCGCCGACGGCCTCGGTGCAGCCGTCGAAGAGGTCCCGGTGCCGGCGTGCCAGGAAGTGTGCGCCGTAGTCGCTGCCCGCCTCCTCGTCGGCGGTGTAGGCGAGCACGATGTCCCGCGACGGGCGGACCCCGGTGCGCTGCCAGTGCCGCACCACGGCCAGCACCATCGCGTCGAAGTCCTTCATGTCGATCGCGCCCCGGCCCCACAGGTAACCGTCGCGGATCTCGCCGGAGAACGGGTGCACCGACCACTCGTCGGCGTCGGCGGGGACCACGTCGAGGTGACCGTGCACCAGCAGGGCGTCGCGGCCCGGGTCGGTGCCGGCGATGCGGGCCACCACGTTGGCACGCCCCGGCGCCGACTCGTGGATCTCGGCATCGACGCCCACCTCGGCGAGGCGCTGCGCGACGTACTCGGCCGCGCGGCGCTCGCCCACGCTGGTGGCGTTGTCCCCCGTGTTGGTGGTGTCGATGCGCAACAGGTCACGGCAGAGCTCCACGACCTCGTCGGTGGGGTCGGGGAG
>NZ_SMKF01000043.1 GCF_004348325.1 Micromonospora sp. KC213 | reverse complement strand
GCAGATCCCGGGGTGGGGTGGCCTGGTCACCGTCGACGCGGCTGGCCAGCAGGTCCACCGCCAGTTCGGCGATGCGTTCCTTGTCCGGCGTCACGGTCGTCAGGGTGGGGGTGCTGAACCGGCCGTCCTCGATGTCGTCGAAGCCCGCCACGGCGACGTCGCCGGGCACCCGCAGGCCCGCCAGGTGCAGTGCCCGCATCGCCCCGAGGGCCAGGGTGTCGGTGAAACAGAACAGGGCGTCGGGACGTACCCCGGCGGTGAGCAGCCGGCGCACGGCGGCGGCACCGTCGGCGCGACGCCAGGCCGGCGTGGGCACGACCAGCCGCTCGTCGTACCCGATGCCGGCGTCGGCGAGCGCGGCGCTGTAGCCGGCCAGGCGCAGCCGCGCCCCGACCCCGGCCGGGATGTGCGACGCACCGATCGCGGCGATCCGGCGGCGGCCGAGCCCGACGAGGTGCGCGGTGACCTGGCGGGCGGCGGTCACGCTGTCGATGCCGACGTGGTCGGCCGGCCCCTGGTCGACCCGCTCCCCGAGCAGCACCAGGGGGGTGCCGTCGAGGCCGACGAGGTCGTCGGCGCCGAGCGCCCGCGGGCTGAAGATGATCCCGTCGATCATGTGGTCGCCGATTCCGGCGGCGGCCACCCGTTCCCGCTCGGCGTCACCACCGGTCTGGTCGACCAGCACCGTCCACTCCCGTCGGGCGGCGGCGACGACCACGTGCCGGGCCAGCTCGGCGAAGTACGGCAGGTCGAGTTCCGGCACGGCCAGGGCGATCACCCCGGTCCGCCCCCTGCGCAGGCTGCGGGCGGAGAGGTTGGGACGGTAGTTCAGTTCGGCGACCGCCGCCTCGACCCGGGCCCGGGTCTCGGGTCGCACGTGCAGGTGGCCGTTGACCACGTTCGACACCGTCTTGACCGACACGCCGGCCCGCTCGGCC
This sequence comes from Micromonospora sp. KC213, assembly GCF_004348325.1. Classification (GTDB taxonomy): domain Bacteria; phylum Actinomycetota; class Actinomycetes; order Mycobacteriales; family Micromonosporaceae; genus Micromonospora. The sequence goes on along the minus strand of NZ_SMKF01000043.1, from coordinate 35,993 downwards.
ACGTCCTTCAACCTGTGTCGCACGGTGTCCCTCCCGCCGGCCGCGGTGGTGCGGACTCTAGCGCCGCGGTCGGGGCACGTACAACGGTGCCGCTGCCCGGGAGGTCAGCCGGTGGGTGACGGCTGGCGGGGCTCCGGGGTGGCGCCCCCACGCCGGGCCAGCCGGTTGCGGCGGTAACCGTAACCAAAGTAGATCAACGCGCCGAGCAGCATCCAGACGCCGAACCGCAGCCAGGTCTCCACCGACAGGTTCAGCATCAGGTACAGACAGGCCAACGCGGAGACGATCGGCAGCACCGGGGAGAACGGCACCCTGAACGGCCGGTCCAGTTCCGGGCGCTTACGGCGCAGGATCGGCACCGCGATCGACACGATCACGAACGCGCAGAGCGCGCCGATGCTGACCAGGTCGGCCAGCGCCGACAGCGGCAGGAAGCCGGCGAGCAGGGCGACCGCCACGGTCATCACGGCGGAGATCCGGTACGGGGTGCCCCAGCGCGGGTGGATCGCGGCGACCGAGGGTGGGATCAACCCGTCCCGGGCGATGGCGAACCCGATCCGACCCATGGCCACCAGGTCGACCAGGATGACGCTGGTCAGGCCGGCGACCGCGGCGATGGAGACCAGGACCCCGGCCCAGCCCGCGCCGACCGCGTTGAAGGCCGCCGCGATGGGAGCACTTCGGTCGATCTCGGTGTACGGCACCATGCCGACCATGACCAGCGAGACGCCGACGTAGAGCACGGTCGAGATCAGCAGCGTGCCGAGCAGGCCCAGGGTGAGATCCCGGCGGGGTCGCCGGGTCTCCTCCCCCAGGTTGGCCACCGCCTCGAAACCGGTGTAGGCGAAGAAGACCACGGCGGCGGCACTGAGCACGCCGACGAAACCGAACACCGACGGTTCCAGCCCGAAGAGGACCTGGGTGACCGGCTGCCTGATGCCTTCGTCGCCGGGCCCGGCAGGAGCGGCCGGCGGGATGAACGGGGTGAGGTTGGCGGCCTTCACGAAGAACAGGCCGGCGGCCACGACGAAGACACAGATGCCGACCTTCACCAGCACCAGGAGGTTGGTCACCCGGGCGGACTCGCGAACGCCGACGATGGCGACGGCACCGAGCAGCAGTACGATGCCGATCGCGCCGAGGTTGACGACGCTGCCCTCCTCACCGAACCAGGTGGTGGGCAACCCGAGGAGCTCGGCGAGATAGCCAGACCAGCCGCGGGCCACCACCGCCGCGCCGAGCGCGAACTCCAGTAGCAGGTCCCAGCCGATGATCCAGGCGACGATCTCGCCCATGGTGGCGTACGCGTAGGTGTAGGCGCTGCCGGCGGCCGGCACACTGGAGGCCAGTTCGGCGTAGCAGAGGGCCGCGAGCAGGGCGACCACCCCGGCGATGGCGAACGAGATCACCACCCCCGGACCGGCGCTGTCCCGGGCCTCGATGCCGGTGAGCGTGAAGATGCCGGTGCCGATCACGATGCCGATGCCGAAGCCGGTCAGATCCCGGGCCCGGAGGTGACGCCGCAGACCCGGCCGGTCCTCATCTGCGTCGGTCCGGCTCTGGGCGATCACCTCGCTGATCGGCTTGGTACGCAGCACGGACACCGCGCCCCCTCTCACCCGCGCGACCCCCTGGTCGCGACCGATGACCGGCGTTGTTACCCAGCTCAGGGATCCGTCAATCACCCACCTCAGGGGGCGTCTCGCCGCCGCTACCCCCGCCGTCGCCCCGTCCCCGGTTCAGGCCCACTCGCAGCGGCCCAGCTCCCAGCGGGCCGGTCCGGGCTGGCGTGGTGTCACCGACCCGGTGGTGCCGAACCGCACCGAGTCCCCGCGCAGGTCGGGGTGCTCCACCGCGAGGGCCACCGCCGCCGCCTCCTCCAGCCCCCACGTCCCGCCCTCGCCGTACGCGGCGTCGAAGGCCGCGTCGCCCAGCCTGCGTCGCAGCTTCGCCTGCTCGTCGATCCAGTAGGGGCCGTAGATGCCGGGCGAGGCACGTAGCCGTGCCCGCGTCGCCTGGGCCGCGCCGAAGAGCCGCGCCGCGGTGACCGGATCGTCGGCGGCGCACCGCACGGCCACCGCGCTGACCGTGTCGCAGGCCCGCCCGTGGTAGCCGTGACTCATCCGCGACCGCAGCGCCACCAGCAGGTGCTCGTGCGCCGCGACCTGGTCGCCGCGGGTCAGCGCGACCATGCCCAGCAGCATGTCCACCGACCGGCGGCCCCGCTCGACCGGGCGGGCCGCCTCCACCGGACGGGCCGCGCCGAGCAGTTCGGCCGCCTCGTCCAACGCTCCGCGACGCCACAGCAGCTCGGCCAGGTTGTAGACGGCGAAGAGCGCCTCGCCGGCCACCTCCCGCTCCCGCGCCCAGTCGATGACCTCCCGGCAGACCCGCTCCGCCTCCAGGAACTGCCCCATGTCGATCAGCGGCGCGGCCCGCCCGGCCAGCACCCGGGCGAGCAGGCCGGCGTCGCCGGCCTGCCGGGCCGCCGCCTCCGCCCGCCGCGAGTAGCGCAACTCCTCGGCGAACTCACCGTCCGCCCCGGCGTGCAGCGAGTGCAGGTGGTACGCCGCCGCCAGCTCCGCCTCCGGAATCGACTCGCCGGTCTCCGCGATGCGGCCGTGCAGCCGGAACAGCCAGAGCCGGGCCTCCCGGGACAGGCCACGCTCCCGCCACCACTGATCCAGGCCACCGGCCAGCCGCAGCCCGGCCCGGGCGCTGCCGCCGGTGGCACACCAGCGCAGCGCCGCCCGCAGTTCCCCGGCCAGCGGGTCCAGCGCGTACAGGGAGAGGGTGACCGGGCGGCCGTCGGGCCCGAGGTGGGCCTGCTCCAGCGCGTACGCCGACCACGCCACGTGCCGGTCCCGGGCGGCCTGCTCCTCGCCCGCCTCGGCCAACCGCCGGGCCGCGTACGCGCGGATCGGGTCGAGCATCCGGTAGGTGCTGCCCGTGACGTGCGGCTCGGCCACCACCATCGACTTGTCGACCAGCACCGAGAGCGGGTCGATCGGATCCTCGTCGAGCAGCCATTCGACCGTGGGCAGACTGACCGGCCCGGCGAACACCGCAAGCCAACGCAGCAACCGGGCCGCGCGGAGCCCCAACGTCCGGTACGACCAGGTCACCGTGGCCTGCATGGTGAGATGCCGCTCGGCGGCGGACCGCTGCACGGCCCGGTGCGCCGGCGACGGCGGTGGGCTGCCGGACGCGGCGGCGACCAGGTCGACGGTGTCCCGCTGGTTGCCCATCCAGGAGGGACACATCGGCGGGGCACTGTCGAGCCGCCCGGCGTCCAGAGTGCCCAGCACATCGTCGAGACGGGCGGCGAGCTGCCCGGCGGAGAGCACCCGCAGCCGGGCGGCGGCCAACTCGATCGCCAACGGCAGACCGTCCAGCCGCTGCGCCACCCGGCGTAGGTCACCGATCTCCGCCCAGTCCGGCGGTCGGCCACCCCGGGCCGCCGCCGTCCGGTCCAGCAGCAGGGCCACCGCGTCGCTCTCGGCGGGCCCCGGCTGCGGGTCCACCGACAGCGGCGGGATCCGCCAGACCACCTCGCCGGGCAGGTTGAACGACTCCCGGCTGGTGGCCAGCACCCGCACCCCGCCGCCACCGGCGAGCAGTCGGGAGATCACCTCCGCGCAGGCGGCGGGCTGGGCGTCGCAGGTGTCCAGCACCACCAGCATCCGGCGCGGGGCCGCGTACTCGACCAGGGTGTCCAGCATCGGGCGGCCCGGTTCCGGACGCAGCCCGAGCACGGCGGCGACCGCGAACGCCACCAGTCCCGGGTCGGTGACCGTGGCGATGTCCACGAACCACACCCCGTCCGGATACGCCTCGACCAGCCCGGAGGCCAGTTCCACGGCGAGCCGGGTCTTGCCCGCGCCGCCGGCGCCGAGGACGGTGACCAGCCGGTGCCGACGGATCAGCAGGTCCAGCTCCGCCCGTTCGGCCTGCCGGCCGATGAAGGAGGTGATCTGGGTGGGCAGGTTGTGGGCCACCGCCTCGGCGGTACGCGGTCGAGGGAACTGCCGCTCCAGGCCGGGCGCGACGAGTTGGAAGAGCCGCTCCCGGTCGTCGAAGCCACGCAGCCGGTGCAGCCCGAGGTCGAGCAGGGACGCGCCGTCCGGGAGCGGGTCGGCGAGCCGGGCGGTCGACGCGGAGCAGAGCACCTGCCCGCCGTGTGCGGCGGCGGCGACCCGGGCGGCCCGGTGTACCTCCGGGCTGGCGTACTCGCCGTCGCGCGGTTCGGCGTACCCGGTGTGCAACCCCATCCGTACCCGGGGTGGCGCCTCCGGGTTGGGCCAGTGGTGCGTGGACAGTGCCCGCTGCCCGGCCAGGCAGGCGGTGAGCGCCGCCGACGCGTCCGGGAAGGCGAGGAAGAACGAGTCCCCCTCGGTCAACAGTTCCGCACCGTCGGTCGCGACGAGGGTGTCCCGCAACAGCCGACGGTGTTCCCGCAGCACCGGGCGGTAGTCGGCGCCGAGCAGCTGAGCCAGCCGGGTCGAGCCCTCGATGTCGGTGAAAACGAAGGTCACCCAACCGGTCGGGAGGGAAATCCGTGGCGACATGCGTGGCACCTCCGGCCCTGACGTCAGGTTCGATACTGCCGTATGGTCAGACCGTCACGCATCGTGAGAACGGCCGGGCGACGCCCGACCCGAAGGTGCCACCCGACCTGGCGGACGGCGCGGACCCGGCCCGGCCGGCGCGGCGACGGTCAGCCGCAGCAGCCGCCGCCGCAGCACCCGCCGCCGGTCGGGGCCGCCGGGGCGCTCGACGGGACTCCCGCCCCGCCTCGACCGGTGAACGCGACGGTGGACAGCAGCTTGACCGTGTCGGCGTGCCCCTGCGGGCAGGACGCCGGCTCACCGGCGTCGGCCATCGGGCGGTTGACCTCGAAGGTGTCGCCGCAGGCGCGGCAGCGGAACTCGTACCGGGGCATGCTTTCAGCGTACGACCGGCCCTGTCGTCGCGGGGGACATGGGTAATACTCGACGGGTGTCCAGCGGCGAGGAGGGTGCGAGGATGCGACCCCTGCGACCGGCGACGCCGTCAGGCAGCTCCGGCACCGTCCCCGATCCCGACCCGGCGAACCCCGACGGGCCGCAGGCCGAAGGGTCCGCAGCGGACCCGGCGCAGGCCGGCGAGGCCCGCCGGGAAGCGGCCGAGGACAAGGCGGTCAAGGGCCCGGCCCGGCGGCGGCTGCCGTTCGCGCACGCCGTGCGGCTGCCTCCGCCTCGGCAGGCGGTGGCCGGGGCGGCCCGGGCCACCCGGGCCTGGGCCCGGCGGCCCAGCGGCCGGCTGACCCTCTCCGGGGTGTTCCTCCTCGCGCTGGTCACCACGACCGGCGCGGTGGGTGCCGTGGTGGTCCCGTCGGCGGTGCGGTCCACGACGCCGGTCGCCGCGGACGCGACCGACTCGGGCGTCGCCGTGGTGCCCCCACCGGGGGCGCTGCCCGACGGCACCGCCGCGGTGGTTCCCGGACCGCCCGTGTCCCCCGGGTTCTCCGCCACCGCCGTCCCGGGCGGGGTGGCGACGAGCGCCCCGGCGGCCGTTCCTGGCACCGCGCGGCCAGCCGACGCGATCGCCGAGTGGGCGCGGGTCACCGGCGCGAAAGTGGGCGTCTCCCCGGTGGCGATGCAGGCGTACGGCTACGCCGAGCTGGCGCTGGCCGAGACGCACCGCGGCTGCCAGCTCAGCTGGACCACGCTCGCCGCGATCGGCTACGTCGAGTCCCGGCACGGGCAGGCCAACGGCGCCACGTTGAAGTCGACCGGCCGGGCCGAGCCGGAGATCATCGGCGACCCGCTCGACGGCAACGGCGGCCGTTCCCTGATCCGGGACACCGACCGGGGGCTGTTCGACCGGGACACCACCTACGACCGGGCGATCGGGCCGATGCAGTTCATCCCAACCACCTGGCAGGAGATCGGCGCGGACGCCGACAACGACGGCCGGAAGGACCCGCACGACCTGGACGACGCGACGCTGGCCGCCGGGCGGTACCTGTGCAAGGGCGGTCGGAACATGACCGTCCCGGGTGACTGGTGGGGCGCCATCCTGTCCTACAACGACGTGCGCCGCTACGCCACCGACGTCTTCGACAAGGCCAACGAGTACGGGCGGACCAGCCGTACGTGACGTGATCGGCCGCATACATTGCCGGACCGGACACTTCCCCCGGACAGCTCTTGCCGGCAAGCTGTACGGGTGATGGTGCGCGAGTGGGATCCCCGGACCGCGTCGTCCGACGAGATCGGATCCGTGCTGGAGACGCTGAACGCGGTCCTGGCGTCGGATCTCCCGCAGGATCCGCCCTGGCGGGAGGGGTCGCTGCGGGAGTATCTGTCCGAGGTGATGCCGGGCGAACGGCGGATCTCCTGGGTCGCCGAGGCCGGTGCCGGCCCCGACGGCACCCCCGGCCGGATCCTCGGGCATGTGCACGTGCTGCTGCTCGGGGACATCGGCGTACTGGAGGTGCTGGTGCACCCGTCGGTGCGCCGCACCGGCCTGGGCCGGCAGTTGGTGCTGACCGCGGCCCGCCGGGTCTACCAGGAGGGTTTCCGCTCGATCGGCGTCGAGGTGGTCGGTGACACCCCGGCCGTCGCCTTCTACGAGTCGCTCGGTTTCGCCCGCGAGTACGTCGAGACCCGCAGCGTGCTCGACCTGGCCTCGGTGGACTGGCCGGCGTTGACCGAGATGGCCGGTGGGGTGGGCGCCGGCTACCATCTCGAGTTCTGCCCGGGCGGGCCGCCGGACGAACTGATCGAGGCGTACGCCCGGGCCAAGGCCGAGGTGCGCGACGTCGGCGACGGTGAGCTGCGCCCCAGTTCGTACGATCCGCAGCGGCTGCGGGACAGCCTGGACACCCTGCACCGGCGCGGCATGAAGCCGTACATCGTGCTGGCCCTGCACGAGCAGACCGGGGAGGTGGCCGGGCTGACCGAGGTGGTGGTGCCGGCACAGCACCCCACCCGCGCCGACCAGTACGACACCATCGTGGTGCAGGACCACCGCGGCTACGGCATCGACCGGGCGATCAAGGCCCGGATGTTGCTGGAGCTGCGCTCGGCCGAGCCCGAACTGGTCGAGGTGCAGACCTGGAACGCGCAGGCCAACGAGGCCATGCTGAAGGTGAACGCCGAGCTGGGCTACCGCCCCGACCGGGAGTGGTGCGAGTACAGCGTGGATGTCGCGGAGTTGGTGCACCGTCTCGACAGGGCCCGCTGACCTCGACGGCAATTCACCACATCGCCGGCCGGGGGATGGACGGCGGCCAACGACGGCCTTTAGCGTGCGGGGGTTCACGTCCACCCATCGTGGAGGCCCCATGCGCCCGCGCCGCAGATCCGCCGCGCTCGCCACAGCCGCCGCCGTCACCCTCGCGGGTGTCGGCGTCGCACCGGTCGCGGCCAGCGCCGCGCCCACCGACCTGTTCATTTCGGAGTACGTCGAGGGCTCGTCCAACAACAAGGCGATCGAGCTGTTCAACGGCACCGCTTCCGCCGTCGACTTGACGGCCGGCGGTTACCAGCTCCAGCTGTACTTCAACGGCGCCGGCACGGCCACCACTGTGGCGCTCGGCGGCGTCGTCGCCCCCGGCGACGTGTTCGTCTTCGCCGCCTCGTCGGCCGCCCCGGCGATCCTCGCCCAGGCCGATCAGACGTACGCCTCGGCACTGTTCAACGGTGACGACGCGATCGTGCTGCGCAAGGGCGGCACGGTGCTCGACTCGATCGGCCAGGTCGGCGTCGACCCGGGCACCGAGTGGGGCAGCGGGCTCACCAGCACCGCCGACAACACGCTGCGCCGGCTGCCGTCGGTCTCGGCCGGGGACACCGATCCGTCCGACCCGTTCGATCCGGCCGCCGGGTGGGCGGGCTTCCCGACCGACACCTTCGACGGCCTGGGCGCGCACTCCGTGGCAGACGGTGGCCCGGTCGACCAGCCGGCCAGCCTGAACTGCGGTGGCGCGTTGACCGTGGCGGCGGGCGCGAGCGCCACCCGCCAGGTCACCGCCACCGACACGGACGACACCGTCGTCGACCTCGCGGTCACCGCGGTCGCCCCGATGCCCGCCGCCGGGACGATCACCCGTACGGCGTTCATCCCCGCCACCGCGGCCGGCGGTACGGCCACCGCCACGGTCACCGCCAGCGGCCTGCCCGCCGGGGCGTACGCGGTCACCCTGACCGCCACCGACACTGAGGGCACCACCGCCACCTGCACGTTCACCGTGCAGGCCACCGCGTTGCTGTCGGTGGGCGAGGTGCAGGGCCGTACCGGCGACGACGAGAACGGCCGCACCGACCGGTCCCCGCTCGCCCCGGCCAGCGGCAACGGCACCAGTTCCCTCCTGTACGACGTGCGGGGCGTGATCACGCAGAAGTCCCTCACCCGCACCTCGGCCGGCGCCGACCAGCACGGTTTCTACCTGCAGAGCCGCCGGGGCACCGAGGATGGCGACCGGCTCACCTCGGACGGGATCTTCGTCTTCACCGGGTCGTTCACCACCCTGATCGGTGGCTATCCGCCGACGGTCGGCGACGAGGTGGTGCTGCGCGGCCGGGTGTCGGAGTACTTCAACCAGACCCAGCTCTCCAGCGCCTCGCTGGTGCGCAGGCTGGACTCCGGCCTGGATGTGAACACCGCCGTGGCGGTGACCGACGCGGTCCCGCCGGCGGAGGCGGCCGACGCGGACCGGTTCTGGGAACGGCACGAGGGTGCCCGGGTGCGGGTCCGGGCCGGTAGCGCGGTGACCGGTCCCCGGGACGTCTTCGGCTCCACCGCCGACTCGGAGGTCTGGGTGGTGGACCGGGACGATCCGCTGTTGAAGCGGACCGACCCGTACGCCCGCCGGGTCTTCCGGGACGCGCACCCGCTCGACGACATGCCGCAGCGGCTCTTCGACAACGGCAACGGCCAACGCATCCTGCTGGGCGGCGGCGGCGTGAAGGCCACCGCCGGGGACTCGGCGACGCTGCTGCCGCCGGCCCGCACCTTCGACACGGTGGCCGCCGACGGGTACGGGGCGGTCTCCTACGGCTTCAACAAGTTCAGCGTGCAGCCGGAGTCGCTTTCGCTCACCACCGGAGTCGACCCGTCGCGGAACAGCCCGCCGAAGCCGGCCGACCGGCAGCGGGAGGTCGCCGTGGCGACCTACAACGTGGAGAACCTCTACGACCACCGGGACGACCCGTTCGACGGCTGCGACTTCGCCGGCAACGCCGGCTGTCCCGGGGTGAGTCCGCCGTTCGACTACGTGCCGGCCGACGAGGAGGACTACCGCCGGCACCTGGCGGCGCTCGCCGACCAGATCCGCAACGACCTGCACGCCCCCGACCTGATCCTGGTGCAGGAGGCCGAGGACCAGGACATCTGCGCGGTCTCCGGCGACCGGCTGGTCTGCGGTGACCGCAACGACGCCGACGGGGCACCGGACACCCTGCAGGAGTTGGCGCTGACCGTGGCCGCCGCCGGTGGCCCGACGTACGCCGCGGCGTACGACCGGACGGGCGCGGACGCCCGCGGGATCACGTCGGCGTTCCTCTATCGGACCGACCGGCTGTCACTGGCCCCGGTGACCGCCGCCGATCCGCTGTTCGGCAGCGCGCCGGCGGTGCGGTACCGCGCGGCGGGGCTGCCGTCCAACGCGGACGTGCAGAACCCGAAGGCGCTCAACGCGCAACTGCCGGCCGACACCGACACGTCGACCGGCCGGGACGGGACCAACGTCTACACCCGCGCCCCGCAGTTGGGCAGGTTCGTGGTGCGGGCCGCGCCGGGTTCGGCGGAGTCCTTCGTGCTGTACGCGCTGAGCAACCACTACTCCTCCGGCCCGGACAGCCGGGTCGGGCAGCGCACCGAGCAGGCCGCGTACGGGGCCGCGATCGTCACCGCCGTCGAGGAGTCGGACCCGTCCGCCCGGGTGGTGTACGGCGGGGACCTGAACGTCTTCCCCCGCCCGGACGATCCGATCGCCACCGGCGCGAACCCGACCCCGTCGGACCAGTTGGCCCCGCTCTACCGGGCGGGTCTGCACAACCTCTGGGACAGCCTGGTGGCGGACGTACCGTCGGCGGCGTACTCCTACAGCTTCCAGGGCTCGGCGCAGACGCTGGACAGCATCTTCGTCAACGACACGCTCCACGACGACCTGGTGCAGGTACGCACGGCGCACGTCAACGCCGACTGGCCGGCGGAGCACACCGGTGACGGGTCGCGCGGTGCCAGCGACCACGACCCGTCGGTCGCCCGGTTCCGGGCCCAGCCGGCGCTGCGGGTCGCCGACGTGTCGGTGGTGGAGGGCGACAAGGGCGACCGCACGCTGACGTTCCAGGTGACCGTCTCCCGGCCGCTGTCCCAGCCGACGACGCTCTGCGCCGCCACCGTCGGCCTGAGCGCGCTGCCCTGGTCGGACTTCACCCCGTACGTCGGATGTCGGGTGCTGCCCGCCGGGCAGAGCTCGCTGGCCTTCCCGGTCACCGTCCGGGGTGACCGGCGGGCCGAGGCGGACGAGACGATGGCCTTCGCGGTCGCCGGTCCGTTGCACCTGCGGTACGCCGACCCACTGGCGACCGGCACCATCGACAACGACGACTGAGTCTCGACGGTACGACGACGGCCCGCTGGCCAGGGTGACCCTGACCAGCGGGCCGTCACCAGTAGGAACGCGGGCTGCGGGGCGGGGGCGGCACGTTCCGGTACTTCGCCACCCGCACCTCCCACTGGCTGCGCCGCCGCATCTCGTCCCGGACGGCACGGTTGCGGTAGAACGTCTCCGGCGGTCGGGCCAGCCCGTAGATGTCGGCCCACCACTCGCCCGGCTTCGGGTCGAGGATGGCGTCCAGGTGCGCCGGGTAGCGCCGCTCGGCGCCGTCACGGATGTCGTCGCGGTCCCGCATCGGCTGGAGTACCCGACCGCACCGGTCGACGACCGCCAGCTGGAACCCGCCGACGGCGAGGATCCGGTGCAGCACGGCCAGGCTGGGCAGCAGCTCACCCGCCTCGATCCGACCGATCGTCCCATGGTGCAGCCCGGCGGCGCGGGCGAGCTCCCGCTGGCTGCGGTCGGCTCGTCGGCGGACGGCGCGGACGATGCCGGCGACCGGCCAGACGATCTCGGCGTCGACCGGGCCAGCGACCGGCGGGTCGGGTGCCGGGTTGTCCGGCTCGTCGGGTGGTTCGTCGGCGGGGCGGATCGGTTCGGTCATGGCCCCACCGTCGCGTTCCGTCGGGCCGTTCCGCCACCCCGGCGACGCGTCCTGTGGACAACGACGTCCGCTGTGGAGAACCCGGAGGGCGTCTGGCCTCGGCTCCGCTCAGCCGGCCGGCTCCCGGAGCGTCCGAGCCCGCCGGAACAGCACGGCGAGCAGGTGCGCGTAGCCGCGCGCGTCATCGATTGCGCGGTGCGTGTGCGGAATGTTGCCCAGCCATTCGGCGGGCAGAGTGCGGGACGACACGTCGGCGACCGGACGGCCGGTGACCGCTGCGGCGTAGCTCTTCAGGCACAGGCCGGGGCCGTCGAAGAGGCGGTCCTTCTCGTAGGGGCCCGGGACCAGGCCGTAGCGGGTGAAGCGTCGGAGGTAGTAGTCGATCCAGGCACCGTCGAAGGCGATCGGCGAGGCGGCGAACATACGAGGGCCTGGCAGGTCGCGCACCCATCCGACGAACCGCGCCATGACCTCGTGGACGGGCTGCGGATCGGTGGTCGCGGCGGCCCACGCCTCGGGGTGGGTCTGGAACCACGCGTACGTGTCGGGGTTCGGGGCCGCACCCGGGAGCGGTTCGAGGACGGCTTCGAAACTGGCCAGTTCCTCGCCGTCGCCGGTCACGGCAACGGAAGCGAACGATCTCATCGAGTTGGGGCCCGGCCACGGACCATCGACCTCGATGTCCGTGACAACGTAGATCCAGTGGTCCTGACTGTCGGTCATTCCGGTCAAAGCAGACCTCCTCCGGTAGCTTCAGGCCGGCAAGAAGTGTGCCACGGCAACCCTCGACGCATTGACCAACCCGGATCCCGGACCCAAATCCGCAACTCTGCGTGACCATTGCCTGCATTCGCCAAAATGTAACCCTCGGTGAACCCCAACGGGCTCCCCTGACGGGCCGCCGTTCACCGGCCGAGCCAAGCCGGCCGTGAGCAGCCATAGTGCCGAACCCTCAACGAAGGTCGGTCACGCCACTCGGGCGCTTTGCTCTGCTACCACATACGCACCGCGCACTCAGCGTGGCTGTCGCGTCCATGGCAGCAGAGCAAAGCGTCCGCATGGGGTCCACCAGCAGCAGAGCAAAGAACACGGAGGGTGATGCTGGGAACCACGCACGGTCGACCGCGCCGACCCCGGCTCAGTAGCGCTGGCGGAGTAACTGGGCGGCCTCGACGGCCCAGTAGGTGAGGATGATCTGCGCGCCGGCGCGACGGATCGACGTCAGCGTCTCCAGCATCAGCCGTTCCCGGTCGACCCAGCCGTTCGCGGCGGCCGCCTCGACCATCGCGTACTCGCCGGAGACCTGGTAGGCGGCGACCGGGACGTCCACCGCGGCCCGGACCGCCGACACCACGTCGAGATAGGGCAGCGCCGGCTTGACCATCACCATGTCGGCGCCCTCGGCGACGTCCAGCGCCACCTCACGCAGCGACTCCCGCAGGTTCGCCGGGTCCTGCTGGTAGGTACGCCGGTCCCCCTCCAGCGCCGATTCGACCGCGTCGCGGAACGGGCCGTAGAACGCCGAGGCGTACTTCACGGCGTACGCGAGCACCGCCACGTCGCAGTGGCCGGCGGCGTCGAGCGCCCGGCGTACCACACCGACCTGGCCGTCCATCATCCCGGACGGCCCGACCACGTCGGCCCCGGCGGCGGCCTGGGCCACCGCCATCTCCGCGTACGCGGCCAGCGTGGCGTCGTTGTCCACCGCGCCGTCCGGGGTGAGCACTCCGCAGTGCCCGTGCGAGGTGAACTCGTCCAGGCAGAGGTCACTCATCACCACCGTGGCGTCGCCCACCTCGGCGACGACGTCGCGGATGGCGACGTTGAGGATGCCGTTCGGGTCGATGCCACCGGAACCGTACTCGTCCCGGGACGCCGGCACCCCGAACAGCATGATGCCGCCCACCCCGGCCTGGACCGCCTCGACGGCGGCCTTGCGCAGCGAGTCCCGGGAATGCTGGAGCACCCCCGGCAGCGACGCGATGGCCCGCGGCTCGGCCAGCCCCTCCTTGACGAACATCGGCACGACCAGCTCGGCCGGATCGACGCGGGTCTCGGAGACCAGCCGTCGCACGGCCGCGTTGCGACGCAACCGGCGAGGCCGGATCTCGGGGTACGGCATGAGGGACCTCCCGGAACGATCAGCGGAAGCGAAGGGCGGTCGGCCCCTGCACCTTCGAGCCGCGGCGCTGCTTGGCCGGCATGGCGGCCAGCTTCTCGCGCAGCTCGACGGCGTAGGCGGCGAGCGCCTCCACCAGGTCGGGCACCGAGGCGTGCGCAGGCTGCACGTCGACCCGCAGGCCGAACTCGGTCGCGGTCTCCGCCGTCTTGGGCCCGATGACTGCAACAACCGTACGGGCGTGCGGCTTCCCCGCGATGCCGACCAGATTCCGCACGGTGGAGGAGGACGTGAACAGCACCGCGTCGAACCCGCCCGACTTGATGGCGTCCCGGATCTCGGCGGGCGGCGGCGCGGCCCGCACCGTCCGGTACGCGGTCACGTCGTCGACCTCCCAGCCGCGCTCGGTGAGCCCGGCGGCGAGGGTCTCGGTGGCGATGTCGGCGCGCGGCAACAGCACCCGGCCCACCGGGTCGAGGATCTCGTCGTGCGGCGAGAACTCGGCCAGCAGCCCCTCGGAGGACTGCTCGCCGGAGGGCACCAGTTCCGGCTGGATGCCGAAGGCGCGCACCGCGTCGGCGGTCGCCTCCCCGATACAGGCGATCTTGACGCCACCGAAGTGTCGGGCGTCCAGGCCGTGCTCGGCGAACTTCTCCCAGACCGCGCGCACGGCGTTGACCGAGGTGAAGATCACCCAGGCGTACCGGCCGTCGACCAGACCCTTGACCGCCCGCTCCATCTGGGCCGGGGTACGCGGCGGCTCGACCGCGATGGTCGGCACCTCGCAGGGGATGGCCCCGTACGCCCGCAGCCGGGCGCTCATCGCTCCGGCCTGCTCCTTGGTCCGGGGGACGAGCACCTTCCAGCCGTACAGCGGGCGGTTCTCCCACCAGCTCAGCTTGTCCCGCTGGCCCACGCCCTGCCCGACGGTGAGCACCACCCGGCCGGTGAAACCGAGCGCCGCCGCGACGAAGGAGTCCACGGTCGACGTGGTGGTGTACTGCGTCTCGCCCGTGCCGTCACCGGTGACCCCGACGCCGGTCGCGCCGTCCACCCCGGCGGCGAGCAGCCCGTCCCGGATCGCGGCCAGGTCACCGGCGTCCACCGCCAGGGCCAGCGAGCCCCGGCCGACCGCGGCGGCCAGCGCGTCGAAGTCCAGCGTGCTGACGTCCTCGACGTCGGCGGCGGTCCGCACCCCCGGCAGCGGAACACCGGCGTAGGTGGCCACCCCCTCGGCCTGACCGACCCCCGGCACCACCTCGAAGTGCGCGGCGGTACGCGCCACCGCCTGCACCTCCCTGACGACCGACTCGTGGCCGAACGGGTCGCCGGCGACCAGGTGCACCGCGTTCAGCCCGGAGCGGGCCGCGGAGATGAGCACCTTGGCCACGTCACCCGGTGCGCCTTCGGCGGGCGTGAACTGCGCGTCGGACCTGGCCTGGGCGCGGACGACGTCGAGCAGCGACTCGGGCAGTCCCCGGTCGTACACGACCTGGTCGGCGTCGACCAGGGCGTCGTGCGCCCGGCGGGTCAGCAGGCCCGGGTCACCGGGGCCCGCCCCGACGAACGCGATCCGGCCTACGGGCTTACGGGTGCGGGTCATTCTGTGCTCCCAATGTGCTGGGTCCCCGGGCCGGTGCTTCCGTCGTGGCCGAGGATCGAGTCGGCGCCGAGGTCGAGGAGTTCGGCGGCTAGTGCCTTGCCGATCTCCGCCGCGTCGGCGGGCGTACCGGTGCGCGACAGCCGGAGGTCACGGGTGCCGTCCGGGCTGATCACCGCCCCGCGCAGGTAGATCTCATCGCCACCCGCGCCACCGGCGAGCGAGCTGGTCGGCTCGCCCTCGGCGATAACGGCATAGGCGGCGACGGGTGCCGAGCACCCGGCCTCCAGGGTGGCCAGCAGCGCCCGCTCCGCGACGACCGCGGCGCGGGACGGTGCGTGGTCGAGCACCGCGAGCAGCTCGACCAGATCGGTGTCGTCGGCCCGGCACTCCACCGCGAGCGCACCCTGGGCGGGCGCGGGCAGCATCAGCATCGGGTCGAGCGTCTCGGTGATCACGTCGGTCCGGCCCAGCCGGGCCAGGCCGGCCCGGGCCAGCACGACCGCGTCGAGGTCGGCGTCCGGGCCGAGCACCCGCCCCAGCCGGGTGTCCACGTTGCCCCGGATCGGGGTGACCTCCAGCTGCATGCCGAGGGCGTGCAGCTGGGCGATACGGCGCAGCGCGCCGGTGCCCACCACCGCGCCGGAGGGCAGCTCGGCGAGGGTACGACCGTCCTTGGCGACCAGCGCGTCGCGCGGATCATGGCGGGGCGGCACCGCCGCGATGTGCAGGCCGGGCGCGGCGGCGGTGGGCAGGTCCTTGTAGGAGTGCACCGCGAAGTCGATGGCGTCGGCGGCCAGCGCGTCACGCAGTGCGGAGACGAAGACGCCGACGCCGAGCCGGTGCACGGGGGCGGCTGAGCGGTCCCCGGCGGTGACGACCTCGACCAGCTCGACCTCGCGGCCGGTGGCCTCGGTAAGGGCCTCGGCGACGTGGCCGGACTGGGCCATCGCCAGGGCACTGCCCCGGGTGCCGAGGCGCAGGGGGCGGGTCATCGCTCACCTCCGGGGTACGTGGTGTCGGTGTCGACCACGTCGGGCACGGTGTCCACCGGGGAGGTCTGCGGCACCTCCAGGTCGAACAGTTCACGCAGCAGCGCGGCGTACTGGTCGCCGCCAGGCTCCGCGGCCAACTGGCGTACCCGCACGGTGGGCTGGTGCAGCAGCCGCTGCACCACCCGGTGCACCGTCCGGGCCACCTCGGCGCGCTGGTCCTCGGTGAGTTCCGGGCGGCGCTGGGCGAGCCGGCGCAGCTCGGTGGCGACCACGTCGTCGGCCCGGCCGCGCAGCGCGGCCACGGTGGGCGCCACGTCGGCGCCGCGTAGCCAGCTCAGGAACGCCTCGACCTCGGTGCTGACGATCCGGGTGACCTCGGCGGTGTCGGTGGCGGCCGGCCCGTCGGCGAGCAGGGCCGCCATCCGGTCGATGTCGATCACCTCGACGCCGGGCAGTTCGGCCACGCCCGGTGCGACGTCGCGCGGCACGGCCAGGTCGAGCAGGACCAGCGGCCCCCGGGCGGCGTCGCGCCGGGCCAGCGCCCGGGTCACCACGTCGATGGTGAGGACCGGTTCGTTGGCCGCGGTGGCGGCCACTACGATGTCCACTGTGGAGAGCGCGTGGACGAGCTCGGCCATCGGGACGGCGTTCGCCCCGTACGACTCGGCCAGCCGGACCGCCCGGTCGGCGCCCCGGTTGGTGACGGTGAGCGGGCCGGCACCCAGCCGGGAGAGGGTCGCGACGCCCAGCGCGCCCATCGCGCCCGCGCCGACCACCATGGCGGGCCGACCGGTGAGGCCACCGTCGAGGTGACCGGCGGCCAGGTCCAGCGCGGCGGTCACCACACTCTGCCCCGCCTTGTCGATGTTGGTCTCGGCGTGCGCCCGTTTGCCGACCCGCAACGCCTGCTGCATCAGCTCGTGCAGCAGCCGGCCGGCGGAGTCGGCCCCGGTCGCCCAGTGGTACGCGTCACGCAGCTGGCCGAGGATCTGCGCCTCGCCGACCACCATCGAGTCCAGCCCGGCGGCGACCCGGAAGACGTGGTCGACCGCGGCGGCGTCGTAGTGCACGTACAGGTGGTTGGCGAGCGCGGCCGGCGCGGACCCGGCCTGCTCGGCCAGCACGGCGCAGATGTCGCCCAGACCGCCGTGGAATCCGGACACCGCGGCGTAGACCTCCACCCGGTTGCAGGTGGAGATCAGCACCGCCTCGGCGACGTACGGCTGGGCGACCAGCCGGTCCAGGGTTCGGGTGAGTTCGGCGGGGGCCACCGCCAGCTGCTCCAGGGTGGCGACCGGAGCGGTGCGGTAGGACGCGCCGACGACGAGCAGTTTCACGTGCCGATCGCCTCCTGGGTGTCGGTGGCGCCGAGCCCGCCGGGCAGGGCGGTGAGTGCGGACCCGCCGGTGGCCGGGAGCCGGGTCAGTGACGCCTTGCGGTGCTCGTGGAAGGACAGGATCTGCAGCTCGATGGCAAGGTCGACCTTGCGCACGTCGACCCCGTCCGGAACCGAGAGTACGCACGGGGCGAAGTTGAGGATGCTGGTGACACCGACGGCGACGAGCTGGTCGGCCACCGCCTGCGCGGCGCCGGCGGGGGTGGCGATGACCCCGATCGAGATCGACTCCTCGGCAGCCACCTCGGGCAGGTCGTCGACGTGCCGCACCGCCAGCCCGTTGATCACCTCGCCGATCCGGCCCGGGTCGGCGTCGAGGAGCGCGGCGATCCGGAACCCTCGGCTGGCGAACCCGTCGTAACCGGCCAGGGCGTGACCGAGGTTACCCACGCCGACCAGGGCGACGGCACGCCGTTGGGTGAGCCCGAGTACGTACTCGATCTGGTCGATCAGGAGCGCGACGTCGTAGCCGACGCCCCGGGTGCCGTACGACCCCAGCTGGGAGAGATCCTTGCGGAGCTTGGCCGAGTTGACGCCGGCGGCGCTGGCCAGCCCCTCGCTGGACACGGTCTCGTGGCCGGTTTCGGCGAGGCCGTGCAGGGCACGGAGGTACTCGGGGAGCCGCGCGACGGTCGCCTCCGGCAGGTCCGGGAGCGCCGGTACGGCACCGGTGCGGCCGGGCGCGCCAGGGTGACGGTGCTGACTCATGAGACTCCGTGCGGTGCGATCCTCGGCCGGCGACCGACCGTTTCGGGACTCCCGCTGGCGACCGAGGTTGCCGGCTGTGCTAGCAGGGCGCGTCGGAACTACAGGGTAGGCGCTTGTGAAGAGCTGCACAAATCGCGATCTTGGGCCGCGGCGACGCCCGCTCACCAGCCCCCCCATTCCGCAAGATCGATATCGGTCCGGTCACCGACACCGTCGCGCGATTATTGCTCAATCCCGACTTCTCTCACCAATCACGCTCGGCCGGAGGGGGCGGGCCACGGTAGCGCGGTGGCGAGGCTCACGGCGTCGGTGAGGGTGTCGGCGGTCAGGTGGCCGGAGGCGCGCAGCCGGTGCGGGTCGGAGAGGCCGCAGGTGTAGAGGACGCAACGCGCGCCCACGCTCTCGGCCGCGTCGGCGTCGTCGAGCGAGTCACCGACCAGCACCACCTCGCCCCCGTCGAGGCCCAGCTCGGCCAGGTGCTTGGCCAGCCATTCCGCCTTGAATCCCCCGCCGACCGGGGCGCGCAGCCCGTCCACCCGGGTGAAGTGCGCAGTCAGCCCGTACGCACGCACGGTCGGCACCAGCTCCTCGTGGAACCACATGGACAGCAACGACTGGGTGCCCGGCCACGCGGCGATCGCCGCGGTCGCGTCGGCGGCCAGTGCGCAGGAGGCCAACCCGACCCGGTACGCGTCGTGGAAGATCCGGTCGAGGGTGCCAAACGCCTCGGCGTCCACCGCCCGGCCGAGCATCTCGGCGTAGTAGTCGGCGATCGGCCGGCGAAACCGGACCCGGTGCTCGTCCACGGTCACCGACCGGCCACCGGCGCTGGCGAAGGCGACGTTGGTGGCCGCCACCACCAGGTCCAGGTCGTCGAGGAGGGTGCCGTTCCAGTCCCAGACCAGGTGGGGGCGGGTGGGACCGGTCGTCCCGGGTTGCGCGCCGGTCACAGCTGCGGGGTGGTCAGGTCGCGCAGCAGCCGCTCCTCCTCGACCCGCCAGTAGCCGTGTTCCTTGCCGTCGAGCAGCACCACCGGCAGCCGGTCGCCGTACTCGCGCTCCAACTCCACGTCGCCGGTGACGTCTTTCTCCACCCACCGGTCGCCGGTGACCGCCACCACCCGGCCGAGCGCCGCCTTGGCGTCCTCGCAGAGATGACAACCGGGTCGGGTGATCAGGGCGAGCCGGGCGTCAGTGGACATCGGGCACCTCCGTGGGGCGGGCGGCCGGGACGGGCCGCAACTGGGTCTTGCGTACCTTGCCGATCGCCGAGTACGGCAGCTCGTCGACGAACTCGACGGCGGTCGGGCACTTGAACCGGGCCAGGTTACGCGCGCAGTGGGCCAGCAGCTCCGCACCGGTCACCGGGTGGCCCGGCACCGGCACCACGTACGCCCGGACAGTCTCGCCGGTACGCGGATGCGGCACACCCAGGACGGCCGAGCCGGCCACTCCCGGGTGCGCGTCGAGGACCAGCTCGACCTCGTGCGGGTAGACGTTGAAGCCGTTGACCAGGATCAGCTCGCCCAGCCGGTCGACCAGGAACAGGTCCCCGTCGGCATCGGCGTACGCGATGTCGCCGGTGGCCCACCAACCGTCGGCGTCCGGCCCGCCCCGACCGTCCGGCCAGTACCCGGCGAACAGGTTCGCGCCACGCACCACGATCTGGCCCGGGTCCGTGCCGGGCGAGGAGTCGGCGAGGAAAGGGTCGTCGGCCTCCTCGTCGGCCACCGGTACGCCGTCCCGCCACAGGTCGACACCGTCCGCCCCGACCAGGCGGAGCGCGACCCCGGGCAGCGGCCGGCCGATCGAGCCGGGCTTCGGCTCCCCGCCGACGAGGGTGGAGGTGAGCACCGGCGCGGTCTCGGTCAGGCCGTACCCGACGTGCACCGGGTGCCCGGTGACCTCGGTGAAGCGCGCCGCGGCGGCCGGGTCGAGCGGCGCCGCGCCGCAGACCGCCAGCCGGACCGACGCCATCGCCGCGGCGACCGTGTCCGGGGCCGCGGCGGACCAGGCCTGGAACATCGACGGTACGCCGACCAGCACGCTCACCCGGTGCCCAGCGATCTCGTCGAGCGCGCAGTCGGGGCCGAGGTCGTCGACGAGCACCCCGGTCGCGCCGTGGTGGACGACCGCGCCGAGCCCCGAGTTCAGCCCGTACGCGTGGAACAGCGGCAGCGCGAGCAGCACGGTGTCGTCCGCCCCGAGCACCGGCGGCTGGATCCGGGCGAGCTGGTCGTGGTTGGCGGCGAGCGCGCGGTGCGGCAGCATCGCCCCCTTGGGGCGTCCCTCGGTGCCAGAGGTGTAGAGCAGCGCGGCAAGGTCGGCGGGCTGCGCCGTCGGCGGCTCGCCGGGCTCCTCGGGGAGGGTGGTGTGCACGGCGGTCAGCGCCGGCAGTTCGTCGCCGCCGCGGCCGACCCGCTCCCGGACCTCCTCGGTGGCCAGCAGCAGCGCGGCGCCCGAGTCGGCGAGCACGTGCCGCAGCTCACGGCCGGTGTAGCCCGGGTTGACCGGCACCGCGACCAGTCCGGCGCGCAGCGTCGCGAGGAAGGCCACCACGAAGTCGGGCGTGTTCGGCAGGGCGATGGCCACCCGGGCGGGCGGGCCGCCGTCCCCGGCCGGCACGGTGGCGGCCATGGCACGGGCCACCGCCGTCACCCGCTCATTCAGTTCGGACCAGGTCAGGGTCTCCTCCCGCCAGTGCACCGCGGGGCGGTCGCCATGATCGGCGGCGGCCCGGCGGAGCCGGTCGGCGAGGTGGGGCGCGGAGCTGTCGGCGGGGTCCTGCACGGTGGCTGAGTTTGGCACAGCGTCGCCCGCACGGCCATGCCCCGCGCACCCGCACCACCGTCCACTTCACCCGCGACCTGGACTTTTCTCTCAGATCAGGTTGTGACGTGAAAGTCAACCGCACATGACGGACAACGGGTCCGCCAGTGGTGCGACCCGGACGGGAAATACTTTGGCCCTGTGTAACGGACTTGCCACGCGCGGGTGACGTTGGCCCTATCATCACTCGGGTCGGCTCACCCCATTTGCCGTGAGTCGACACCCCTCAGCCCGAGGAGGCCCCCGTGCCTGTGAGCGCATTGGACCAGCACCTCAAGGGGATGTGCCCCGCGTGGGCATGCCCCCGGACGGCCCTGCCCGTACCGGGCGGGCCGGATGCCGCGACGACCCGTCGTCGCGCTGCCCGGCCGGTCGCACCGCGCACCCGGGAGGCACGGTGAGCAGCTCCGGCTACTCGGAACGACCTGCCGGTCTGGCCGGCTCCGCGCCCCGGACATCGCCGAACGAACGCCTCGACGCCGGCCGGCTCCACCAGCGGCCGCACCACAACGAGGCGCCCACCAGGCCGGCCGCACCGGGGGGCAACGCGCCGGCCGGTCGGGTGGTGACACCGCCCCGGCCCACCATGCCGGCGCAGCACCGGCGGGTCGGCGAGCCGGCCGCGGTGACCGACCCGGCCGGCGCCGAGACCGCGGTGATTCCGGCCGTGCCGGCCGGCGACACCGCCGTCCTGCCGGCGGTCCCCGCCACCAGCCCGCCGAGCGCCGGCTTCCCCAGCCGGCCCGACCCGTCCGATCCGGCCACCGAGGTCTGGACACTGGTCGAACGGTCCCAGGCCGGGGACGCCGAAGCGTTCGGCCTGATCTACGACCGGTACGTCGACACCGTCTTCCGGTTCGTCTACTTCCGGGTGGGTAACCGGCAGTTGGCGGAGGACCTGACCTCCGACACCTTCCTGCGCGCGCTGAAGCGGATCGGCAGCTTCACCTGGCAGGGCCGGGATCTCGGCGCCTGGTTGGTGACCATCGCCCGCAACCTGGTGGCCGACCACTTCAAGTCGGGCCGGTACCGCCTCGAGGTGACCACCGGCGACGTGCTCGACGCCGATCGCGAGGACCGCGGGCCCGAGGGCAGCCCGGAAGCCGCCGTGGTGGAGCACATCACCAACGTGGCCCTGCTCACCGCGGTCAAGCAACTCAACCCGGAACAGCAGGAGTGCATCGTGCTCCGCTTCCTTCAGGGCTTCTCGGTCGCCGAGACGGCCCGGGCGATGGGCAAGAACGAGGGTGCCATCAAGGCGTTGCAGTACCGTGCGGTCCGCGCTCTGGCCCGACTCCTCCCGGACGGCTTCCAGCCCTGATCACCGCCGGGTCCTGACCGCGACCGGTCCGTCGCCCGTCGGCCGGGGTCCGGCGGGCACCCCGGGTCCCGTGACGGTCCTCACTCGTCGTGTTTTAGCCACTGACGTCCCGTAACCGCCACCGGGCGCGGTCCGTTTCTCCGGGTGCGACCCGTGGTTGTCCCGGCGTCCCCCGGGCCACCCGGTCCGGCTCGTACGGTCGGCGCAGATGCCGTCCGTCGGCGTCACGCTGCCACCGGTCGCTGGTGACGACCGCGGCCTACCGGCCGGACAGCGAGAGGGGGTGCCTGCGGTGGACAGTTACCTCTTCTCCCGTCGGCGGGCCGCACGCTTCGCCCAGCTGCTCGACGAGGCGAACGGCGGGCGGCGGCATCATGTCCGGTCTCGTGCCGACGACCAGCTCGTCGCCCTCGTGGCGGTCGGCCGGCGGCTCACGCAGGAACGACCGGACGTCGAGGTGGAACCGGACTTCCGCGTCGGACTGCGGGCGATGCTGGTGGCCACGGCGGAACGGGAGGGCCCCGGCGCTACGGCCGCGAGCACCCCGGACGGCGCGGGTGCCGGCACCCGTTCCTCGCTGCTCGGCGCGGTCACCGCCCGACAGGTTCGGGCCCGGGGTGCCGTCCTGGTCGGCATCGCCGCCGGCGCCATCGCAGTGTCCGGCATCTCCGCCGCCAGCGAGGACGCGGTCCCGGGTGACGCCCTGTACGGCATGAAGCGCTCCACCGAACGGGCCCAGCTCGCCCTGGCCAGCTCGGACCTCAGCCGCGGCCAGCTGTTCCTGGACTTCGCCCGTACCCGGCTGACCGAGGCCACCACCCTCCGGGGCGACCTGCCCGGCTTCACCGCCGTGCTCGAGGACATGGACGCCGACACCCGCCAGGGGGTCCGCCTGCTCACCACCGCGGCGGCCCAACGGTCGGACACCGCCGGGCTGGACGCCGTGAACACCTTCGTGGCGGGCCAGCGACGCGCGGTCGGTGGGCTGCTCGACGGGGCCGACCGCGCCGAACGGGACCGGGTCCGGCGTTCCCTGGCCCTGTTGGACGCGGCCCGGAAGCGCTCCGACGCGCTGCGCGCCGCCATCGCCTGCGGGTTGCCCACCCCGGTCTCCGGCGACGCCCTCGGCCCCACTCCCGCGACCTGCCCCGAGCACCGCTGACCCGCGAGGCAGTTCACATCACAGTTACCCGTTGGGGCGATCGTCTGTGATCGACACCCGACTAGGCTCAGGGATGCAGGAGCGCAGTGGCGTACGGAGGGAAGTGCCATGCCCCGCATCCGCAGGATGACGGTCAGCACCGATGTGCACGGGCACACCGCCGGCTGGGCCGAAGCCGA
The DNA here is from genome assembly GCF_004348325.1 of Micromonospora sp. KC213. Taxonomy (GTDB): domain Bacteria; phylum Actinomycetota; class Actinomycetes; order Mycobacteriales; family Micromonosporaceae; genus Micromonospora. The sequence goes on along the minus strand of NZ_SMKF01000043.1, from coordinate 12,472 downwards.
GGGGGACCAGCCGGTCCCGGTGCTGCCCGACCCCCACGCCGCGGCCTTCTTCGACGTGGACAACACGATGATGCAGGGCGCGTCGATCTACTGGCTGGCCCGAGGGCTCGCCGCCCGCAAGTACTTCACCACCACCGACCTGGCCCGCTTCGCCTGGCAACAGGCCCGGTTCCGGCTGCTGGCCAGCGAACACGCAGGCGACATGTCGCAGGCGAAGGAGGCCGCTCTCGCCTTCATCGAAGGCTGGCGGGTCGAGGAGGTCGAGCGCCTCACCGAGGAGATCTTCGACGAGCTGATGGCACCCCGGATCTGGGCCGGCACCCGCCGGCTCGCCCAGCGCCATCTCGACGCGGGCGAACGGGTCTGGCTGGTCAGCGCCGCCCCGGTGGAGATCGGCCGGGTGATCGCCACCCGACTCGGGCTGACCGGGGCGATCGGCACGGTGGCGGAGGTGGCCGACGGCGCGTACACCGGGCGGCTGGTCGGTGACCTGATGCACGGCCCGGCCAAGGCCGAGGCGATCAGCCAGCTCGCCGAGGTGGAAGGGCTGGACCTGTCCCGCTGCGCGGCGTACAGCGACTCCGTGAACGACCTGCCGATGCTCTCCGCCGTCGGGCGGGCGGTGGCGATCAACCCGGACGGCACGCTGCTGCGGCAGGCCCGCGAGCGGGGCTGGGAGGTACGGGACTTCCGCACCGGACGGCGCGCGGTCAAGATCGCCGTACCGTCGACAGCCGCAGCGGGGTTGCTCGCCGGTGCGGTCACCGCGGGGCTGGCCCTGCACAAGCGCCGCCGCGCCACGCTCTGACCAGGCGCCCGCGTTTCGGCGGTCCTGCCTGCGGTCCCGGCGGTAAGCCACCCACCACTCACCTGAGGCTGCCGCCACCGTCGGCGGCCAGCACACGAATGCCGCCCGGACACCAGAGTGGTGTCCGGGCGGTATCACGCACCGTGCGGCTCGCCACCCGGTCCCGCTAGTAGTCGTCCTTGCAGGAATGCCCCGGGTTGGTGCCGATCGGGACGAAAGCCATGGCATCGAAGCCCACCGCGTCGAATCCGCGGACGATCTCCGTGCCGTAGTTGCTCAGCTGCACTTGGGCACCCCGGCCGAGTTCGTACGAGCCCAGGTAGACCCACTTGTCCTCACCCAGGTTGGCGGGGTTCGGATTGGGGACGCCGCCGATGGACCAGCCGGCCTCTTCGGCGAAGTTGATCGCGCAGGTCGCCTGCCCGAGAACCGCGCCCCTGGTGATCAGGTACTCGGCGCCGTCGTGGTCGGCGCCGTGGCTGGGCACGTGGGCGACGATGTCGTACCGGGCCCGCTCGCCCGGAGCCAGGTCGAGGTTCGGGGTCCACGATCCGACGATGCGCCGGTTCGGGTTGCTCTGATTCACGTACGTGTACCAGATGTGACCCTTGTAGCCCGCGCCGATCTGGTGCAGGTCGACCTCGGCGTACGGAGCGGTGGAGCCACCCGCGGGCAGCCCGCGCCGGATGGTGAACTTGCCGTCACTGGCACCGATGGAGCACCCGAGGTTGTACTGCCCAGTGTCGTTCAGCGTGTAGACCACCGAGATCCGCTTGCTCGTGTCCCGGTTGCCGTTCTTGTCGCCGGTGAACGTCTCGCAGTTGCGCTCGTAGATGCGCTTCACGCCGGGTTCGGCGGTTCCGGAGCCGAAGGTCAGTTTCTCCTTCGCGCACTCCGCCTGCAGGCAGTTGCCCGAGTGCGCCACGCCGTGCCACCAGCACAGCTCAGAATCCGCCGGGCAGCCGTTGGTGGCCTGTGAGCAGTTGTTGACCGTCGAGCAGAACGCGTACCGGCCGGGGATGGACAACACCTGCTCGTTCCCTTGCGGGCCGGTGCGTGGCGAATTCGCTCCGTAGGTCGGCTCGGCGTAGGCCGCAGACATCACCGGGAAGCCCTTGAGCTGAGGAGACTCCACCCAACCCATGATCCGCTCCGCGTACGCCCAATCGTTCGGCCTCTCCGCGTCCGCCATGGTCAGCCGCAAGAACGGCGCCCGGTTGGCGGGGTAGCGCGGGTTGGCGGGGTTGTTGAACCAGCCAACGCCCCACCGCCCGTTGTTCTTGTCCCGGTTCGCGTAAGGGTAGTAGCCGCTGTTGTAGGCCCAGGCCGCGAGGAACCAGTTCTCAACCCAGGTCGGGTCATTGTTGTTCATGTAGCTCTGGTGCGCCGACAGCTCGCTGGCCATCTGATTCCACTTCTCGATCAAGATGTTCATGCCGGCCGCGATGTTGGCCGCGTAGTCCACCGCGATCGCCCGGCGCTGCGTGTCGGTGAAGACCGTGCTGCCCACCCGCATGCCGTCGGTGACCTGACCGATGCCGTACCCACAGTCGGTCTTGCTGTAGTCGATGACGTCGAGGTTGCCCTCGTTGCCGTAGTAGCTGGCGATCAATGGGTTGCCGGTGTCACCGGGCACCACGTGCCACGACGCCTGGGACAGATTCGTCTCCTGCGCCAGGATGGCGAGCATGACCTGGGCCGGAACCGTTCCACCGCCGGCGAGCTGCCGGCGCGGGAAGAGCACCTGCGGCTGATAGGCCGGTAGGCCCGCCTTTAGGTAGTTCGCTGGACGGCTGACGGTCAGCCGGCCGTGCACGGCCTGGTCGACGGCCCACTCCACCATGTCCGGGCTCGGCTGCAGCGGCTGCACCTTCGGATCGTTGCGTGGCACCGCGCAGGTGGGGGTCAGCTCGGCCGACGCGAGGGCGCCCCGCGCGCCGGCCGGCTTCGGGGTGCTGGATCCCAGCTCGACGTCGAGCCGGGGGGCGCGGGTGGTTCGGATCGTGCGGGTGGCCTGCTCGCCGCTGACCGTCGCCCGGACGGTGACCCGGACGTCGCCCGCGTCGGCCGGGTCGGCCGGACTCAGCGGCTGACCGACCGACCGCATGCTCTGCTGGGTGACGATTTCTTCCACGACGAGGTGGCCCGACTCGGACAGTGTCCGCACCTTGCGATCGGCCGGCACGACACCGAGCTCCGGTACGGCGCCCCGCACCTGCGCCTGGCCGACCAGCACGTTCCGGCCGCCGCGCTGACCGAACAGCTGGAGCTGGTCCCAGGGCCCGCTGGCGACGGTAGTCAGCCTGCCCGCCCGGAACCGCTGGGCGAGCGCCTGTTGCCCCTGCACGCCAATCACGTCGATGCCGCTACCGGCGGTGGCCTGCACGCCAAACGTGTTACCGGCGGGCCGGGCCAGCCTGGCCGTCCTGCCACGGTCGTCGATCCGGACCAGGTGACCGCCGAGGATGCCGTAGTCGCCGTCGGTGGCGGGCGCGGGCGTGGTCAGCTGACCCGCGATCCGACGGGTCCTCGTCACCCGGCCGGCAGCGGCGTCGACTGTCAACAGCTCCGTCGACTGCGCGAAGTCGTCACCCAGGGACCGGGTCAGTAGCGCCCGATCGTCCGGGCCACAGGCGGGGTTGAAGTAGGCCAGTTCCACTCCCGTCGCCACGTGCGTCGCCTTGCCGGTGGTTACGTCCACCACAGCGGCCAGCGCGCCGGCGCGGGCGAGCCCGGGCTCGTTGGCGGCCTTCTTCGGCGCGAACACGGCGACCGCGTACCGGCCGGAGCCCGTGACGCAGACGGCGCCGGTCCACGGCCCGACCGCGATGGAGCTCGACGTGAGCGTGGCGAGCGTGGACCAGCCAAAGGCGTCCTTCTCCCGGGCGACGTAGAGGTGGTAGCCCTCGGTGTCACCGGCTCCGGTCACGACGACGTCGTCGGAGGTCCGCCAAGACCTGCCCAGCGCTTCGTCCGGGGCGGTGAAGGCGGCCGGTGCGGGCGGTCGCGCCGGTTGCGACGCGGCCGGTTCCGCACTGGCAGCGGGCATCGACAACTGCGTCCCGACGGCGGACAGGACTGTTACGGCCGCGACCCAGCGCCGCCATTTGTTGGTCAGTGCAGGCACTGGTTCCCCCGTATTCACGCTGTGCGGTCTCATCGACATTGGCGGGCTTTTCAGCGCCACGCGGTGCACGCGTTGTAGCCCTGGGAAGGCAGATCCATGTCGGGATCGATGCCGCCCTTGTGGCTGCCGCAGAACTTGACCGACTGCTGCCAGTCGACCATGGGCGTGGTCCAGTTCCCCGTGTCGACCAGTGTTGTCGAGGCGGCCAGCCGGTTGACTCCGCCGTACTCCGGCTGCGTCCAGAGCTGGCCGGTGATCGGATACATCAACTCGGGAACGTTGAAGTCGCCCCACATAGCCCGGCAGGCAGGGCTGTACCAGAGGTCACCATGTGTCTGCTTGGTTACATTCTGATCCTTCAGCGTGAAGCCGACGACGACGTACGCCCCGGTCTGGCAGCCCTGCTGAGCCGCCATCTTGCCAACGCACGAAGGGCCGAAACACAAGGGTGCCGCAGCCGCAGGAGCGGCTGGGACCAGGGCGAACAATCCTGAAAGGACGGTGAACAAACAGGCCATGGCTGCGCGAAGCGGTGTCATGGTCTCCCCGTTGGTGACGACAACAAAGCATTGAGACCTTCGCACGTATTGATTCGCTACGCAACGTTGACCACCTCGCGACGCAGTGCTAACTTGACTCGGCCGCGTGCTCGGCAGCCGTGGCATGTGAATCGGGGGACATCCATGACGGGCCACATTCCTGCCGAGGCTGTGCCGCGGACACCGAAATCGCGACAAACGCGGGGACTGCTGCGCACAGCGCTGGTCTTGCTGCCGGTGGCCGCCCTGGTCGTCGTTGCTGCGTGGTGGCTCGGTGGCTCGGAGCCAGAGCGGACCGGCGGACCAACTCCCACCGCCGCCGCGCCCAAAGGCACGCCGGCCGGTGCGACCTCACCGGAGACGACACCGGCTCCCGGCCAGCCGTCTCCTGGGACACTGCCGGCCATCACCGGCACGACGGTCGAGAGTGTAGCGGCCGGATGGAAGAAGCGATGGCCAGTTCCACCCAACCCGTCCGCCAGGGGTTACGACACCAGGGCGGCCATGCCGGGCACCGGCTACCGCACCCGGTTCGGGGTGCTGAAGAGTTCCATCGGCGACGGCATCGAGGTGGCCACCCTCTACTGCATCGTCGCCGACGACCGGGTGACGGTGGACCGGCGACTGATCCGCGCGGTCGTCGACTCCTGCCTCGCTCCCGCCCTGCGCAACGGGGAAGCGGAGTCCTTCTCCTCCTGGCTGTCCCAGCAGGACTACTCCCGCGAGGTCTACGCGGTGCGCGAGTTCCCGCGTTTCAACGCCGAGTTGCTCAGCATCGTGGGGCGCGTCTACCAGGTGCGCGTGGGGTCTAAGGGCCAAACGGGTCCGGGCGCCGTTCCAACAACTGGTGCAGGGTCTGCTGGATAGTCTCCCGGACCTGGTCGGCGAGGTTGAACACGACCAGCGGGTCGTCGGCGGAGTCGGTCAGGTGCGCGGTCGGGATCGGCTTGCAGAACTCGATCAGCCACTTGCTCGGCAGCGGCACCATGCCCAGCGGGCCGAGCCACGGGAAGGTCGGCGTGACCGGGAAGTACGGCAGCTTGAGCAGCCGGGCGAGCGGCTTGATGTCGGCCAGCATGGGGTAGATCTCCTCCCCGCCGACGATGGCCACCGGCACGATCGGCGTGCCGGTGCGCAGCGCCGCCGAGACGAAGCCGCCCCGACCGAACCGCTGCAACTTGTAGCGGTCGGAGTAGAGCTTGCCGATGCCCTTGAAGCCCTCCGGGAAGACGCCGACCAGCTCGCCACCGCCGAGCAGCCGCTCGGCGTCCGGGTTGCAGGCGACCGTCCCGCCCGTCTTGCGGGCGATCTCGGAGACCACCGGCATCCGGAAGACCAGGTCTGCGCCGAGCAGCCGCAGGTAGCGGTGGGCGGGATGCTGGTCGTGCAGGGCGGTGGAGAGGATCAACGCGTCCAGCGCAACGGTGCCGGAATGGTTGCCGACCACCAGGCCGGCGCCCTCGTCGGGCACGTGCTCCAGGCCGGTCACCTCGGTGCGGAACCAGTCACGGTAGAGAAGTCGCAGCAGCGGGTGGAAGACGGCCTCGGTGAGCTCCGGGTCGAAGCCGAACTCGTCCACCTCGTAGTCACCGGAGAGCCGGCGGCGCAGGAACGCCAACCCTCCGGCGACCCTGCGGTCCCAGTGGTCCCCCGGCTGGTCACGCACGGCCGGCTCGTCTGGCCTGTTCACTGCCGCTCCTGTACGTTCTGGCGAACCTGCCGGATGCTCTCCAGCACCATCTGCTCCGCGGCGGCGAGGGTCTCCCGGGTGAGCACCGCGCCACCACGGTGGGCGCGGATGAAATCGTCGAACGCGGCGGCGGTGGAGCGCGGCGTGAAGCCGTACTCCTGCTCGAGCCGGCTGGTGTCGACCACCCGGCCGTGCACGAAGAGGTCGACCTGGTCGAGGCCGTAGCGGCCGAAGCCGAGGTTACGGACGAGCGCGGCGGCCCCGGAGAGGCCCGGTTCGAGCACCGGCACGGCGACCCGCCCGGCCCGGCGGATCGCCTGGGACAGCGACAGGACGCCCGGCCCGGCGACGTTGTACGTCCCCGGGTGCTCCTCGGCGACGGACCGGTGCAGCACCTCCAGCGCGTCGTCGAAATGCACGAACTGCAATCGGGGATCGCGCCCGAAGACGGTCGGCACGAACGGCTGGGAGAAGTAGCGGGTGAGCGTGGTGTCGGCGGTGGAGCCGATGAACGGCGCGAACCGCAGCACGGTGGCGGTGACGTCGGGCCGGCGGCGGCGGAACCCGCGCACGTAACCCTCGATGTCCAGGATGTCCCGACCGAACCCACCGCGCGGCACCTCCCGGGGCTCGGTCTCCTCGGTGAAGACCGCCGGGTCGCGGAAGGACGCGCCGTACGCGGCGGTCGAGGAGCGGACCACGAGCTTTCGCAGCCGGGGTGCCCGCTGGCAGGCGGCGAGCAGCTGCATGGTGCCGATGATGTTCTGTTCCTTCATCGCCGCCCGGCCGCCGTGCTGCGGGTCGGGAGCGGTGACCAGGGCGAGATGTACCACGGTGTCGACGTCCAGATCGGCGAGGAAACTGCCGAGGGAGGCGAGGTCGAGCCGGACCCGCTCAACCCCGTCGAGGAGGTCGGTGAACTCGGGACCGGGGACGGTCGGGTCGACGCCGATCACCCGCTCGATCCGGGCGTCGGCGGCGAGCCGGGCGGCGACGTGCGCGCCGAGGTAGCGGCCGACCCCGGTCACGACGACGACCCCCGGAGCACCTGGGGTGCCACCGGGGGTCATCGGGAACGCCTTGACCGGCAGGCGGGATCGAGCCGGGACATCCACGGCCTGATCACCTGAGCCTCCGAGGGTCGACAGTTGGGCAGGTGTGCGGAGCCGGGCGTGGCCCGGCTCCGCTCACTTGCCGAGGCGGCGACGCTGGACGCGGGTCTTGCGCAGCAGCTTGCGGTGCTTCTTCTTAGCCATGCGCTTGCGACGCTTCTTGACCACCGAGCCCATACGACAGCCTTTCGATGCAACTTGCGGGGCGGACGTGCGACACCACGAAGGTGGTGCCGGTGACCGCGTGCGGACAATGGACCGGACCAGCCTGGTGGCGTCGGGGCACACCGGCGAGCGGTCACGATCCGCTCCAGGGTAGCCGGAGTGCGTCAGCAGGACCAACGCGCCCCCGTCGATGCCCGTTACGTCGCACTCGGCGCCCGTCAGGCGGTCTCCTGGAACGCGCCCCGCAGATAGTCGTGCACCGCGTGCTCGGGCACCCGGAACGACCGGCCCACCCGGACGGCGGTGAGTTCACCGCTGTGCACCAGGCGGTAGACCGTCATCTTGGAGACCCGCATAACCGCCGCCACCTCGGCGACGGTCAGGAACTTGACATCCGACAGCCGACCGTCGGACGGTGACCCGGCCATGGCTCACCCGACCCATCCCTGCCCGGCGCGTGCCCGCCGAGGAGGCGGTCCCGCCCGGCCGGCAACGCGCGTGTTACCAGTACGGTAGCGGGGCCGTTGTGACCTGCGCGATCCCTTCGTACAACTGATCATGCAAGGGGCGCTGTTCACCCGGTCGTGACCTGGCGTTTTCCGTCGAAAGCGCCGCGCGTCCCGTTGTCGGGACCACCAGCCGCGGCCTCGATCGCTCAGGCCGAGGCCGACCGGACGTAGCCGACGCAGTCGTCGTGCAGACTGCTCCAGTCGTCGCCGAACACCCGGTCGGCTGCCTCGTCGACCGACTGCCGGTCGTGCACGACGGCGCGGAAGAAATCCAGTACCTGCTGCTCGCCGTACCGGTCGACGAGGTGGTGAACGGCCAGGTACCCGACGCCGTAGCTGCCGCCGACCCGCCCCGCCGGGGCGGTGCCGGTGGGCGCGAGGGCGTCCAACCGGCCGTTCCAGCCCCCGGCGACCAGCCGCCGGACGTCGTCCAGCGCCTCGTACCGCCGCACCGGCGCCCCGTCGGCACCGGCGTACTCGGCCAGCCCCTCCACCAGCCACCAGTTCTGCCGGCTCGGATGCCCCCGGTCGGTCAGGGAGGCGGCGTGGGTCAGCTCGTGCCGCAGCAGCTCGCCGGGGCCGGTGGCCGGCAACGCGTCCGCGTTCAGCACAATCTCGTGGTGTCCGCCACCGACGCCGACCGCGTACCCGGCGGTCCAGCTCGGGCGACCGCCGCCGTACCAGCGCCGCCACTCGGCGGGACCGGCGTAGAAGACGCGGTACCGGTCCGGGGGTGGCCCCCCGATGACGTACCGGTCGGCCACCGTGGCCGCCTCCTCCGCCGCGGCGAGCAGATCGGGCAGCGCGCGGCGCAGGGCCGGCGTGGTCGCCACCACGGTCCGCGCACCGACCGCCCCCACCAGTTCGCTGACCTCCCAGGGTCGGACGCCGGCCGGCGCCGAGCGGGACTCCTCGATGGCGAGCAGCAGGGGCGCCGGACCGCCGGACCGCCAGCGGGTGGCGACCAGTACCGGGCTGGGGGCGCAGTCCGGTACGACCAGGCAGTACCGCACGACAACCGGTTGACGCCACTGCCCCGGCCGCCCGGTGACCGGAGTGGGTGAGCCTTCCGGTACGGCCTGCCACACGGTCACCCGCAGGGCACGCAGCGCGGCGAAGCGGCGGCCCAGGTCGGCCCGGGCGGCCCGGTCGGCGACCGCCAGGAAGCCGGCCCGGTCACCGCCGAGCAGAGCGGCGGCCTGCCGGTCGAGCTGGGCGGCCAGCGCCTCGCCGAGATGACGGGCCACGCTCGGGTCAGCTCCGTCCGCGCCGGTGCGGGTGCTCCCGCCGCGATCCGCCGAGGCGTCCGGCCCGGGGGCGAGCCACACCGCCGACGGCTGGTCGGCGGCCCACCGCGGCAGCCCGGTCAGCACCGCCGGTACCCCGCCGGCCAGTAGCGCCAGGATCACCGCGAGCGTCATACCGAGGGCCCAGCGCGGTCGCGCCGGCCGGGCCACCGGGACCGGCCCGGGTCCGCCCGGTCGCGGCTCGCCGATGCTCACTTCTTCGACAGCAGCGCCCGCCCGAAGAAGGCCAGGTTCGCGGGACGCTCGGCGAGGCGACGCATCAGGTAGCCGTACCAGTCTTCGCCGTAGGGCAGGTAGGTGCGCATGGTGTAGCCCTCGCCGGCCAGCCGGGCCTGCTCCTCGGGCCGGACGCCGTACAGCATCTGGAACTCGAACCGGTCCGGGCCGCGGTCGAACCAGCGGGCCCGGTCCTCACCGATGGTGATCAGGCGCGGGTCGTGGGTGGCCAGCATCGGATAACCGTCGCCGGACATCAGGATGTTCAGGCAGCGTACGTAGGATCTGTCCACCTCGTGGGCGGACTGGTACGCCACCGACTCCGGCTCCTTGTACGCCCCCTTGCACAGCCGCACCCGGGACCCCGCGCCGGCCAGTTCCCGGCAGTCCGACTCGGTGCGCCGCAGGTACGCCTGGAGCACCGCCCCGGTCGACGGATGGTCATTGCGCAGCTTGCTGAGGATGTCCAGGGTCGAGTCGGTGGTGGTGTGGTCCTCCATGTCCAGGGTGACCGTGGTGCCCGCCGCCTCCGCGGCGACGCAGATCGCCCGCGCGTTGTCGTACGCCAGGTGCTCGTCGAACCGCTGGCCCAGCGCGGAGAGCTTCACGCTGACCTCGGCGGCGGGGGTGAGCCCGGCGGCGGCGAGCAGCCGGAGAAGCTTCACGTACTCGTCCCGGGTGGCGTCGGCCTGCTCGGGGGTGACGGTGTCCTCGCCGAGGTTGTCGAGGGTGACCGCGAGGCCGTCGCCGACGAGTTCGCGGGTCGCGCGCAACGCGTCGTCGGTGCCGCTGCCGGCGACGAACCGGCCGACGACGTCGCGGGTGAACGGAGCCGTCGCGATGAGCCGCTCGACCTGGGATGACCGGGAGGCGGCGAGGATGACGGAACGGAGCATGAACCGAGCGTATCGCCCGGGACCGGGCCCTCGCCCGGGGCTGGCCGGAGGCACCACGCCCGTCAACCCGCCCTGACCGGGCCGGATTTCCGCCGGTGGCGGGGATCGGTTACAACCGTGGACGTGGAACGACACCCCCGCCGCCGGCTCCGGTCGGCCTCCGTGCAACTCGGCGCGCTCACCGCCCTGGCGCTGGCCCTCTCCGGCTGCAACATGACCTCCGGTGACGACGACGACGATGACGACTGCGCGCTGGGCCCGACCGGCGGTGGTGACACCGTCGCGCTGGCTCTGCGCGTTCCCACCGTCGGCGACGCGGATTCCGCCGCGCCGCGCCCGACCGAGATGGCCCTGCCCGAGCGGGGTGGATTCGGCACCCACCTCGCCTCCTGCGGGGGCTGAGGTGCGGCGCGAGACGGCGACGCCCCGGCCCGGCTGGGCGGCCACCATCCGCGAGCAGGGACTGGTGTACGCCACCACCGAACTTCCCGACGGCGCCACCATGTCGTACTGGGACGAGACGGCGGCGTACGCCTTCGAGCTGGACGAGGTGCTCCGGTTGGAGGAGGCGACCGAGGAACTGCACCGGATGTCCGTCGCCGCGGCCGAGCACGTGGTGACCCGGGGTCGCTACGCCGACTTCGGCATCCCGGCCTGGGCGGCCGAGGCGGTGGCCCGCTCGCTGCGCGAGGCACCGCCGACCTTGTACGGCCGCTTCGACCTCGCCTATGACGGTTCCTGGCCGCCGAAGCTGCTGGAGTACAACGCCGACACCCCGACCTCGCTGGTCGAGGCGAGCATCATCCAGTGGTACTGGCTGGAGCAGACCCGGCCCGAGGCCGACCAGTGGAACAGCCTGCACGAGCGGCTGGTCGGGGCGTGGGCGGCAGTCGGCGCCGGGCTGCACGACCGGCGGGTGCACGTCTGCTGGTCCGACGAGGAGGAGTCGGGCGAGGACCAGATCACCGCCGGCTACCTGGCCGAGACGGCCCGCCAGGCGGGGCTGGACGTGACGTTGCTGCCCGTCCAGCAGATCGGCTGGGACGGCCGGCGCTTCGTCGACGCCGCGGACCGTCCGGTCACCACGTGTTTCAAGCTGTACCCGTGGGAGTGGATGCTGGCCGAGCCGTACGGCCGTCCGGCGCTGGAGCCCGGCACGCCGACCACCTGGATCGAGCCGGCCTGGAAACTGCTGCTGTCCAACAAGGCGCTGCTCGCGGTGCTCTGGGAGCTGTACCCGGGACACGAGTACCTGCTCCCGGCGTACCTGGACTCACCGCGCGGGATGACCCGGTACGTGGCGAAGCCGCTGCTCGGCCGGGAGGGGGCGGCGGTACGGATCGTCACCGAGGATGCCGAGGTCAGCAATCCGGGCAGCTACGGTGACGAGGGCTTCTGCTACCAGGAGTTCCGGGCGTTGCCGTCCTTCGACGGCAATCACGTGGTGCTGGGAAGCTGGATCGTGGCGGGCGAGGCTGCCGGGGCGGGGATCCGGGAGAGCCCCGGCCTGATAACGGACGGTTACGCACGGTTTCTCCCGCACTACATCGACGCGCAGCGACCCTGCTGAGTCGTCTACCGTTGAGTCGTGAACTTCGACGCGTACGCCCGCACCGGCGTTGATCTCGTCAACGCCGGCCTGGACGACCTCGACGACCTGCGGGCTCTCTTCACCGACGAGAACGCGTGGATGCGCGACGAGGTATCGGAGCGGGATCTGGCGGTCTTCCGGCGGGCGCGCAAGCGCCTGCGCGACGTGTTCGAGTACGGCACCTCCGGGCGTGACGCGCAGGCGGCGGCGGAGCTGAACGCCCTGCTGGAGACGTTCCCGGTGCAGCCGCGGATCTCCGGACACGATTCCAGCGACTGGCACATGCACGTGACCAGTCGCGGTGCCTCGGTCAGCGCGGAGTACCTGGCCGGCGCGGTCTGGGGGCTGTCGGTCTGGCTCTGCGAGTACGGCAGCGCCCGGTTCGGGGTCTGCGCCGACGAACGCTGCGGCAACGTCTACCTGGACACCTCGTCCAACTGCTGTCGCCGGTTCTGCTCGGAGCGCTGCGCGACCCGGTCCCACGTCGCCGCCCACCGCGCCCGCAAGCGCGC
>NZ_SMKF01000042.1 GCF_004348325.1 Micromonospora sp. KC213 | reverse complement strand
GAACGGGGTGCTGCGGGAGCTGGTGGAGCGGGGCGGCGGGCTGGTCACCCGTACGGTGGCCCGGCAGGTCGTGCCGGAGTGGACGCTGCGGCAGGCGTGCCACGACGGCGAACTGGTGCGGGTGCTGCCCCAGGTGTTCGTGCCGGCGCACCTGCTGGACGCAGGACCCGGCGCTCCCGCCCTCGGCCGGCTCGATCCGGCCCTGGGCCGCCGCGCCGCCCTCGCCTGGGCCGAGGGCCGGGGTGTGCTCAGTCACCTCAGCGCGCTCGCCGTGTGGGGGCTGCACCCGGACACGGCCGGCGACCTGGTGCACCTGAGCACTCCGGCCGCCGGGCTGCGCAGCCGCCCCGGGGTGGCGGTGCACCGACGCCGGGGCCTCGTCCTCGGGCCACCGCAGGTGGTGCTCCGGCAGGGGCTGGCCGTCACCCGCCTGGAGCAGACCCTGGTCGACTCGTGGCCGATGCTGCCGCCCGCCGACCGGCGGGCACCGGTGATCCGGGCGGTCAACGACCGGCGGACCACCCCCGAACGGCTGGCGACCGCCCTGGACGGTGCGCCGAAACTCGACGACCGGGCCGCCCTGCGGACGCTGCTGACCAGGCTCGCCGAGGGCTGCCGCAGCCCGTTGGAGATCTGGGGCCACGAGCAGGTCTTCACCGGCCCGGGAATGCCGGCGTTCCGCCGCCAGGTGCGGATGAGCGTCGGGCGGCGCACCATGTACCTGGACATGTTTGCCGAGCGGGAACGGGTCAACATCGAACTCGACGGCGCCACCACCCACGGCGACCCGCGCCAACGGGAGATCGACCTGCGCCGGGACGCCCTGCTGGCGACCATCGGGATCCTGGTGGTCCGCTTCGCCCACCGCCGTTTGGTGCACGAAACTGACGACGTACGCCGGGAGACCCTGACCATCCTCGCGACCCGCCGCGCGGACAGGAACACCTGATCCGGCGATCCGTGCCGTGCCTACGACCGCCCTCGGGCACGTGTGGTGCGGGGTACGCCCCGGCGGGGTGATCGGCCACGTGGCTTGGGTGGACCGGCGGTGGCTGCCAGCCGGAGGCCGGAGAGCTGGACGTAGATCTCCCGCTTGGCGACGGCCTGGTCGCGCCGGTCGAGCACGTACCCGGTCAGCCAGAGCCACCCCGGGTACGGTTCGTCCGCGCCGACCGACACCACCCGCATCCGCAGCGCGCGGTCCCCGGCGAACTGCACCGAGGCCGCACCGTCGACGATCAGCAGGTCGCCGGGGGAGGGGCGCTCGTTCACCAGTGTCCGCCGTTCGGCGTCCGGCATTCCCGGGCGTGCAGGGTCTGCCAGTCGCGTAGTGCCTGCTTGATCCGGTCGTTCTCCTGCACGAGCAGGCGGAGTTGGTCGTGCAGGCCGGCCAACTCGTCGGCGACCCGGGACTGGAAGGCGCGTACCTCGTCGGGGTCGACGCCACGGCGGCGCGGCGCGAACGTGCGGGTGCGTACCTCGTGCGCGGTCAGCCGGGCCGGTTGGCCGGCCCCGTAGAGGTGGCCACCTCGGTACACCTGGGCCACGTCGATCCTTTCCTGAGCGTCGGTGTTCCGTGTGTCGCCTGGAAGGCGGGCCGCGCGCACGCCGGCCGCGCGCGACCCGCCGGCCCCACCGCCGCAGCCTGAGATCAGCGGTACGGCAGCGGAGCGGTCCGGTGGGTCGGGACGGGCACGCGCACCCGCCCCGACCAGGGGGATGAGCCGAACTCGTTGCCACGCGAGGACCGGCTCGCGATCAACCATATATGCCTAAGTGGAGTCGATGCAACGCTTGGTTGTCTGGCGAGTGCGTGTCGTGATCAAATTGGCGTGCCACGCGAGGAGTGCCATGCCACAGACACCGGACTACATCCGGATCTCTGATGAGATCGTTAGCGACGTGCGGAGCGGAAAGGTCCAGCCAGGAGAAAAGTTGCCGTCGATCGCAGACATGGCTGACCGCTTCGGGGTCAGCTCGTCCACGATCCAGATGGTCTACGTGCGGCTCGAAGCCCTGCGCGTCATCCGCCGGCATCAGGGCAAGGGCATCTTCGTCACCGACCCGAAGACCTGGATGCGTGAGCCTTGATGCGGCGACACGGCGGTGGCGAGGGCTGCCGCTGTGTCTTCAGCGCTTAGCGTCGTTGTCGGTGGTGCCAGCCCTGCGCTTGCGTCCCAGGTAGATCATGATCGCGCCAAATAGTGCCAGCAGCAGCATGAGCGCGAGGGTGAAGTTGATCAGGAACGCTGCGGAGGGGCGATCGGTCGAGCTGAGTCGCCAGATCAACACCCCGAACAGCAGCGTCGCAGCTGCCGCGATCAGCTGGATGGCGAGGATGAACAGAATCCGCGGTCGTTCTCGTCTCATGGTCACCGCCTCAGGTCCTCGATGCGCGGCACGAACGCCTGCGGGTCGCTGAAGTCACCGATCCGCCGGCCGTTCACCGTCAGATGGCCGAGCGCGGCCTGCTGTGCCTCGGTCGCGAGGCGTTCCGCGGCGAGGACCGCCTCGACCACGTCTTCGCCGAGCGTGTGGTTGTCGATATCGCGGGTGGCCCGTGGACTGAAGACGATGTCCACGAGTTCACGAGTGCCGGACACCACCGCCGTGACCGCGCCGTCGTCGGAGGTCGCCTCGTAGCGCTCGTGCGGAGCGCGTAGGGCATACTCCGCGGTTGCCTCCAGCGCCTGGGACAGATCACGCCGGATCTGCTCAACCGGATTCATCGGACCTTCCGCGCAGCACGACGGAGTGCCTCGGCCACCTGGGTGACCTCGTACGACGAGTCGTCGGGACCCTCGGCCCGACCATTGTCGGCGGTTGCCGATGCCGACAGGTCGGGGAACATGTCCGACATCGTCTCGGCGATGAGTTGACCGCCCCGCTGGCGCGCGTGCTGAATCGCCTGCAGGCAAGCCTGGCCAAGTTCCTCTGCGGAGAGATCGCGGATTGCGTGGGCACTGATGGCAACCGTCCGCAGTGCGCCGCCGCTGACGGTGGCGGTGACCAGGCCGGTGTCGTCCACGCCCTCGACGGGTGCGTCGCTGACCTCCTGCAGGCGTGCGGTCATCATCTGCACCTGATCCGCCACCCCCTGCAGCGCCTGCGGGTTGAAGGCGAAGCGTTCGGCGTCGCGGACCGCATTCTGGAAGTCTTCGGTGCTGCCCACAGGTCTGTTACTCCTTGGCCCAGTTGGTCGGCTCGGCGATCCGCACCCGCAACTGCTGCGGAAGCGCGAGGGTCTCGGTGTTGAGCCGACCGGCCTTCTCCTCGAACATGTTGCTGAGTTCGCTGAACGCGTCGTTGACGCTCTGGCCGGACGCCCACAGGCCCTGGGCGAAGCTGATGAAGACGCCGATAGCGGCGATGGCAGCGCCTGCCCACGCACCGATGATCGTCCACTGGACGGCGGGAGCGTATGGACCGGCGGCGTACGCGCTCGCGCAGGCGATGATCGCGGTGGCCGTGAAAGTGAGATACCCGGCGAGCACGGTCAGCAATGACCACCACATGCTGTCGCACATGTTCCGCATGGCAGTGGCGGCAGTGCTCAAGGCTTGCAGCGCGGGCTCGATGTGCCCGGCCATGAAGGATTTGAAGGCTTCGGCACCGCGATCCGCCCACAGCCCGTCGACGTCCGCGCTGAGCCGCGTCGCCCGGTTCTTGATCTGCGCGAAGAGGTCGCTGACCTCGTTCCAGGACTCCGACCCCCGATCCCATGGGTCGGGGGTGCGGACGTTCAACTCGGTCATCACCGTTATCCCGGCGACCACCACCGGCCCGCCGACGGTGGGCAGCACGCAGGCACCCAACGCCGTTCCGAGTACGCCGATGAGCACCCACAGGTTCTCCGTGGAGTCTCCGTCGCCGTACCTGCCCGCGTTGTAGAGGGAAGAGTCGCTCACTGTCGGCCCCCGTGCCTGTCTCGTCTCAGTTCGGATAGGTAAAGTTGTCGGTGCGGACCTGTTCCTGCTGCTCGTAGTGGCTCGCGATGTTCGACAGGGCCTGGCCGATGGCGTCGAGAGACTGGAACAGGGCGCGGCTGACGTCGAGCGCCCCCTGCCGCAGGGTCTCGTAATCGCCGGTCAGGTTCCAGGCGAAGACGGGGAACGCCTCCTGGGGCATGGACATGGTCTCGAGCTTGGCGACGAGCTTCTCGGCCGCCATCGCGGCATCGTCCTGGAACGTCTGGCCCGCGCGCTTCAGCGTTTCGGTCTCGATCGACGTCATGCCGCAACTCCCGAACGATCGTGGACGATGGGTCACCGGCCAACCACCTTAACGGTGACGGTGCTCCGTGTGGGGACCGTCAATGCCGCCGCTTGCCCCCTCTTTCGGCCTGTCCGGAGGGCGCTGCCCGCAGGGTGGGACGGCTAGAGTCATCGCGTGATCGACCGGAAGCTGCTCTTGTCCGACCTGCAGAAGCAGGTCAAGAACCTGGAGAAGGACCTGCGGGAGCAGGCCGAGTCGGTCGAGGAGGTGCGCCTCAAGCTGCGTGGCGAGTACGACCACGCCTTCAAGGTCGGGCGTACCGCCGCCACCTGGGCGGCCTGGCGGGACGAGCGGGTGACCCAGGTCGCCGTCGCCTGGGTGCTCGGCACCGTGTTCGTACGCTTCTGCGAGGACAACGGTCTGCTGCCCGACCCGTACCTGGCCGGCCCGGGGGACCGCCTGGTCCTCGCCGAGGAGGCCGAGGCGCAGTTCTTCCGCGACCACCCCGACCAGACCCTGCGCGACTGGCTGCACCAGGGCTTCGACGCCATCGCCAGCACCCAAGCCGGTAGGTCACTGTTCGACAACCGGCACAACCCGCTCTACCAGATCCCGCTGTCGCACGACGAGGCGAAGAACCTGATCGCCTTCTGGCGGCGGCGCGGCGAAACCGGCGAACTGGTCCACGACTTCACCGACCCGGAGTGGGACACCCGCTTCCTCGGCGACCTCTACCAGGACCTCTCCGAGGCGGCCCGCAAGACGTACGCGCTGCTCCAGACGCCGGAGTTCGTCGAGGAGTTCATCCTCGACCTGACCCTGACCCCGGCGATCGACGAGTTCGGCCACGACGTGGTCAAGATGATCGACCCCACCTGCGGCTCCGGCCACTTCGTTCTCGGCGCCTTCCACCGGCTGCTGAAGGAGTGGGAGCAGCACGCCCCCAACCGCGACCCCCAGGAGTGGGTACGCCTCGCCCTCGACGCGGTGCACGGCGTCGACATCAACCCCTTCGCGGTAGCCATCGCCCGTTTCCGCCTCCTGGTAGCCGCCCTCCGCGCCAGCAACATCAAGACCCTCGCCGACTCGGCCGGATACGTCTTCCCGATGCACCTAGCGGTCGGCGACTCACTGATCAAGCACCGTCAACTTGACCTCTTCGGTGGTTCAGACGAGCTAGCGCAGTTTCATTACGCGACCGAAGACGTTGGCGAGCATCCAGGCATCCTGGAACAAGGTCGCTACCACGTGGTGGTCGGCAACCCGCCTTACATCACCGTCAGCGACAGGGCCTTGAACAAGCTGTACCGCGAAATCTACGACGCATGTTCCGGCGGCTATTCACTGACTATCCCTTTCGCGCAACGCTTCTTTCAACTCGCGTCAAGATCAGGGGCTGACGGCCGCAATGCGGGCTTCGTCGGCCAAATCACGGCAAACGCCTTCATGAAGCGGGAGTTCGGCCAACCGCTGATCAAACCCTTCTTCGCTACCGAGGTCGATTTCACGCATGTCGTAGATACCTCAGGGGCTTACGTCCCTGGTCATGGCACGCCAACGATTATCCTGGTCGGACGGCCTAAAAGGCACGGGCACTCTGTGTCGGTTCGTGCGGTCCGTAGCGTGCGAGGTGAACCCAGTGCCCCTGATCCGGCAAGCGACGGTTTTGTCTGGCGCGCCATAGTCGAACAGATTGATCAGCCTGGCTCGGTTAGCGCATGGGTGGCTGTCGACGATCTGGAGCGAAACCGCTACTTTAACCGCTATCCTTGGATCCTGCAGGCCGGCGGCTTGGAGCTTGTAGAGGACATCGAACGTCTGTCTGGTGATCGATTGAAGGAAGAGTCCACCCGGATTGGCTTCTTCGGCGACACCCATGCCGATGACGCATTCACCCTTCCTAGCTCGGGTCCACTAGCTCGTCGTGCCGGGAGGCTGCACGGGCGAAAGTCGAACAAAGGTGATCAAGTTCGTGACTGGAGCGCGGCCGAGTATGACCTGATGGCGATGCCATACGGCGACTTCGCAGTGCTCCTTCGCTATCAAGATCTTGATCCCCTGTTCGTGCGCCACATGTGGCCTTTGAGAGCCGAGCTTTGGCGTCGCAGCACATTTGGTGGCGGGACTTACCTCAGCGTTGGCCGAGCCTGGTGGGAATGGCACCAGCTTCCTGCCGATCGCAATGCACACCCGTGGGCATTGCGATTCGCCTTCGTTGCCACGCATGCCCATTTCGTGCTAGATCGCGAGCATCGGGCATCCACACGGACGGCACCAGTGATCAAGTTGCCGGAGGGAGCCTCGGAGGACGATCACCTGCGGCTGCTCGGGGTGCTAAACAGTTCGACCGCCTGCTTTTGGCTCAAGCAGGTCAGCCATGACAAGGGCAGCCAGGGCGTCAATGAGGGATTTAAGAGCCAGGAGTGGGAACGATTCTACGAGTTCACCGGCACCAAGTTGCAGGAGTTTCCGCTGCCGCTGGCGTACCCCCTTGAACTGAGTCGGGAGATCGACGGCCTGGCGCAGCGGCTCGCCACGGTGACCCCGGCGGCGGTCGCGGCCTCCGGGGTGCCCACCCGTGACCGGCTGGACGCCGCCGCCTACGAGTGGCACGCCACCCGGGGCC
Source organism: Micromonospora sp. KC213 (assembly GCF_004348325.1). Classification (GTDB taxonomy): domain Bacteria; phylum Actinomycetota; class Actinomycetes; order Mycobacteriales; family Micromonosporaceae; genus Micromonospora. The sequence continues at coordinate 30,734 of NZ_SMKF01000042.1, read as the reverse complement.
AGATGATCTGCCTCCAGGAGGAGTTGGACTGGCAGGTCTACTCGCTCTACGGGCTCCTCGACGAGGACCTGACCGCGCCGGAAAGCGTCCGGCCGCCGATGCTGGCGCTGGGGGAGCGGGCGTTCGAGATCGTGCTCGCCCGCAAGATGCGCGACGAGGGCCTGGAAACGCAGTGGTTCGCCCGGCACGGGTCGACGCCGATCACGGAGCTGCCGGCGCACTGGTCGGAGGAGTACAAGGCGGTCGTGCAGCGGCGGATCGCGCTCATCGAGTCCAACCGCAACATCGGGCTGATCGAGCGACCCGAGTGCAAGCGGCGCTGGGCCACCGAGGGCTGGGACAAGATGCAGGCCAAGGCGCTGCGGGACTGGCTGCTGGACCGGTGCGAGGCGCGCGAGCTGTGGTACCACCACGTCGACGGGCTAGAGCAGCCGCGCCCGCTGACCACCGCCCAGCTCGCCGACGAGCTGCTCCGCGACGACGACGTGCTCACCGTCGCCAACCTCTACGCGCCCGGTCAGGATCTCGGCAAGGTGATCGCCGACCTGGTCGCCGACGAGCACGTGCCGCACCTGGCCGCGCTGCGCTACAAGGACTCCGGCCTGGTCAAGCGGGCCGACTGGGAGCAGGTGTGGGACCTGCAACGCGCCGAGGACGCGCTGCCCGACGAGGCGGCGAAGCGGGAGTTCCGCAAGCAGATCCCGGTGCCGCCGAAGTACACCTCGGCGGACTTCGTCAAGGGCAGCTACTGGAAGCACCGGGGCAAGCTCGACGTGCCCAAGGAACGGTTCGTGTCGTACCCGGGAGCCAGCCGCGACGGTGACCCGTCGCTGCTGGTCGGCTGGGCCGGCTGGGACCACCGCGAACAGGCCCAGGCGCTGGCCACCCTGATCGTCGCCCGCGAGCAGGAGGACGGCTGGCCCGCCGAGCGGCTGGTGCCGCTGGTCGCCGGGCTGCGGGAGATCCTGCCCTGGGTACGCCAGTGGCACGGCGAGTTCGACCCCGAGTGGGGGTCGTCGCCGGCGGAGATTTACGACGGTTTCCTCGCCGAGACCACCAACCGGCTGCACCTGACCGACGAGGCGCTCACGTCGTGGCGCCCACCGAAAACCACCCGAGGTCGCAAGGCGAAGCAGTGAACAGAGCCGAAGGCGTCGCTGTTCACCCTGCCCGCACCGTCAGGAGGTGACGATGGACAACGAGATTCAGCTCATCAGTGACGGCGACGGATTGGCCGTCATCGGCGATCCGATGGCTGTCGAACGATTTCTAATCTCCGAGGGGCTGCCGTCGAAGGATCTCGGGCTGCATCGGCTCGGACCTGCCCTCGGAAGGGCTGCGGGAGTCGCACAGGCAGGTTCCGAGATCGCCGCCCACTCAGGCCGCTGGATGAAGCTGACCGAGGAGTCCGCGCGGGCCGCGTCGAAGCTTCCGCTGGTCACGAACTCGTCCTCCGGCAACGTCCATGCCGCGCTGCGGGCACCCAACGGCCAGTTCGCCAAGAACCTTCAGTTCGTGAAGGGTGGCCCCGGAGCGTTCTTGTCCAACCCTGCGCTCCTGGCCGGTGCAGCCGGGCTCATGGCACAGCTGGCGATGCAGCAGGCCATGGACGACATCACCGACTACCTCGCCACGATCGACGAGAAAATCGACGACGTGCTCCGCGCCCAGAAGGACGCGGTGCTGGCGGACATGGTCGGGGTTGGCTTCGTCATCGAGGAGGCCATGACCATCCGAGAGCAGGTGGGCCGGGTCTCCGAGGTCACGTGGTCGAAGGTGCAGGCCACGTCGACGACGATTGCGCGGACCCAGGCGTACGCGTTGCGTCAACTCGACGCACTCGCAGAAAAGCTGGAGCGCAAAACCAAGATCGGTGATCTCGCCAAGGCGGCCAAGGAAGCAGAGGCGAAGACGCAGGAGTGGCTCGCTGTCCTGGCGCGCTGCTTCCAACTGCAGGACGCCATCGCCGTGCTCGAACTCGACCGGGTGCTGGATACCTCTCCGGGAGAGTTGGACGAGCATCGCCTCGGCCTGAAGACTGCCCGGCAGAACCGGCTGGAACTCATCTCACGATGCACCGAGCGCCTGATGGCCCGCATGGGTGCGGCTGCCGACAGGGCCAACACCAAGGTGTTGCTGAACCCGATGGACTCCCCGGCCGTGGTACAGGCGAGCAACCATGTCTCGACCGCCGTCGTCGACTTCCACGGCCGGCTCGGGATCGAAGGCGCTCGCCAGTCGTCGGAGGCGAGACGATGGGCGGACGCGGCCAAGGAGGTGCGGGACAAGGCGCTCGAGACAGGAGCAGACGGCGTTGGCGCCGCCAGGCGCCTCGGCAACGAGACCCTCGGCCGGGCCAAATCAGCGACCGGCAAGCTCTCCAACCGGATCGCCCAGCGAGCGCTTCGTCGGCGCGGGGACGACGAGCAAGACTGAGTGGGCGACCGTCAGCCACATTGGCTCGGCGATGTGGTTCGCGGTCACCTGGGTCGCTGCTGGAGGCGGGCGGATTGAGCCCACGCACACCTCGGACTGACGTGAACAGGGAGGCTTACATGACGCCTGACGGTGAGCGGCTGGCGGTTTCGGTGCGGGAGGTGCTCGGCTCGCCCGACACGTGGCGGCCGATGCCGTCCGGCTACCCCGACAGTCTCGCCCTGTGCGTCCTGGACGCCATCTGGTCCATCGGCGTGCGGTACGAAGCCGTGAAGAATGTGGTGAGCCGTTATCGGGAGTGTCGTCGTGCCGAAGGCGGCAACGCCGACCGGGACGGGGCGTCCGACCTGCTCCAGCACGTCAGGCTGGCCGGTGGGCCGGACCGGTTCGCGGATCGGTTGAGGAACCAGCAGCGGGTGTCGACCCGGCCGGGCGCGGTGCGGAAGGCCGAAGCGGTCTACCAGGCAGCAGAAGCGCTGTCCGAGGCCGGGATCGAGACAGTCAAGGATCTTCGTACCGTGGCGACCGGGCCAGACGAGGCCCGGGTGAAACGTGCGTGGCTGGCCCTGCCCGGGCAGCGTTCCGGCGTCTCCTGGCACTACCTGCTGATGCTGGCCCGCCTGCCCGGCGTCAAGCCGGACCGCATGATCTGCCGGTTCGTGGCGCGTGCCCTCGGGCGGGACCGCATCGCACCGGCGGAGGCGGTCACGCTGGTCATGCAGGCTGCCGAACGTCTCGACGTGTCGCCCACCGCGCTCGATCACGAGATCTGGCGGTACGAGCGGCCGGTGCGTCGCGGGCGCGTCACCCCGGGCCCCGTAGCGTGACGGATATCTGACTCGCTGCTCAGATCGGTGACCGCCGGGTAGCCGCTACTGTCACCTGCAGCGTTGAGATGGATTCGCGCGGTGACGACGCGACCGATCGCCTCCGGGGGTGCGATGGCGCCGAGTAAGCGACAGGCTGTCCTTATCGGAGTCAACCAGTGCGGTTACGACCGGCAACTGCCGGACCTGCGGTACGCGGAAAGTGACGTGCAGGCCCTGCGGGGCGTGCTCCTCGACGAGGACTACGGCACCTTCGACGACGGCAACGTCAAGGTGTTCTCCGGCGCCGAGGCCACCTCACGGGACATCAAGGCGTTTCTGCGGGAGGTCGTCCTCAGCTCCGGGCCCTCGGACGTGCTGCTGGTCTACTTCGCCGGTCACACCCTCGTACCGCAGTGGAACGACCAGCTCGACGCCTACCTGGTCACCGCCGACCTCGACCCCGAGCGGCTGCCTCGTGAGCCGGACAACGGGCTGCGGATGTCGTTCCTCCAACGTGACATCTTCGAGGCGTTCGCGGGCACCTCGTTCCTGGTCCTCGACTGCTGCCAGGCGGGCATCTACGCCGACGCCGACCGGCGGCACGCGGCGGCGATGCAGACGTACCGCACCCAGGTCGACCGGCACAGCGCCCTACTGGCCTGCCCCAGGGGCCAGGTGGCGCGGGAGAGCGCCGAGCATGGGCACGGGGTGCTGACCCACGAGGTGCTGCGGGCGCTGCGGGGAGAAGCGGCCGACGAGGCCCGCCGGGTGTCGTTCGCGCAGATGGCTGCCTTCGTGGCCGACCAGGGCATTGAACCGCCACCGGTGCAGTGGGTACGCACGTACGGGCCCAGCACCGTGCTGACCCAGCCGCCGCTGTCCCGGCACGAGCGGCAGGCGCTCAACGCGCCGGCGAACCCCGGCACCACCCGCCCCTGCAAGAACCCGCTGGAGGACCAGAGCAACTCGATCACGCAACTGCTCGGCCGGATGTTCCGCCGCGACAACCGGCCGCCGCACCACGACCAGCAGGGTGGCCACGCCGACCGGGTTGAGCTCCTCTGCCACGCCCTCCACGCGGACTCCGCCGCGGTCGTGGAATTCACCGGCACCGACTTCGCCGTGCTCAACGCGACGATCCGGTTCGACAAGGAGACCCTGCGGCCGATGCTCGAAGCTGCGGCGGTCGAGGCGCTGCAGCACCGCACCTCCATACCCGGGCACGTGGTCTCCCACGGTGCCCGGCGCCGGATGCTCTGCGTCCCCCTCTCTTACGCCGACGAGCGGACGCTGGCCCTCACGGTGGTCGACCCGGGCCTGGCCCAGCTCGACATGGGAGAGCCGCTGGCGGTGATGCTGCGGGCGGTCTGGGACTCCGACCCCTTCAAGGATCCGGTGCAGGCGGAGATGGCCGTGCTCACCGCGCTGCGCACCGCCTTCGGGCGCTTGCCGACGACCCTGTACGAGTACGCCTTCAGCCTCTACCAGAAGCTCGTCGAGTCGATGATCATGGTGTTCCAGCCCGTGGTGGAACTGGATCTGCGCGCCTCCGGGGTGAGCATCCAGAGCTTCGAGGCCCTGGCCCGCCGCAACGACCGGGAACTGCGCGCGCCACTGGCGGCGCTGTGGATGGCGTACGACTGGGGCGACCGCTTCATCATCGAACGTGACGCGGTTCTCCTGTCCAAGGCGATCCACTCGTACGCCGAGGCGGACGCCGCCGCCGAGTGGCAGGGCACCAAGCCGCTGTCGGTCAACGTCGCGGTCCGCTCACTGCTCAGCGACTCGTACCTGCATCAGGTGCGCAAGGCGCTCGTCGAGGCGGAGGTCAACCCACGGACCCTGACCCTCGAGATCTCCGAGCAGGATCCGATCACGCCGGGGCCGGGCGAACAATGGCCGCAGGAACCCCTGGTGTATTTCCACCGGCGGCTCACCGAGCTCTCCCGGGAGCTGCGCATCAACTTCGCGGTGGACGACTTCGGCGTGGGACACGCGTCGCTGGCCCGGATGGCGGAGCTACGGCTCACCCAGATCAAGGTCGACCGGGCCGTGTTGCACCATCCCCTGGCGGTCGAGGAGTTGGCGCTGGTGGCGCGGGTGGCCCGGTACGCCAGCGACCAGGGGCACGCGCCTCAGCCACGGGCGGTCATCGTCGAGGGCTACGACGACGAAGCGCCGGTGAGCCTGCGGCAGATCTACGACCTCGGCATCCACCACGTGCAGGGACATTTCAGTGGCGCGGTCGCCTCGACGACCCTACGTCCACTGGACCGGACTGTTCAGGAACGGATCGCATCGTTGACGAGAGGCGAGAAATGACCAGCGTCAAACTGCTGCTTCCCCCGGAGGTGATCGACGAACTCGCGCTGCCCTACGAGGGCGTTCGGGACATCTCCGCCGTCACGCTCGCCATCGAAGGCGTCGGCGTACTGGCGAACCTCGCCACCCTGGCGACGTTGCAACCGCAGCTGGGCGCGCTGGCCACCGCGATCAGGAACTGGCGACTGCGTGACGAGCGTCAGTCCGTCGTGTTGACGGTCAAAGGGCCGGACATCGATCTCAAACTCGACCTGCCCCGCAACGTGAGCACAGCGGCCCTGCTCAAACAGCTCGCACCGCTGTTCGACGAAGAAGGCGGGCGCGCTCGTTCTCGGTGAGGGAGGCAGCAGTGCGACTGTCAGGTACGGGTTCGGGGCGGCCGCGCCCGCTGGTGCTGTTCCTGGTTGTCGTCCTCGTCGGGGTGGGCGGTGGTCTCGGCGTCCGCTTCCTGCGCGACCTGCGGCAACCCGGGCTGCTGCCCGTCCGGGTGGTCTTCACCTCGTCCTCCGCCGAGATCTCCGTCGAGGGGAAGCGGGAAGGGGGCTGCGTCGAGGTGGCGGCGCTCGGCGAGTGCCTGCCCGTGGTCCGGGTGATGCAGGAGCCGGACAAACCCCTACGGGCTCTCTCGCTGACCGGGGTCGTGTCGCCGGGAATCACGCTGTTGTACTGGGGCTGCCGCGAAGGGGCCGGCGTTCCCGTCTGCACGCCCGCTCCGCAGCAGGGAGACGACGTGGTCTGCGCCACCACCTCCAGCGAGAGTGACCTGACGGCCAGCGCGGCGTGCATGGAGCTGAGCGGCGCCGCTGGCATCCGGAACCCGGGGGCCGGCACCCAGGTTGTCCAGTTCGCGCCGGTGACCCGCGACGGCGCACCGGCTGCGGGCTACCACGTCACCGATCTGAGCGCGGAGCACCGGGCGGACCGGTGCTCTCCCGCCTTTTCGGCGACCGCACCGGACATTGTCTCGTGCCTGCCCTTCACCCTCGGCGCGCAGGCCTGCTGGATCGAGGCGGACCGCACGAAGCTACTCTGCGGGACGCCGGGCAGCAACCGTCTGTTCCGGTACGGAGCGCGCAAGGCGCTGGCCACCACCAACCCACCGTCGGAGGAACGGCGTAACCCGCTGCTGATCGAACTGCGGGACGGCGCCAGGTGCACGGCGCGGTGGGGCGGTGGCGGCCCACACCCGCTGCTGCCCGACCAGCTCACCGCGCGATACCACTGCGGCGGGCGGGGCATTGTCGTGCAGGGACCGGACGACCCCCTGATGTCCCGGACGGAACCGTACTGGACGGTACGGGTCATCGATCTGGCCAGTGGCGATGGTGCTGCCGCTCAGCCGCACGAGGTCGCCTCCGTGTACTACGCGGGGCGCCCGTGATCGCCGGTCACCGCGCCAGCTCGACGATGGTCGAGGAGCCGCTGGTGTCGCGCCCGTACGTGACGCCGTACTTCGGCACCGCGCGCCAGCCGACGGTGCGGAACGGATCACCCGATTCCAGGTTGACGACCACCGTCTCCCGGCGACCGTCCTGGGTCACCTCCAGCACCAGCTCCCACTCGTACAGAACCGGCCGTCGGGTCGCGCCGACGACCTCGAAGACCAGCGGCTCCCCCTCCCCGGCGAACCGGTTCTCCACATCGGTGAAGACCCGGCCGGTCGGCTTGCCCTCCCGGTCGGCGGTGAGGGCGTCCTTGTTCGGGGAGTCCAGGTCGATGTGGACCACGTCGACGGGCCCGCCGCCCTGGCGAGGGATCACCAGCAGCGTCCCGGCCGGTGCCGCCCGCTCCGACCGGATCCGGGCCCGCATCGACTCGATGTGCACCGGCTGCTTCCGATTTCCGGTCAGGGTCACCCGGTACCGCGACACGGAGACACAGTCCGGGTAGCAGAGCGAGCTCACCCGTACGCCACCGAGCTCGGCGAGGCGCTCGCTTTTCGCCTTCTCATGTTCGGCGATCCCCTGGCTGGACCCCGCGGTCGGCCGGGCATTGAGGAACGAGAACGTCTCCACCGGTAGCTCCGCCGGGAAGACCCAGGTGGTGCCGTCGGCGTCCTCGCGGAACGACTCCCGGACCGTGATGTGGAAAGCCGCCTCGCCCAGCTTCATCGGGTCGGTCGCGTCATCCTCGTGCTGCTTGACGGAGGGCGCGAACAGGTAGGTCATCCACCCTGCCGCGAGCACGCCGATCAGGGTGATCGCGAGCGCGTTGACATTCTGCCGTCGAGGCGACACCTGATCTGCCGGTCGGGAGGACGATCCACGCGTCATGCTGCGACCACCTTCCATCCGAGAGCAGCCAATAGCCATCCTGTCAGCGATCGGCTACTCCGAGCTAGCCTCAGGAAGGGAGAAACGGGGCCACACCTCGGCTGCCAACCTCGCCAGCGTTCCGCCTCGCTCGTCGATCGCCTCGACAGACCACGCCTCGCGCACGGCGATGGAACCATTGATCTGGAGCTTGGACTGCTCGGCGAAGGCAGGCCGCTTCACCGCCCAACCAGCGTTGGACACGGAACCGTTGAACGTCGGCGTGACCAGAGTGAGATTGCCGATCCGGTGGATCGCCTCGTCCCGGCGCTGCGCCTCGATGAGTTGGCCGGCGTCGTCTGCTGAGTGCAACGGCCAGTGCTGCCGCCACTGCCTGGGCATGACGTGCTCGATCTGCAACTTCTCGTACTGGAAGGTGGCCGGCTCGGTCTTCGGGTTGGACTCCTGCAGGTGCTGGTCGATCGCGCCGAGCACCAGGCGGATCCGCTCCTGGGTGAGGTTTCCGTAGAACTTGCGGGTGGCGAACGCCTTCACCAGTTCGTCGTCGTCCGGCCAGAGCGTGTTGTCCACACCGCGCAGCACCCGTAGCGCGGCGTCGACGATCAGCGCGTGGTCGGCCGGCGCCTGGTCGGTCGCAGCCCGCAGTACGTCGACGAACACCTTGCCGTAGCCGCGGGTGTTGGCACCGACCAGCAGCCTTCGGACGACCCAGGATTCGACGGCGCGCACCACCAGCGCATGGCTGCGCGCCGTGAGGTGGTCGGGCGGCAGCGTGCGCAGCCACATCAGCAGTGGGGTGGCGGTGGTGATGCCCAGAGTGTCGAGTCGCTGGTACGACCGCCGAAGCGTCTCCGACTCGGCGGGCTCGGCACCGACGACCACCCGGTACGCCCGTCCGAAGCCGTGTAGCTCGGCCAACACGTCCACCGTCTTGCGATCCGCGCGGTCCAGGTAACCCCGGACCTGGCTGTAAAGGTGGCTGACGCTCGCCTCCGACCTGGAAACGGCGGTGAGCCATCCCGAGAGCAGTACGTCTCGACGGCCGCGCTGGGCATGCCCCCGCCCGACCTCCGCCTTCCACCACTGCTCGTCGAACGGTGCCCAATAGGTGTCGTAGACCTTCTCCAACTCCTTCTCATCGCAAAGTTCCCCGCGAAGGAAGAGTAGGTTCTTCACCAGGTCGGCGGCGGAGAGGGGAGTCTGCCGTCCATTGAGAACCTCGAAGATGACCTGGGCGTCGTCGTTGTCCTCGAGGTCGATGACGACCAGTTTGAACAGGTCGAGCAATGCGTCGACGAGAACATCGAGGTGCTCTGGTTCATCCTGTACCGCCGCACGTGTTCTTTGAGAAAAGTAGCGGCGTGCCTGCAGATAGAGGTGGTCGCCTTTGTCGGGGAGGATGTCAGCCATCGCCACCGGCCACACCTCACGGTCCTTACGGCGCGGCCAGAGCTTGTGCCGTTCCTCGGGTGAGTCGACGATGTCGGGATGGTTCTCCAGCAGCCGGCGGACCTGCCTGGCACGAGGTGAGTCGTGTTCCATCAGCACGTCCAACACACCCCGTAGAACGAGCTGAACGGTCGTCAGCCGCTGTTGGCCGTCGATCACGGCTCGGAGGTCGAGCCCGCCAACCGCGGCGGCCAGCTGATCGCAGACGATCGCACCGAGGAAATGGGGTGGCACCTTCTTGTCAGCCTTGGCCAGCGGATCGCCACTGGCTGCCGCCTGCTGGCGCGCCTGGAACAGACGGTCGGCGGTTTCCGCGAGGTCGTCGAAGAGTAACTGCCACTGACCCTCGAGAGTCCATTCGTAGTCGCGCTGAAACGTGGGAATGACGTACCGGCGATCCTGCGTGAGGATCTGCTTCAGTGAGTAGGTGTTGGCATCCACCGCCAGCAACACGCCTTCCTGGTGGGGCGCGTACGGGTCGAAACGCACGCTTCGGTCATCAGGTCACGACTGTTGAGCGGACATGCTCGCAAAGTCGCGGCTGCCGAACAAGGCCGGGAGCGATCCGTCGTTGATTTGACAGCAGCGCCGGTGGGAGAGCCTGGCGGGTGGTGCCATCTCTGATCCTCCCTTCGGTCATCAGATGGCATGGCGGTCGCCTCAGTCGGTGCGGGCACGGCGTTTCTCGGTACGGTGAACGGCATGTCTTCGCCCACCTCCGCGCCCCTGCTCCGGGAGGTCATCCACATCCCGGAGCGCACGAGCACCAGCGACTTCGTGCTCAAGCTCGCCGACAGCGTCGCCGACGCCGACGCCACCCTCCGCGAGTATGTCGTCACGGACCGGTTGCTGGGGAATTTCGACGAGGCGCTCGGGTTGATCCGTTCGGCGGTCGAGGGCCACGCCTCCAAGGCCGCGTACCTGCACGGCTCGTTCGGCTCCGGTAAGTCGCACTTCATGGCGGTGCTGCACGCGCTGCTGCGCGGCGAGCCGGCCGCCCGGGGCCGCGACGAACTGGCCCCGCTGGTGGCCAAGCACAGCGTCTGGCTGGACGGGCGCAGGTTCCTCCTGGTGCCGTACCACCTGCTCGACGCGCGGTCGCTGGAGCAGCGGGTGCTCGGCGGCTACGTCGACCGGGTCCGGGCGCTGCACCCCGACGCGCCGATTCCGGCGGTGCACCGCACCGACGCGCTGCTGGCCCAGGCCGCCTCGCTGCGCGAGAAGATCGGCGACGAGCAGTTCATCGCCGGGCTGCCCGGTGGGGACGTCGAGGACGAGTGGGGTGACACGGAGGCGTTCTGGACCCCCGAGCGGCTCGACCAGGCGTTCGGCGCGGACTACCGCGACGAACTGCGTCGCAAGCTGGTCAACGACCTACTGACCAGCTGGAATGTGGGCTTCTTCAGCAACGCCCGGGAGGACGCCGAGGCGTTCATCTCCCTCGACCGGGGCCTGACCGAGATCAGCCGGCACGCCAAGGAACTCGGGTACGACGGGCTGATTCTCTTCCTCGACGAGCTGATCCTCTGGCTGGCCAACTCCATCGGTGACCAGCAGTTCGTTTCCCGGGAGATCCAGAAGATCACCAACTTCGTGGAGGGCGGCGACACCCGCCGGCCCATCCCGGTGATCAGCTTCATCGCCCGGCAGCGGGACCTGCGCGAACTCGTCGGTGAAGAGGTCGTCGGCGCCAACGAGCTGAGCTACCAGGACACCCTCAACCTGGCCAGCGGGCGGTTCGACGTGATCAAGCTGGAGGACCGCAACCTTCCCGAGATCGCCCGCCGCCGCCTGCTCAAACCGCTCACCGACGAGGCCGCCGAGGCGATTCGCAAGGCGTTCGACGCCACCACCAAGGTACGGCGGGAGGTCTTCGACACCCTGCTCGGCACGGACGCCGCCAGCGGCGCGGACGTGGACGCCTTTCGCTCGACCTACCCGTTCAGCCCGGCCTTCGTCTCGACCCTGGTGCACGTCTCCAGTGCCCTGCAGCGCTCGCGGACAGCGTTGAAGCTCATGCGTCAGCTTCTCGTCGACCGCCGGGAGACGCTGCGCCTGGGGCAGCTCGTGCCGCTCGGCGACCTCTACGACGTGATCAGCGGCGGCGGCGACCAGCCCTTCACCGAGAAGCTCAAGGTCGAGTTCGAGATGGCCCAGAAGCTCTACGACCTTAAGCTGCGCCCGTACCTGCTCGGGCAGCACGGCCTGACCGACGACGACCTGGACGCCGCCCGCCGGGGCGACCCGTTGCCCGCCGAGACGGCCGGCCGGGTACGCGCCTTCACCGGCGACGACCGGCTGGTCAAGACGCTGCTGCTGGCCGCCCTGGCACCGAGCGTCCCGGCGCTGCGCAACCTCACCGGGCGACGCCTGTCGGCGCTGAACCACGGCAGCATCACCAGCCCGATCCCCGGCGGCGAGGTGGCCCAGGTCAACCGCAAGCTCGCCGACTGGGCCGGCCAGTTCCCCGAGATCCGCATCGGGGAGGGCGACGACCCCGTCGTCTCCCTGGAACTGGTCGGCGTCGACGTCGACAGCGTGCTCGCCACCGCCAAGCACTACGACAACGAGGGCGCCCGCAAGCACATGGTCCAGCGGCTGCTCTGGCAGCAGCTCGGGGTGCCGTGGAGCGACTCGTTCTTCACCGAGGCCAGCCTGACCTGGCGGGGCAGCCGGCGCGTCATCGAGCTGGTCTACGGCAACGTCCGGGACCCCCACGACATCCGCGACGAGACATTCCACCCGAACGACCCCGCCGGCTGGCGGGTGATCGTCGACTACCCGTTCGACGACGGCAGCCACGGCCCGGCCGACGACCGGCAGCGCGTGCAGGATCTGCTCGGCCGGACGACCGCCCGCACCGTCTGCTGGATCCCGGCGGCGCTCACCGTGGAGCGCCGCAACGAGCTGGGCAAGCTCGTCATCATCGACAAGCTGCTCGAAGGCCAGCGGTTCGACAGCCACGCCGAGCACCTCAACCCCGACGACCGGCGGCGGGCCCACGGCGCGCTCACCAACCAGCGCAGTGCGCTGCTGGCGAAGATGCAGGGCGTGCTGCGCCAGGCGTACGGGCTGGCCACCAAACACCCGACCGATGTGCAGCTCGGCTTCGACGACCACCTCCAGTCGCTGACCCGCGCGCTGGAACCGAAACTGCCGATGGGCGCCACCTTCAACGACGCCCTGCGCAGCATCGGGGACCAGATGCTCAGCGAGCAGTACCCGGCGCACCCCGACTTCGACCCCGACCGCAAGGGTGACCCGGTACGACAGCAGGAGGTCAAGGTCGTCCTCGACCACGTCCGGCGGGCGGTCGAGTCGCCGGAGGGTCGCGTCGAGGTGGAACGGGCGCACCGGCAGACCATGCGCCGCATCGCCAATCCGCTGAGGTTGGGCACCATGCACGAGGCGGCGTTCGTCATTGAGGGGGAGTGGTCCCAACACTTCCACCAGAAGGCCGCCAGCGAGGGCATCGGCGGCGAACTGCGGGTGACCGACCTGCTCCGGTGGATGGACGACCCCAAGGCGCGGGGCCTCGACCCGATCGTTGCCCAGCTGGTGGTGGCGACCTTCGCCGAGCAGACCGACCGGGGTTTCTACCTGCACGGCAGCCCGGTCAGCCCGGAACTCGGGAAGATCACCGGTGAGTTGACCCTGCGCGAGGAGAGTCTGCCCGGCGAGGAGGACTGGGAGCGAGCGCGGACGCGGGCGGGGGCGATCTTCGGTTTCCAGCCGGTCGCGCTGCGCCGGGGCCGTCTCGTGGCGATGTTCGGCCGTGACCTGGTTGCCCAGGCCGCCCGCCACAGGGAGGCCGCACACCAGCTCGTCGGCGCGCTGGAGACGTACGCGAAGTGGCTGGGGATCGACCGGGACGCCGAGGCGGGCCGCCTGGCGACCGCCCGGGCGTGCGCCGACCTGCTGGAGAGGCTGGCGAATGGACGGTCGCCGGCGGAAACCGTCGAACGCCTCGCCCGCGCCGAACTCGGCGGGCCGGCCGACCGTGCCGGTAGGAGCATCAAGAGCGCCGCTCAGGTGTGCGCGGCGCTGGCGGCCACGTCGTGGGAGAACTTCGACATCATCGCCGGGCTCGATGAGCCCTTCGCGGCCGAGGCCACGGCGATCCTCGCGCAGCTGCGTCAGGTAGGGGCGGCGGACGAACTGACCGCACCGCTCGCCCCGGCCCTCGATCGGGCGCAGTCCGCCGCGATCGCGCTCATCCGCCGGGCGACCCGTCGCAGCGAGTCGACCGAGGAGCGAGCGGGCACCGGCTCGGCGCCGCCGCCCCGTGACGACCGGCCGGGTCGCACCGTCGTGACGGGACAGGCCACCGCCTCGGCGGCCGAACTCGATCAGGCTCTGGACGAGCTGCGTACCGCCGCGATCGCCCACCCCGCCGGCACCATCGAGGTGACCTGGAGAATCGTGTCGTGACACAGGCAGCCGCACGGTCGCAGGCGCCGCGGGTCAGCCCGGTGGCACTGCACCAAAAGGTGGTGCAACAGCTCGACCGGCACCGCAACGGTGACCCGTACCCGGTCATGGTGCTGCGCGCGGAGCCGGCCTGGCCGCACGAACCGACGCTGCCGCTGCCCGACGGGCGGCTGGCCCGGGTCGCGGCGTGCGTGTCGCCGCTGGCCGTCTGGGAGCGTCTCGTCGCCGACCGTGCCGACGAGGTGCTGGTGCTGCTCACCGATGTGCCCGAGTCGCGCCTGGGGCTCGGGGTCCGCAGCCGCATCTTCCGGCAGCAGGTCATCACCGTCGAACCCTGGGATCTGGTGGTCGAGGCATTCGGCGCGCACCTGCCAGACAGCGCCCTCGAACAGGAGTCGTGGGCCGGGGAGGCCCTGCTCGACGCCATGCCCCCCGCCGGCTGGCCGAGGCTCAGCAGCCGGGTGCTGACCCGCGACGTGGCGCTGCGGCACCTCGCAGCCGTCCGGCTCGGCCTCGAACGCCGGGATGAGAACTCGGACGACCTCGACGTGGCTGCCCTACTGCGGTGGAGCGCCGAACCCGCAGCGGTGGACGCCTTCGCGCTGCTGCGGGCCGCCGAGCGGGACGGCCTGACGAACTGGCTCATCGAGCAGTTCGGTCGCCCCGCGCGGGCCCTGTTCGCCCTGGTGGCCGCCGGGCACGGGGCCGACGCGCTGCCGCTCGGCCTGGTCTGCGACGCGGTCTGGAGCACCGACGCCGCCGACGCCGGGCGGATCCAGGGGCGCATCGACCAGCACTTCGGTCACCTCAACGACGACGCCACCGTACGGAGCTTCGCCGAGGCGGCCGTGCAGGTGGTCGCCGGGCTGCTGGCCGCCCCCGGCGAACGCGGCCGGGGCGACTCCGCCGCACCCCGCCGTCAGGGCCACGCCGTCCTGCGCCGGGCAGAGGAACTGCTCATCCAGTTCGGCGCGACCGGCATCGCCGGGCACAGCGCGATCCTGCGCACCGGATTCACCAGGAGAGTCGAGGCGGTGTCCCGGGCGCTGCTGGCCGGCCTGGACGACCCGACGGACCCCGCGCTCGACCAGGCCGTCCAGGCGCTGGACGGGCATCTGCTGGCCGAGTCGGAGGCCGGCCGCATCCACCGGATCCGGATGGCGCAGCGACTCGTCCGGTGGCTCGCCAGCGACGTTCCGCCGCCGGCCAGCGTCGCCGACGGCGTGCAGCGACACATCGAGGAGTGGGGCTGGGTCGACCGGGCCCTTCACCAGGTGTGGGCCGGTGACGACATCCACCCCGACCTGCGGGCCGCGTTCCGGGCCGTCCACGACCGTGCGCAGCAGCGGCGCCGCGACCTGGACGGCGCCTTCGCGCGCCGGCTGGCGGCATGGGCCACCGCCGGGCCGGGTAACGACGGTGATCTCCTCACCATCGAGAACCTCCTCCCCACAGTCGTCGAGCCGTTGATCCGTGCGCAGCGTCCGGTGCTGCTGGTGGTCCTCGACGGGATGAGTGCGGCCGTGGCCGCCGAACTCGCCCAGGAACTGTCCCAGCAGTGGGTCGAATACGACCCGCTCGGCGGGCGGGCAGCCGGTCGGCGTCGCGGTGTCGTGGCCGCCCTGCCCACGCTGACCGCAGTTTCCCGGACCTCCCTCTTCGCCGGGGCGCTGCGCAGCGGCAACCAGGACACCGAGCTGCGCCTGTTCGCCGAGGGACGGTGGGGGGCCGGCGCCAGGATCTTCCACAAGGGGCCGGCCCGGGGCAGCGCCGGGGAGGTCTTCTCCGAGGAGATCCGCACCGCGATGGCCGATCCGGCACGCCTGGTCGCGGTGGTCATCAACACCGTCGACGACGCGCTCGCGTACGGCCGGGAGGGCGACGAACCGGGCTGGCAGCTCACCGACGTCGGGTTCCTGCGCAGCCTGCTCGATCTGGCCAGCTACACGGGCCGCGCGGTGCTCATCACCAGTGACCACGGCCATGTCCTGGAACGCGACGGCGAGTACGTGCGGTCCACCGATGCGGTGTCGGCGCGGCACCGTACCGGCCCGGCTCCTGCCGGCCCGGGTGAGATCGAACTGAGCGGCCCTCGCGTGGTGGCCGAACAGAACCGGATCATCGCCTTGTGGGACCCGCTGCGACGGTACCGGCCGACCAGGGCTGGATATCACGGCGGCGCCTCGCTGGCCGAGGTGACCGTCCCGCTGCTGGCCTACCTGCTGCCCAACGTCAGCGACGTGCCCGCCGGTTGGGTGCCGGTCGAGGGGCGCCGGCCCGAGTGGTGGCAGCCGCAGGTGGGCGCGCCGGCGGTGAGCCCCCCCGAGCCGGCCCGGGCACGGGCACCGGGGTCCCGGTCGCGCCGCAAGCCCCCCGTCGTGACCGGAGATGCCCTGTTCGACGTGCCGCAGCCGGCGCCGGCACCTGCCGCGACCGGTGGGAGCGACCTGGTCACCGCCCTGCTCGCGACCGAACTCTTCGGTGCCCAGCATGGACTGACCCCGCGTCGGATCGACCGTGGGAAGATCGAGGCGGCCATGCGGGCGCTGGTGGAGGCCAAGGGCGTGCTGCCGGCGGCGGTGCTGGCGCAGCGGGCCGGGGAACTGCCGGCCCGGGCCGGCGGGTTCGTCATCACTCTGCAGCGGATCTTCAACGTCGACAATTACCCGGTTCTGTCCCTGATCGACGATGGTCGGACCGTGCGGCTGGACATTTCGCTGCTGCGTACCCAGTTCGGGCTGCCGGACGGTGACGCATGAACGGGGTGAGCCCGGCCCGGCGCCGGGCGGTGATCGACGCCCTGCGACGGGGCGCTGTCCCCTCGGCCGGACTGGACCTCCTCGCGGTGGGGCTGCATCGGTTCGACACCGCGGTGAGCGAGGACCTGGACGCGGTCGCCGCCGGTGGCGCGGTGTTCAAGGCCGTTCGCGGCGAGTACGGCTCCGGTAAGACGTTCTTCACCCGCTGGATCGCCGAGCGGGCGAAGCGCGCCAACTTCGCCACCGCCGAGGTGCAGATCTCCGAGAACGAGACACCGCTGCACAAGCTGGAGACCGTTTACCGGCGGCTCACCGAGCGGCTCACCACGGCGGCCTTCCCGCCCAGCGCCCTCCGGCCGGTGGTGGACGGCTGGTTCTACGCCTTGGAGGAGGACGTCCTGGCCGCCGGGGAGGTGGCACCGGACGATGTGGCGGCCCTCGACCGTGCCGTCGGGGTGCTGCTCGACCAGCGGCTTGCCACGGTCAACCGCAGCGCGCCCGCCTTCGCCGCCGCGTTGCGCGGCTACCGGCGTGCCTCGCTCGCCGGTGACCACGCCACCGCCGACGGGGTGCTCGCCTGGCTGGGTGGGCAGCCCCACGTCGCGGCGTCGGCCCGCCGGGTCGCCGGTGTCCGGGGCGACCTCGACCACTTCGCGGCACTGAGTTTCCTGCAAGGGCTGCTCGTCGTGCTGCGCGACAGCGGGCATCCAGGGCTGCTGCTGGTGCTCGACGAGGTGGAGACATTGCAGCGGGTTCGTTCCGACGCCCGGGACAAGGCGCTCAATGCGTTGCGCCAACTGATCGACGAGGTGCACTCCGGCCGGTTCCCCGGCCTCTACCTGCTGATCACCGGCACCCCGGCGTTCTTCGACGGGCCGCAGGGCGTGCAGCGCCTCGCCCCGCTGGCTCAGCGGCTCGCGGTTGACTTCACCACTGATGCCCGCTTCGACAACCCCCGCGCGGTGCAGATCCGCCTCACCGGCTTCACCATCGACTCCCTGGTCGAACTCGGCGCCCGGGTCCGGGACCTGTACGCCGACGGTTCGGCCGCACCGGAGCGGGTCGCGTCCCGGGTCGACGACGCCTACCTCGGTAACCTGGCCCGGGCGGTCGCCGGCGGGCTCGGCGGGAAAGTGGGCGTCGCGCCGCGGCTGTTCCTGAAGAAGCTGGTCGGAGACGTGCTCGACCGGGTTGACCAGTTCGACACCTTCGATCCCCGACAGCATTACGCCCCCACCCTCACCGCGACCGAGCTGACCGACGTGGAACGCAACGCCAGCTGGGCCGGCGACATCGCACTCGATCTCGCCGCCGACAGCTGATGGACGCTGACCTGCTGCACCCCGTCGTGCTGCACCATGTGGTGAACACGCTGCAATGGCCGGGCCTGCGCCCTCTGCAGGAGTCAGCGGTGCGCCCGCTGCTGGACGGCGACGACGCGCTGCTGCTGGCACCGACCGCCGGCGGGAAGACCGAGGCGGCGATGTTTCCCCTGCTGTCCCGGATGGCGGAGGGAAACTGGTCGGGCACCTCGGTGCTCTACATCTGCCCGCTCAAGGCGCTGCTGAACAACCTGCTGCCGCGACTGGAGACGTACGCCGGCTGGCTGGGCCGCCGCGCGGCCCTGTGGCACGGCGACGTGACGGCGGCCCAACGGCGCACCATCCTGCGCGACCGACCGGACGTGCTGCTGACAACGCCGGAGTCGCTGGAGTCGATGCTGGTCAGCGCCACCGTCGACGAGGGGGGATTCTTCCGGCAACTCCGTGCGGTGGTGGTGGACGAGGTGCACGCCTTCGCCGGCGACGACCGGGGCTGGCACCTGCTGGCCGTGCTGGAGCGGCTCAGCCGGGTGGCCGGGCGGCCCTTGCAACGGGTGGGCCTCTCCGCCACCGTCGGGAACCCCGGGGAACTGCTGGCATGGCTGCAGGGCTCCGGACGGGGACGGCGAACGGGCCACGTGGTCGCCCCGGGCACCACAGCGACCACCACAGCGCCGGCCGGTGAGGTCGAACTGGATTACGTGGGGTCGCTGCACAACGCGGCCAAGGTGATCGCAGCGCTGCACCGGGGTGAGAAGAGGCTGGTGTTCTGCGACTCGCGGGCGCTGGTCGAGGAACTCGGTCAGCGGCTGACCGCGCTCGGCGTCCGCACGTACCTCTCCCACGCGTCGCTGTCGGCCGAGGAGCGTCACCGGGCCGAGGAAGCATTCGCCCAGGAACGCGACTGTGTCATCGTCGCGACGAGCACGCTGGAACTGGGTATCGATGTGGGCGACCTCGACCGCGTCATCCAGATCGACGCTCCGCGCAGCGTCGCGGCCTTCCTCCAGCGCATCGGACGGACCGGACGACGAGTGGGCAGCACCCGCAACTGTCTGTTCCTCGCCCTCGACGGCGACGGACTGCTGAGAGCGGCCGGGTTGCTCCTGCTGTGGCAGCAGGGATGGGTGGAGGCCGTCGCCGCGCCACCGGAGCCCCGGCACATCGTGGCTCAGCAGGTGCTCGCCCTGGCGCTGCAACGGCACCGGGTGGGCGACCGGTTGTGGCCGCAGGAGTGGAACGGACTGGCACCCTTCGACCGCAGTGCCGAGGTGATCGTGCGCCACCTGGTCGAGCACGGTTACCTTGATGCCGACTCCGGCATGCTCTTCATCGGTCCGGAGGCCGAGCGGCGCTTCGGACGCCGCCACTTCATGGACATGCTCGCGGTCTTCACCGCTCCACCCCAGTTCACCGTGCTGTCCGGACGAACCGAGATCGGCTGGACCGACCCGGCCCTGCTCACGGCGAAGGTCGAGGGGCCCCGCCTGCTCCTGCTCGCCGGCCGAAGCTGGCGGGTCACCCACACCGACTGGAAGCGGCGGCGCTGTTTCGTCGAGCCGGCGGACGGCGGAGGAAAGGCGTTGTGGATGACCGGTGGGTCGCCGCAGGGGCTGTCGTACCGGATGGTCCGGGCGATGCGCGACGTGCTGCTCGGCGCCGAACCGGCGGTCATGCTCACCGCCCGGGCGAACACCCGCCTCGCGGCGCTGCGCGACGACACCGATGCGGCAGTGCATCCCGGCGGGTCCGTCATCGTCAGGGACCGGGAGGGCGAGGTTCGCTGGTGGACGTGGGCCGGCTTCCGGGCCAACGCCACCCTGATCGCCACCCTGAACGACCTGGCCGACCCGACCCAGCGGTACGACGACGCCTGCATCCGGCTGCGCCACGACCTCGACCGCGAGATGTGGCGGACGGCGACGGCGGACGCGGAGCAGCGCATCTGCCTGCCGGACGTGACCGAGAAGGCGCTCGCGGGGCTGAAGTTCAGCGCCGCGCTACCACCTCGACTGGCCAGCGCGACCCTCGCCGCCCGGCTCGCCGACGTCGAATCGGCGGCGGCGGTGCTGCGCGAACCGGTCCGGTTCGCCTACCTCTGACACGGGTCAGGTGGGCGTCGCGCAGTACGTGCACTCGTGCCGTTCCGACCAGTCCTTGCGGGCCAGCGTTCCCGGCGGGATCACCCGGTGCCCGAAGTGCTGGCGGACCGCCATCCGAAATGTCCACAGCGCCTCGGCGAACTCGTGGTACGACTCGTGCCCGGCGGGCGAGCGTAGGTCGGAGCCCGCGCCGATCAGCTTGCGCATCGCCACCAGGCGGTGGAAGACCACCTCACCGGCCACCACCAGGTCCGGTGTGCCGGACATCAGCAGCCGCTCGCGCGCCTGGTACGCCCCGGCCTCGGTCATCGCCACGCTGGCCGCCTGCCGGTCGCCCGCTGGCACGGACCGCAGCGCCGTGTGCGCCGCGTCCAGGGCGAGTGCGAAGTCCACGCAGGTGCGCCAGCGGTCCAGATCGCGGTCCCGTGCGCGGGTGTCGCGTTCCCGGCGCAGGTCGACCAGGAAGCTGCCGGAGAGCGCGATGAGCGCCCCCGCCCCGGTGCTCAGCAGCGGCATCCAGTCCACACCCGACATCCTGCCACCCGGCGGCGACACCACGGTCACCCCGACCCGACGAATAACGCGGGGCGCTCGGCCGCCTCCGCCCGCTATGGTGCGCCGCATGCGTCTGGAGCCGATCACCCAGGAGAACTACGAGGCGGCGCTCGCGCTGTCCGTCCACCCCGACCAGGAGGACCTGGTCGAGCCGGTGGTCAAGTCGCTGGCCGAGGCGTACGTCTACCCGGAGTACGCGTGGCCGAGGCTGATCTACGACGGTGATCGGCTGGTCGGTTTCCTGATGGCCTTCCTCGACATCCCCTGGAATCCCGACCGTGATCCCGACGACCGGCGCTCCGGCCTGTGGCGGCTGAACATCGCCGCCGAGGCCCAGGGCAACGGCTACGGTCGGTTCGCCGTCGAGGCCGTCTGCCGGGAGATCCGCGCTCGCGGCGGCACCCACGCGTACGTCACCTGGGAGCCGCGCGACGGCGGACCCGAGCCGTTCTACCTCAGGTTGGGCTTCCGGCCGACCGGCGAGCGCAGCGGTGGCCAGACCGTCGGCGTCCTGGATCTCTGAGTGCGGGGCCGCGGGAGTGACGACGGGCGCTCGGGGAGCCCCCGTTCGGCTGCCGACCGTCGGCGGACATCGGACGTTCATCGATTAGTTTCGGCGTGGGCCTGTACGCCGGCAGGCCGCCGCGTCGAGACTGCTGGACGAGCATCTTCGATGTCCCACGTTCTGGAGGCACCGTGGACCCGTCCGCCCCGCTGATCCGCCTGCGCCGATTGGTCGGCACGTTCGCCCTGCTCGCCGCGATGGTCGCTGCGGCACTCGTCGGCCCGAGCGTGGTCGCGCCGACGGTGACCGACTCCGCCTCGGCCGCCGTCTACAACTCCTGCACGATGGCCCGCTGTGCGGACGCCCGCACCGCCCGCTCCGGCTGGGCCGCGAAGGGCTTCCCGACCAGCCGGGGCTGGTACGCCTGGAGCGGCGGGCTGTCCAACTTCGCCGGTGGCCGGTTCTACAACCGGGAGGGCCAACTGCCGGCCGACGCCACCTACTACGAGTACGACGTCTACCCCCGCGCGTACGGGGCGTCGCGCGACGCCTACCGGATCGTGGTCAACAGGAGCACCGGGAAGACCTGGTTCTCGCCCGACCACTACGCGAACTTCTACCTGCTCTGACAGCGCCCCGCGGTCGGGCCGGGACCAGCCGGCCCGACCGGTGGAAGGATGACCGGATGCGCACCACCGAACCGCCGCCGTGGCTGGAACTGACCGCCGAGCAGGGCGACGGTACGGGCGTCGTCCCGGGTGCCGCCGCGCGGACCCGCGCCGAACTGTTCACCCGACTGGCAGAGACCCTCGACCTGCCCGGGTACTTCGGGCACAACTGGGACGCCCTGGCCGACTGCCTGCTCGACCTGGTCGAGGCCGGTCCGCTCGCCCTGACGGTCGAGGACGCCGACCAACTCCTCGGTGACGAGCCGCCCGCGCAGTTGGTCGCCCTGCTCGACGTCTTCGACGATGTCTGGTCGCACGGCCGTCACCAGGTTCGGGTCGTCCTGCGCACCGCGCCCGAGCGGCTGCCCGAGCTGCGTCGCCGGGTCACCGCCGGTTGACGCCGCCGCGCATCGGGCTTGCGGCCACCATGGCGGGGTGGACCTGGAGCTGACCGCCCCGGAGAGGGCGCTCTGGGCGGCGTTCCCGCGCCAAGGGCCTGGTCGACCTCACCGACTCCGAGGACCGTACGGTGCGGGCGGCCGTCATCCGGGCCCTGCTGCCCCGGCGCGGCGTCCGCCGAGCCGGGGCAGCTCGCCGCCCTGGCCCTGGTGGGCGCCGAGATCACCGGCGCGCTAAATCTCTCCTACGCGGAGACCCGGTGCGGCTGAGCCGCTGCGACCTCACCGACCGCTTCGAGCTTGTCGGCGCGCGGACCCGGGAGATCGACCTGGCCGGTTCGCGGCTGGCCGGGATCTGGGCCGACAGGGCCGTCGTGGAGGGCTATGGCTACCGGCCCACCCTGGCTGCGCTCTGGCTGGTGGCGCTGGCCGCCGTGGGCACCGCCGTCTTCACGGCCGTGCCGCCGACCCCGCTGAACCCGGCGAGCCCGGTGCGGTTCCGCGCGCCCGTCTACACGGTCGACCTGCTGCTGCCGCTGGTGGACCTGCGCCAGGAGTCGGCGTTCGAGCCGGTGGGGGAGACGGTGTGGGTGGCGTACGCGTTGATGGCCTGCGGGCTCGTCCTGGTCACCACCATCGCGGCCGGGACCACCCGGGCACTGCGCCGGACCTAGTTCGGCGCGTCGAGGATCGCGTTGAACCGTTCCTCGGCCAGGTCGAGCTGGGCGAAGATGTGCCGCTTCACCGGTGCCGGCAGGGGCGTGTCGGGTCGGGAGATCAGGTCCCGGAACACCGGCACCAGCGGTCGGTACTTCGCCGCGGACCGGGCCACCTTCGGACCGATCGTGTAGACCAGGCCCAGCCCGTTGTCGGTGAAGTCGGAGACCTTGATGACCCGCGCCCACGGCTCCCGTTCCAGGCTGGCCGCCACATGCTCCCGGTACTGGACGTGCCGGTCACGGTCGGGGTCGTACTGCGGATTGGTGACCGCGCCGACCAGGCGGGCGACGCGCGGACCGAACCGGGCGGCGAGGGCGGTCAGCGCCGCCGCTGTCGGATCGCTGGCGCCAGGGCCGGCCAGTTCGTCGGGATGGTCCTCCACCGTGTCGTGCAGCAGACCGGCGACGATCACGTCGACGTCGCGGACCTGATAGTGGTGCATCATCCGGATCGACACCCGCAGCAGGTGGTTCAGGTACGGCTCCCGCGCCCGCCGGTCGTCGCGGTGCAGGTCGGCGGCGAGGTCGAGGGCCTCGGTGAGGCGGTCCCGGGCCGCCGGGTCGAAGGCCCGGATCTCCAGCCGGAACCGCGCCAACAGGCCGCGTTCACCGTGGATCTCGGTGATCGCGTGCATCGGCATGGTGGCGAGGTACGGCGGGAGATCCATCCCCCACTTATAGCCGATCTTCGTTGTCCCGAGGGGGCGGCGTCGGATGGACGACGTGCGATGCGCGGTGCTCGTCGATCGGAGGCGCCAGATTTCAGGCGCGCTCGAAGGTGAGGTCGAAGTCCTTCCGCCAGGACTTGCCCGCGTCCTCGGACGCCTCCCAGCGGCCGAGAATCCGGTCCTTCTCGACGTCGGCGATGAACCGCTGGTGGAAGTCCGGGTCCTCACGGGTCATCGTCCAGTGCCCGTCGTCGAAGGTCATGGCAAACTCGCGGCAGACGCCGCGGTCGTCCTGGTAGAGCGCGACGAACCGATCGTTCGCGTCGCTGCGTCCGAGGACGAGACCCATCTCGGAACGCGGCTGCCGGCCCCCGCCGAACTCCGACCGCGCGACCAGTAGCGACTCCCCGAGCCACTCGATCGTGGTGGTACCCGGCACCTCGGTGCCCGGTGGCTCGAGAAAGAAGGCATCCGACATCCTCGTCGCCCATTCGCCGACGAGGCCGCCCAGCTTCGCCATCTGGGTATTGCGGCCAACGCACGGTCAGCCCAAGGGCTGCGGGCAGATCAAGCTCGCTCCCCGTGCCGCTCGCGTCGCGGCGTGGTTGTTGTGACGCGAACCAGCGGAGTCCGGGATAGTCTTGGCGTATATGGCTACCTATCGCAGTGCCTCAGTGCTTCTTTCCTCGGACGGCACCCGGACCCCCGGCACCGCCGCACTCTTCGCCGAGCCCGCCCGCAAGGGTGGGACCCCGCCGTGGGCAGGTGACTTCCGACCCGCCAACAGCGCCGGCCATGGCCCCAAGAACGCGGTCGGGAAGACCTTTACCTTGGAGCTGCCCGACGGCAGCACCGGCAAGGTCGTGGTCCAGAGCCTCAAGAGCGGGAAGGGAGGCGTCGTGCTGGCGTTGATGGGCGAGGACGCGCCCCCCTTCTGATGAGAGAAGCAAGAAAGCCTGGCGCTTCTCACCGAATCTGGTCCGCTGCTGGTCGGCCGGCCGTGTCAGTTCACCTCTGCTGAGAACCCACACACCCTTCGGTGGTGGGAGGGTGGGTCGCCGCGCTGAGCGCCAGGCGCGACGGCCCACCTCCTGCGATACGCATTGCGCGGTGCGTACCCGGGCCTACAGCGGCAGTCGGTCCGCCCCGGCCAGCGCACCGACCACGAGCGGGACCGTCGGCGCGGGCAGCACCGCACCGGCACGCAGTCGCGGCGTCCAGCCGGCGTCGGAGTCCAGGCCCGGGTCGTGGGCGGCGTTGTACGCGGCGACCAGGTCGACCGGGCGGGGCAGGCCGCCGTGGGCGCGTACCCAGTTGCCCCGGGTGGTGACCGCGGTGCCACCCCAGTCGTAGAGCAGGTCCCCGGCGGTGATGCCGGCGCCGAGGGTGAAGTGGTTGTTCTCGGCGTACACGGCGGACTGCACACCGACGCCGATGGCGTACGCGAAGCCCTCGCCGGCGAGGCGGTACCAGTTGTTGTAGACGTCAACCTGACCGAACCGGACCCGGGGCAGCCGTTGCAGGACCCGGTCGAAGAGGTTGTGGTGCAGGGTCACCCTCAACCGGCCGACGTCCGGGCCGACGGTGTTCGACGAGCCGATCAGCATCAGCTTGTCCCGCCCGACGAACCGGTTCCACGAGGCGGTGACCAGGCTGGCGGTGTGCGTGATGTCCAGCGACCCGTCGTGCACCTGGTAGGGGCGACCAAAATGGACCGGCTGGGCACTGTCCGGGTTGTCGCCGTCGGTGAAGGTGTTGTGGTCGACCCAGACGTGCTCGCTGCGGCGTACCGAGATCTGGTCGTACTGGGAGTTCCAGTTGCCGGTGTCGCCGTCGGTGGGGGACCAGGCCGGGAAGCAGTCCCGGGCGTCGTCGAAGGTCAGGTTGCGGACGATCACGTTGTCAGCCCCGTCGATCATCAGGGTCAGCCCGGTCAGCCGGGCCGCGGGCAGCCCGACGATGGTGGTGTTCGGACCGACGTTGATCTGGGTCTGCCTCGTCTGCCGGGACACCGAGCGCACCCGGGCCGCCTCCAGCGCCCCGCTCGGCGGTATCCGGCCCCACACCGCCGGGTCGTACGCGGTCAGGTAGGCCGGCAGCGAATACGCCGGGTCGGCGAGGTCGGTGCAGTCGAGCAGGGTGCCGTCGTCGGCCTCGAAGCCGTCCACGGTGCCGTCGACGACGATCACCTTGGGGGTGTCGTTGCTCTTGTTGGTGGCGTTGTCGCCGCCCAGCGCGCGCACCAGTTCGGCCCGGGTACGGACCAGGTGCACCTGGTCGGCGGTGGCCGCCGCACCGCCGGTGGTGCCGACCCCGTCGGCGGCCCAGCCGTCACCGGGAGGCAGGGTCTGCCGGGCGAACGCCTCGGCCCAGCGGGGCGGTGACGCGGTGGGGTCGGGCGCCGCGGTCGCCACCGCGCCCGGCACGAGGACCAAGGAGAGGGCGACCAGAGCCGCCCCCGTGAGTCGTGGACGCATGAGTGCTCTCCGAGATGTCCCAGGTTTGCCGTACGTCGTCCGCAGCCCGCGCAGTGGGCCGGGTCAGTCGTCTCCTTCCGTCAGATCTGCGCGTACCGGCGGCACCGCCCACGGCACCGCCAACTCCGACAGCAGCGCACCCTGCTCGGCTGCCTGGCGCAGGACCGCGTTGACCCCGCGTACCGTCACCGACCGGTCCGCTCCGGTCCCGTTGACGCTCACCAGGTCGCCGTCGAGCAGCGTCGGCTCGGGAGCGGCCTGGACCGCCTCCAGCACGGTGGTGAACGGCGCGGTCCGGGCCAACGGCGCGATCAGCGGCACCCCCCTCGGGTCGGCCCGGTGCGCCACCAGGTTCTCCAGCAGGCCGCGCCGGCCCGGCACCGTACGCGGCGCGTCGTCACCGGGCAGCAGCAGCCGGTCGGTCGGGTACTCCAGCACCGCCCGGCCCGCGGTGCCGGTCACCACGACCTCCCCGGCGACGAACTCCTCACCGGCCAACGTCACCGCGGCCACGATCGGCGGCCCGGCGTGGCCGACGACCCGCAGGGCCGCGGTGTCGTCCACCTCGATCGGGCGGACCCGGTACCGCTCCACCTCGATGCGGGCCGGGCGCACCGGGGCACCGACGACGCTCTCGGCCACCGCCAGGCACTGCATCACCGCGTGCGCCAGCGGGTTCGCCAGCGCCCCGTCCAGCACCGGCCGCCCGTCCAGGCTGCGCCGCCCGGCCCACGGGGCGCGGGCGTAGTAACCGTCGGCGCGCTGCCACGCCGCGACCGTGCCGATGCCGGTGACCGTGCCGAGCACACCCCGCCGGATGGCGGCCGACAGCTCGGCCAACGCGGCCGAGCCCAACGCCTGAAAGCCCACCTGACAGGCCCGACCGGTGTCGGCCAGCGCCGCCACCAACGTCCGGTGCTCGGCCATGTCGAGCACCGGCGGCTTCTCCAGCAGCACGTCCGCGCCGGCGGCGAGGACGTCCAGGGCGATCGGCAGGTGGGTGTGCGGCGGAGTGCAGACCACCACCACGTCCGGCCGGGCCACCGCCAGCATCTCCCGGTGCTCGGTGTGCACCGTGACGTCCGCCGGGACCGGCGCGGCGGGCTCGTCCTCGATCGGACGCACGTCGACCAGCGCCACCAGCCGTACCCGGCCGGCCTCGTGCAGCGCGGCGACCACCCGCCGGTGCCAGCGGCCGTGCCCGTTCGCCCCGACGACCGCCACCCGGGGCAACCCGCTCACGAGACACCCGCCAGGGTGCCCGCCGCCCCGTACTCGCGCAGGGCGGTCAGCCAGCCGGTCACCTCGGCCCGCACCTGGTCGTCCTCGGCCAACGCGGCCGGGAAGACCTCACGCAGCGCGAAGACCGCGTCCACCGTGCCCGCCGGGGTGTCCGGGGCGGCGGCCAGCGCGGCCCGGATCCGGTCGGCGAGCGGATCGTCCAGCGGCAACTGCCGCCCGTCGTCGGCCTGCCCGCCGAGGAACCGCAGCCAGGCCGCCACGACCAGCGACCCCCAGTGCGCCGGTCGGCCCTCGGCGCGCAGGTCGGCGATGGTGTGCAGGACCCGTTGCGGCAGCTTCTGCGAGCCGTCCATGGCCACCTGCAGGGTGCGGTGCCGGATCGCCGGGTTGGCGAACCGGCCCAGCACCTCGTCGCCGTAGTCGACCACCCGGACCCCGTCGGGCGGGGTGAAGCTGTGTGCCACGTCCTCGGCGACGAACCGGCGCAGCACCCCGATGAGGCCGGGCAGGGCCAGGGCCTCGGCGATGGTCTCGCAGCCGGCCACCGCACCGAGGTAGGCCACCGCCGAGTGCACGCCGTTGAGGCCGCGCAGCTTGAGCCGCTCCCAGGGGCCGGCGTCGTCGGTGAGCACCGCGCCGGCCCGCTCCCAGGCCGGTCGACCGCCGGGGAAGTCGTCCTCCACCACCCACTGGGTGTAGGGCTCCGCGGCCACCGCCGCCAGGTCGCTCACCCCGAGGGCGGCGCGGGCGGTGGCCAGCGTCTCGTCGGTGCTGGCCGGGACGATCCGGTCCACCATGGTGCCGGGGAAGGTGACCTGCGCGGCGAGTCGCTCCAGCGTCGCGTCCGCGACGCCGGCCAGGACCAGCGCCTGCCGCACCAGCTCCCGCAGTCGCCGCCCGTTGGCGGGCAGGTTGTCGCAGCTGACCAGCGCGATCGGTCCGGCGTCGGCGGCGTCGCGGGCGAGCAGCCCGCGCACCAGCAACCCGGGTACGGTCTGCGGCGGGCGGTCGGTGGTCAGGTCGAGGGTCAACTGCGCGTCGGCGCGCAGCTCCCCGCTGACCGGGTCGAGTTGGTACGCCTTCTCCGTGACCGTCAGCGTCACCACCCGGATCGCCGGGTCGGCGAGCAGGGCGACCACCGCCGACGGGTCGCTGGCCGCGTGCCGTACCCCGGCCAGCGACCCGATGACCCGGGTAGCCGCGGCCTCGGCGGAGAGGGTGCTGACGCTGAACAGGCCGTCCTGCGCCGCGAGGGCCCGCACCAGCGTGGTGCTGCGCGGGGCGACCCCGACGATGGCCCAGTCCCCGCCGGCCGCGCCGATCGCCGTCTCGGTGTACACCGCCTGGTGGGCGCGGTGGAACGCACCCAGCCCGAGGTGGACGACGCCGGCCGCCACCGTGCCGGGACGCACCAGCGGCCGGCTCTCGGCGGGTAACCGCCGCAGGGTGGCCAGGCCGAGCAGCTCCGTGCTGACACTCACCGCCATGCCGGACCCTCCGGGAAGCGGAACCCGGCGACCGACTCCGGCTTCATGGTGGTGCTGTAGCCGGGGGCGGTGGGCAGCAGGTAGCGGCCGCCGCGGGTGCGCACCGGGTCGACGAAGTGCTCGTGCAGGTGGTCGACGTACTCCACCATCCGCCCCTCCAGGCTGGTGCCGACGCGCAGGAAGTCGAACGCCGTCAGGTGCTGCACGTACTCGCACAGGCCGACGCCCCCGGCGTGCGGGCAGACCGGCACCCCGAACTTCGCCGCCATCAGCAGTTCCGCCAGGACCTCGTTGACCCCACCGACCCGGCAGGCGTCGATCTGCATCACGCCGATCGCCTCGGCCTGCAGGAGCTGCTTGAAGATGACCCGGTTGGCGGCGACCTCGCCGGTGGCGACCCGGCACCGGCCGCCGGTCAGCTCGGTGACCGCCCGGGCGATCCGGGCGTGACCGAGCACGTCGTCGGCGTGCGTCGGCTCCTCGATCCAGTACGGGTCCACCTCGGCCAGCGCGGTCATGGTGGCGATCGCCTCGTCGACGTCCCAGACCTGGTTGGCGTCCATCATCAGCAGCGCGTCCGGGCCGATCTCGGCGCGGATGATCCGGGCCCGGCGCAGGTCGTCCTCGGGCGCGCCGCCGACCTTCATCTTCATCGCCCGCCACCCCTGGGCGTACGCCTCGCGGGTCAGCGCCCGGACCTTGTCGTCCGGGTATCCCAGCCAACCGACGGAGGTGGTGTACGAGGGCAACCCGTCGCGTTCCAGCTCGGCGAGCCGGTCGGCGAGGCCGTCGCGGCCCTTGTCCAGAATGGCCGTCGCCTCCGCCGGGGTGAGCGCGTCGGTGATGTGGTGGAAGTCGACGTTGGCCACCAGTTCCTCGGTGGACAACTCCGCGAGGTAGCGCCACATCGGCTTGCCGGCGAGCTTGGCGCGCAGGTCCCAGACCGCGTTGACCAGCGCCCCGGTGGCCATGTGGATGACGCCCTTCTCCGGGCCCAGCCAGCGTAGCTGCGGGTCGGCGACGAGCGACCGCCAGAAGGCCACCGGCGCGGCGGTGATCTCCTCGACCGTGCGGTCCCGCACGTGGTGGGCCAGGGCGCGGACGGCGGCGCAGGTGATCTCGTTGCCCCGACCGTTGGTGAAGGTGAACCCGGCGCCCGTCGGGCCGCCGTCGGTGCGCAGCTCGACGTAGGTGGCCGAGTAGTCACCCCGGTTGATCGCGTCGGAGCCGTCACCGGCCGCCGCGGTGGGGAAGCGGACGTCGTGCACGTCGACGCCGGCGATCCGGACACTCATGAGAAATCCCCCAGTTTGAAGACCTTCTTCGGCAGCCGGTACGCCAGGTCGACGATGGTTTCGGCGGCCTCGTGCTCGGTCAGCCGGTGTTCGGCGACCAGCCGGGCGAGGAAACCGGCGTCGACTCGGCGGGCCACGTCGTGGCGTACCGGGATGGAGCAGAACGCGCGGGTGTCGTCGACGAAACCGGCGGTGTTGTAGAAGCCGGCCGACTCGGTGACCGCCTCCCGGAAGCGCCGCAGCACCTCGGGGGAGTCCAGGAACCACCAGGGCGCGCCGAGGTAGAGCGCGGCGTAGCCGCCGGCGAGGGGCGCCAACTCGCGGCTGAAGGTGTACTCGTCGAGGGTGTAGACCACCACCCGCAGCCGGGGGTCGTTGCCGTGGGCGTCCAGCAGCGGGGCGAGTGCGTGCACGTACTCGGTGGCCTGCGGCACGTCGCCGCCGACGTCCCGGCCGTGCCGGGCGTACAGCCAACGGTTGTGGTTGCGGGCCGCGCCCGGGTGCAGCTGCAGGACCAGCCCGTCGTCCAGCGACATCCGGGCGAACTCCACCAGCATGTGCGCCCGGAACGCCTCGGCGTCGGCGGCGTCGGCCGCACCGCGCAGGCCCTTGTCGTACAGGGCGGCGGCCTGCGCCGGGTCGAGCACCAGCGTACGGGCGGTGGGGTGGCCGTGGTCGGAGGAGGTGGCCCCGGCCGCGATGAACGCCGCCCGCCGGGCGCGCAGCGCGGCCAGGTAGCCGGCGTACGTCCCGGTGTCCTCGCCGGCGATCTCGCCCAGCCGGTCGACGTTGTCCCGCCACCGGTCGAACTCCATGT